>NZ_AZUK01000001.1:2962500-3187882 GCF_000527035.1 Tolumonas lignilytica
CATCAAATATTGAAGTGAAATTTGATTAGGAAATAATATATGACGACAGCAATCAGTTATTTGCACTCTCCTGTAGGATACCTGCGATTAGAAGCTGACAATGAAGGGTTGCAGTCGTTGTTATTAAATAACCCTCCTGTTGATGGTATGACGGTTACTGAACCTTTGCATCCCATTCTTGTTTTGGCTCACCAGCAATTACATGAGTATTTCAACGGGACCCGACAAGAATTTTCGGTACCGTTATCGATGGCGGGGACCGAATTTCAGTTATCTGCATGGCACGCTTTACGGACTATCCCGTATGGTAAAACCGTGAGCTATAAAATGATCGCGGAACAAATCGGCAGACCGAAAGCAATGCGCGCAGTGGGAATGGCAAATAATCGGAATCCGATTGCGATCATTGTGCCTTGTCATCGAGTGATTGGTGCTAACGGCCAATTAGTCGGATATGCGGGTGGCTTGGGTATGAAACAGTGGCTGTTGGACCATGAAACACAATATGCGGGATAAATATTGCGTAAAATAAAGGCCAGCAAAACTGGCCTTTATTCTATCTACAAGAATATTAATATTCCGCGTTACGTGGAGTACGAGGGAATGGGATCACATCACGGACGTTGCCCATACCGGTGACATAGACGACCAGACGCTCAAAACCCAGACCAAAGCCGGAATGAGGGACTGTGCCGTAACGACGCAGATCACGATACCACCAATAGTCTTCTTTATTCAGACCCATTTCAGCCAGACGGGCATCAAGCACATCCAAGCGTTCTTCACGTTGTGAACCACCGATGATTTCACCGATACCTGGTGCCAATACATCCATTGCGGCAACAGTTTTGCCATCGTCGTTCAGACGCATATAGAAAGCTTTGATATCTTTCGGATAGTTTTTAACAACAACCGGGGCTTTGAAATGTTCTTCTGCCAGATAACGTTCGTGCTCTGAAGACATGTCGATACCCCATTCCACAGGGAATTCAAAGCTGCGGCCACTGTTTTTCAGGATTTCAATCGCGTCGGTGTAATCAACTTGTGCAAAGTCGGCTTTAACAAATTGTTCCAGGCGGTTGATCGCATCTTTATCTACGCGTTCAGCGAAGAATTCCATATCATCACGACGTTCATTCAATACCGCAGTAAACACATATTTCAGCAGTTTTTCTGCTAATGCTGCGTTGTCGTCCAGCGTAGCAAAGGCGATTTCCGGTTCAACCATCCAGAATTCAGCCAGATGGCGACTGGTGTTGGAGTTTTCTGCTCGGAAGGTTGGTCCGAAGGTGTAGACTTTTGACATGGCACAAGCATAGGTTTCCAGATTCAACTGACCGGAGACAGTCAGGAAAGCTTCTTTGCCGAAGAAATCCTGATTGTAGTCAATAGCGCCTTTGTCAGTGCGAGGCAGGTTTTCCATATCCAGCGTGGAAACACGGAACATTTCGCCGGCACCTTCACAGTCAGACGCGGTGATCAGTGGAGTTGCAATCCACATAAAACCTTCATCATGGAAGAAACGGTGGATGGCTTGTGCAATACAGTTACGGACGCGGGTCACGGCGCCCATCATATTGGTACGTACACGTAAATGCGCGTGCTCACGCAGGTATTCAACAGAATGACGTTTAGGGGCCATCGGGTAAGTATCTGGATCTTCAACAAAACCCAGAACAGTTACCTCTTCGGCTGCAATCTCGAATTGCTGCCCAGAACCTTCGGAAGCTTTCACCACACCTGTGACTGCAACGGAGCAGGAAGTCGTCAGACGTAATACATCGCTTTCGTAATTTGACAGAGTATTTGGCACTACAGCCTGAACAGGTGCAAAGCAGGAGCCATCATGGATGGCGAGAAATGAAATACCTGCTTTGGAATCACGACGAGTACGGATCCAACCTTTTACTGTCAATGTCGTACCAACGGCATATTTGCCCTGCAGCACGTCAATTACGGGAACGTGAGTCATCTGAATTGCTTCTCCATTTAATACTTATATTTGGCAGTGCCAATATGAAAATGTTCTCATCTTACCTTGGTCGGCGAATGTCTCAAGGCGAATGTATAGAGGAACCCTTATTTTATATCAGTGTGATGCTTTTTAGCTCAATGGTGGAAGGGTTTCCCGCCAATTTGTCTCGGCCAGTTTTTTGTTTTCAAACTCATTTCCCGATAAATGTTCCATGAGTTGATTGAAACTCTCATTTACTTGGTCAATTTCATCATTGTGGACCACGGGAAGGCGATTGGATAAATCATCAAAATCTGCCACATTGTCGATTGCCTGACGCAAATTCTGTAATGGCAAAACGACCTGCTTACGGATAATAGCCAAAGTCATCAGTAAGACACCGCTAAAAATCACAGAAAGCATGATGGCAGAAATGAATATGTGTTGTTCAACCGTATCGAGTTGTTTATCCAGTGAATATTCTATACGGATTGCGGCCACAGGCTTTCTGTCTGTTCCCGTCTGGGTTGGCAAAAAATAGGGCATGATGGTGATTATCTTGGTTTGCCCTTTTGCGCTCATGGTTTGTTGAAACAGTTTGCCTTGTAATGCCATGTTTTCATGCTGATCCGTTGGTAAATTCTCGTTTTTTAGCGGACCTAATACGTCATTGCTTTGGTCACGTACCCACTTCATGCTTAATACATATTTCTGTTTTAACAAGCCTTGCTGGTAATAAGCCAAACGATCGGGTTGGTGCTCACTGATGAGCAGATCGAGATCGTTTTTGTAGTTTTGCAATAGAGATGAAACCTGCTCATTACTGAATCGAAGAACCAGTTCTCGTTCACGGAATGTTTGATACAGGGTAGTACTGATTAGCACCAGTGAGAAAATAATCAAAAGGATGAAACAAATTTTCCCGGTAATGGAAATACGCATTACAGAATCTCGTTGCCAGAAACCTTTTTAGTCTAACAGAGCGCTCTTTTCTGTTCGATGATTATTCAGAGGTCTGAGTGAATAAGAAAACCGGAAATGCTAAACATTTCCGGTAAAACGCATCCTGCGGTTGACACACACACGGGTTACACGATTGCATTGGAACGCAGTATGGACGGCATTGCGCCGTCCTTTAAATTACATTATTTCAGATTAGCTTCGTAGTAGGCCTGAAACTGAGGCATGTATTTAATGTTTTCACGGATGGTTTCATCCAATGCGGCTTCCAGAACCTTGCCGGTTTTGACCAGTGGATTCAGCGTCAGAGCGCGAAGGGCACTTTGATAATCGCCATTTACTGCTGCATCAATGGTAAAACGTTCAAAGGTTTTCATGGTCTGCAACATAGCCAGTGTATCCGGTTCAAATGGTGCAACATTCAGTGGCATCGGGCCTGCTTTAGTGATGACGGAGGTGACTTCGACAGAGCAATCATCCGGCAAGCCAGCGATGGTGCCGTTGTTACGGGTATTTACATGCATCAGCGTCCGCTTGTCATTGTAGATGGCACTCATCAAATCACAGGCCGCATCAGAATAGTATTGGCCACCACGACCTTCTAATTCTTTTGGCTTCACGTATAAAGACGGGTTGCTGTAAATTTCAAACAGTTTTTCTTCCAGACGTTTTACCACTTCACCGCGTGTACCTTCTGTTTCTGCTTCATGTACACATTTCTGGTAAGTGTCATCCGCGCTGAAATAATAACGCAGGTATGGGCAAGGGATCTGATGACGGTTTGCCAGTAATTTTCTTGGCCATTTCAAGGAAGGAATATTTTTCGGATTGAATGCCTGATTATCGTTCAGGAACTCTTCCAGTACATAATCCATCTTGTCTTCGCCCTGAAGGTTTACCTGACGGGCAAAAATAAAATGATTGAGACCGGCGACTTGCACAAACACATCTTGTTCTTCGGCATTCAGTACTTTTGCCATGCCTTTTTGCATTAATACCGGCACATTACACAAGCCAACGACTTTGACTTTGGTATGGCGTAATACGGCTTCAGTCACAATGCCTGACGGATTCGTGAAGTTTAATAACCAGGCATCCGGGCTGTATTTTTCGATATCACGGCAGATATCCAGTGTCGCGGGGATAGAACGCTGAGCTTTGGCAAAACCGCCTAAGCCATTGGTTTCCTGACCCAGCATGCCGTGCTTCAGCGAAATTCGCTCATCACGAATACGTGCATCCAGACAACCGACCCGGAATTGAGAGCAGACAAAGTCGACATCGGTTAAGGCTTCTTTACGGTCTTGCGTCAGGATCACTTTTACAGGCAAACCGGCATGTTCAAACATCCGGCGAGTCAGTGACAGGATAATTTCAGCTTTATGCCAACCTTCATCGATATCGACTAAGCGGACTTCGCGGATCGGTAACTGGCTACTACGTGCAATTAAACCATCAATTAATTCAGGGGTATAACTGGAACCAGCACCAATAATGGCAATCTTCAGATCTTTTTTCATGACTTGTTGTCCTTCGTTGTGTCTATGAAAAAATTGTAACCGGTTTCATTTTGACTAAAAGCGAAATAACTCACATTATGTATTAATTAGGCTAATCCATAAAAAGGAAGAAAACGGATGCTGGTTGAACAAAGTATGTTGGCGTTGTTGCATACCTTTGAGGTCTCAGCCCGACATTTAAGTTTTACAAAAGCAGCAGAAGAGCTTTATCTGACACAAGGTGCGATTAGTCAGCGTATTCGTCGTCTAGAAGAATTACTGAAGTTCAAATTATTCATTCGACTGACCCGCAAATTGGTACTGACCCCGGAAGGGGAGCAATTGTTATTGGCTCTGACCAGTTCGTTGCAGCAAATCAACGAAGTGATAGAGGATATTCGTTTTAAAGAATTGCGCGGTATGCTCTGCATCGGTTTGCCACCGGCATTCGGTCAGTTATGGCTAATGCCGAGATTGAATAGTTTTAAAACAACCTATCGGTCATTGGATTTGTTGTTTTATGGGCAGCACGGTTTACCCAATTTTGAAACTGAACCGGTCGATATGGCCGTGTATTACGGTAACGCGGGGCTGCCGCATTTGCATTCGTGGACATTACTTGAGGAATGGTTGGTTCCGGTATGCAGCCCTGAATATGCAGCGAGTCATGGTTTGCTGAGTCGGGATAAAACTGACCTGCGACGTTGCTCATTACTACATTGTACGGAATCGCTGGAACAGTTTGAGTTCGGTTATGAATGGCAACACTGGAGTCAGGCCACTGGGATTGTGTTGCCTCACAGCAATCGGAAATATGTTTTTAATCAGCATGCGATGGCATTGGAAGCTGCCAAACACGGGATGGGATTGGCAATGGGCCGCTGGTTTTTGGTGATGCCTGCGGTATTGCGTGGTGAGCTGGTGATGCCGGTAGATTATAAGATCCCATCGGGCATGGGATATCAGCTTTACTGTTCTCGCGAACATGTACAACGTCCGCGCTATCAGGCATTTGCTCAATGGTTACAACGAACGATTGAGGAATGGCAGGAAATAAAGGATGCATCACTCTCTGCGATGCATCCGTTTATTGAATCAAATCATTGAATCAAGCCCGACTCCAATGGCTTTAGTCAGCTTGCTTAATTCATCAGACGGTATCACGAAAGGCGGCATGATGTAGATCAGTCGCCCGAATGGGCGGATCCAGACACCTTGTTCAACAAAAATGGCCTGCAATTCAGCCATATTGACCGGTGTTCTGGTTTCGACGACGCCAATAGCACCCAGTATTCGCACATCTGCGACGGCAGGATGCTCCCGGTAAATAGCTAGTTCTTCACTCAGTTGTTGCTCAATTTGCGAGACGCGTTGTTGCCATGGAGAACTGAGTAATAGATCCAGAGAGGCATTCGCGACGGCACAGGCCAGAGGGTTGCCCATGAAGGTGGGGCCATGCATCAGTACGCCAGCTTTCCCATTACACAGGGTTGTGGCAACTTTTTCGGTCGTCAGTGTTGCTGAAAGGGTCATGTAACCACCGGTCAGTGCTTTTCCCAGACACATAATATCCGGTGTAATATCGGACCATTCACAGGCAAACAGTTTTCCGGTGCGCCCGAACCCAGTGGCAATTTCATCGGCGATCAACAGGATCTGGTATTCATCGCATAATTCCCGTACACGACGTAAATATTGCGGATGATAGAAACGCATGCCACCCGCGCCCTGAACAATTGGTTCTAAAATGATGGCTGCAATTTCGTGCTGGTGGGCAGATAGCTGACGGGCTAAATCAGCAATATCCTCTTCGTTCCATTCTTTATCCGGTCGGCACTGTGGGGCATTGGCAAACAGGTGTTCCGGCAGAAAACCAGTGTAAAGTTCATGCATACCGCCTTGCGGATCACAAACACTCATCGCACCGAAGGTATCGCCATGATAGCCGTTGCGAATGGTCAGAAAGCGATGCCGTGGCGTACCTTTACTGTGCCAATACTGAATGGCCATTTTGAGTGAAACTTCAACTGCAACCGAGCCTGAATCAGCCAGAAACACACGATCCAACCCTGGCGGTGTCAGTTCAACCAGTTTGCGGCATAAATCAATCGCGGGCTGGTGGGTGATACCGCCGAACATGACATGAGCCATATTCTGTAGTTGCGCCTGAATCGCATTATTGAGTTCCGGTACGTTATAACCGTGAATACAGGCCCACCATGAAGACATGCCGTCAATTAAACGACGGCCATCGTCCAGTTCCAGATACACGCTTTCCGCACGTTTTACAGGATAGACAGGAAGAGGGTGGGTTAATGAGGTATAGGGATGCCAGATATGCTGACTATCAAATTGCTGGTTGTTCATTATTTATCCTGATGTAAATATCAGATCTTGTTTTTAATTGACAGTTTACCGGGCATACATAGACTATCCAAATTATTTTCGTCTGAGAGTATTGATAACAATGTCAGCAAATATCCGTCATAACTGGACAGTAGCCGAAGTTGAAGCGCTGTTTGCATTACCTTTTAACGATCTGTTGTTTCAGGCTCAGGTTGTTCATCGTCAGCATTTCAACCCGAATGAAGTGCAGGTGAGCACATTGTTATCAATTAAAACCGGTGCTTGCCCGGAAGACTGCAAATACTGTCCACAGAGTGCGCGCTACAACACCGGTTTGGAAAAAGAAACTCTGCTGGAAGTCGAAAAAGTACTGCAACGGGCGAAAGAGGCGAAAGAGGCCGGATCTTCACGCTTCTGTATGGGGGCTGCCTGGCGGAATCCTCGTGACCGTGATATGCCGTACATCATCCGCATGATCCAGGAAGTGAAAAATCTGGGCATGGAAACTTGTATGACGCTGGGTATGCTGACAGAAGATCAGGCGAAACAGTTGGCTGAGGCCGGTCTGGATTATTACAACCATAATCTGGATACATCGCCGGAATTTTATAACGCGATCATTACTACCCGTACTTATCAGGAACGTCTGGATACCTTACAGCATGTCCGTGATGCCGGTATGAAGATCTGTTCTGGCGGTATCGTGGGTATGGGGGAACAGGTGCAGGATCGTGCCGGTTTGTTGGTGCAACTGGCCAATCTACCGGTACAGCCGGAAAGTGTACCGATCAATATGCTGGTGAAGGTGAAAGGCACCCCGCTGGAAAATCAGGATGATCTTGATCCGTTTGATTTTATCCGCACTATCGCCGTTGCGCGGATTCTCATGCCTAAATCACACGTCCGTTTATCTGCCGGTCGCGAAAAAATGAACGATCAGATGCAGGCACTCTGTTTCATGGCTGGGGCCAACTCGATTTTCTACGGTTGCAAACTGCTGACTACGCCGAATGCCGATGCAAACGAGGATATGCAACTGTTTGCCCGCCTGGGTTTGAAACCCGAAGCACGCGCCCAGAAGCCGGACATGGTGGAAGAACATGCCCTGCTGGAAGCCATTGCCGATCAGGCGGAAGGTGCATTGTTCTATGATGCCAGTAAACCGCGGACACCAGCCAATGCCGTTTGATTTACAAGCGGCACTGAATAAGCGGGCCGAACAGGGCCTGCTTCGTCAGCGTCAAATACTGCAATCTGGTCAGGGACGCTTCATCCGATTAAATGATCAGTCTTACCTTAATTTCTCCAGCAATGATTATCTGGGATTGGCAGCCCAGCCATTTTTGACCCAAGCCTGGCAGACTGGACTGGACAAATGGGGCGCTGGTGCCGGTGCGTCACCCTTGGTGACGGGTTATACCCAGGCGCATGCGGATTTAGAGCAAACACTGGCCGAATGGCTGGGTGTGGAATCGGTAATGCTGTTCTCTACTGGCTTTGCGGCTAATCAGGCCGTGATAAAAGCATTATTGCAGAAAGAACATAGCCAGTATCAAGATCGACTTAATCACGCCTCTCTTCAGGAAGCCGGGGCACAATCACCCGCTAAAATGCTGCGTTTTCGTCATAATGACATGGCTCATCTGGCTTCGTTGTTACAGCCACAGACTGGGTTAATCATCAGCGAAGGGGTCTTCAGCATGGATGGTGACCAAGCCCCTTGTCAGCAATTGGCCGATCTTGCTGCACAAAGCGGAAACTGGCTAATGATTGATGATGCACATGGTTTGGGTGTGCTGGGTGAACAAGGGCAAGGCTCGCTATCGCATCAACAGGTTTCGCCGAATGGTGTCCATATTCGGATGGCGACGTTTGGTAAAGCACTCGGCGTGGCGGGGGCTTTTGTGGGTGGCAGTAAACAGCTTATTGACTATCTAGTTAACTTTGCCCGTGACTATGTTTACAGCACGCACTTACCGCCAGCTCAGGCCTGTGCCATCCAAGCTGCTATTCATTGGGTAAAGCAAGCGGATGTTGAGCGTGCACACCTACAATCGTTAATACATTTATTCCGAACGGGCATTGCAGAATTAGGTTTTGCCATCGGAGATTCCGTGACTGCCATTCAACCGGTGTTGATTGGCGATGCTGATAAAGCTATTGCCGTTGCTGATCGTTTACGTGCCCGAGGGCTTTGGGTCACGGCTATTCGCCCACCTACCGTACCTCAAGGTACAGCACGTTTACGGATTACGCTGACAGCAGCACATCAGGCCTCTGATGTATCGCTTTTGCTCGGGGCATTAAAAGAGTGTATGGCGGATGTTTGAACAAGTTGATAAGCAAGCACTGGCGGAACGGTTTGGTAAAGCTGCAAGTTCCTATGATCAATATGCATTGTTACAAAAGGAAGTTGGGCGTAATCTATTGAGTCTTATTCCGGATGAAAAGTATGGGAATGGTCTCGATCTGGGATGTGGCTCAGGCTTTTTTTTATCAAACCTGCAACAATTATGTAACTACTTGCTGGCGTTGGATATTTCCACCGGAATGTTGAAACAGGCTGGTTTGCGTGGTGATGCTCAGGGATATGTCTGTGGTGATGCTGAAGCATTGCCATTGCGCAGTGAATCTCAAGATCTGGTTTTTTCCAGTCTGGCATTACAGTGGTGTCATGAACCGGTTCAGGCGTTCAGGGAAATAAAAAGAGTATTAACGTCACAGGGTTATGCGCTGTTTGCTACGCTTAATGAAGGAAGCTTATTTGAGCTACGGGATGCATGGACTGCAGTGGATGACTATGAGCATATCAATCAGTTCATGGGTGTGTCGGAACTCCGTTCTGTTTTGCAGGAAGCGGGCATTCGATGCAAAACTTGGCAGGTTTGTCGCCATGTGATGCACTATGCGGACGTGAATACCATCCTACAGAGTCTGAAACGGATTGGTGCCAGCCAGGTTAACGGAGAGCGTCATCAAGGTCTGTTAACCCGGCAAAAATTGCTTCGTTTGCAACAAGCTTATGAGCGATACCGACTACCTACTGGATTGCTTCCGGTCACTTATAATGTGTGCTACGGAGTTTTACATCGATGAGCAAAACCTTTTTCGTTACCGGTACTGATACCGATGTGGGGAAAACAACCAGTACATTGGCGTTGTTACAGGCGGCTGCCGCAAGAGGATTAAAAGCAGTAGCCTTCAAGCCGGTTGCTGCGGGATGTGAAATCATGGAGGAGGGGCTGTGTAATCAGGATGTGTTGTTTTTACAAAAACACAGTACCTTGCCACTGCAATACGAGCAGGTGGTTGGTTATTCTTTTGAGCCATTCTCTTCTCCTCATATTGCAGCAGAAGAATCAGGTGTGACGATCAAGCTGGATGTGTTGTCAGATGGTTTATCCCGTCTGCAGAAAGCGACGAATGCCGATATCATTTTTGTAGAAGGTGCGGGTGGTTGGCGTGTGCCTATCGGGAATGGTCATTTCCTGTCTGACTGGGTTAAATATGAAAATCTGCCAGTCATCATGGTTGTCGGGGCCCGATTAGGTTGTATCAATCACGCCTTGCTGACCTACGAAGCCATTCATCGGGATATGCTTCCTGTGGCTGGCTGGTGTATGAATCGGGTAAACCCGGCAATGAGTCATTATCAGGCGAATCTGGAAACATTAAAAAGTCTGATCCCATCACCGTATCTGGGTGAGATCCCTTATATCAACAAGCCTCATGAGCATGGGCTTGGACATTATCTCGATATCTCTTCTCTGCTTTAATTTATTTAAATAACCGAGGTGTTTCTATTAATACCTCGGTTATTTCGAGTTAAATATATAGTATTTCTTACATTTCATTTACTTGAAATTCCTATTCGTGACCCTATGATCAGGTTGTGTGCATATACACATTTCGCACGTTAAAGGAGCTGAAATGAAACGCGTGTTGCTGTTTCTTGCGACAAACCTGGCAGTCATGCTGGTCCTGTCGATTGTATTAAGTGTTTTAAGTCGTTTCTTCGGGATTAATCCTCGGGGATCATCGGGTCTGTTGCTGATGGCGATGGTATTTGGTTTCGGCGGCTCAATTATTTCTTTGCTGATGTCCAAATGGATGGCCAAACGTGCTTATGGTATTCAGCCAATCGAACAACCTCGAACTGAGGTTGAATATTGGTTGGTTAATACGGTCAAGCGTCAGGCTGAACAGGCGGGGATTGGTATGCCTGAGGTGGGTATTTATGATGCCGCCGATATGAATGCGTTTGCCACAGGCGCTAACCGCAACGAGGCGCTGGTCGCTGTCAGTAGCGGGTTGCTTTACAACATGAGTCGGGATGAAGCTGAAGCTGTTTTGGCCCATGAGATCAGTCACGTAGCCAATGGCGACATGGTAACGCTCACCTTGATTCAGGGTGTGGTGAATACGTTTGTGATTTACCTGTCGCGTTTGCTGGCTGGAATTATCAGTAACGTTTCGCGTTCTGATGATGAAGAGTCAAGCTTTGGCGGCGGTATGGCATATTTTGCGATTTCAATGGTGCTCGAGCTTGTGTTTGGTTTCCTGGCCTCGATGATCGTGATGTGGTTTTCCCGCCAGCGTGAATTCCGTGCCGATGCGGGTTCAGCCAAGCTGGTAGGTAAAGAGAAGATGATCGCCGCGTTACAACGATTGGCGCACGGACAGGAGTCTCAGTTGGAAGGCACCATGATGGCGTTTGGCATCAATGGTAAAAGCGCGATGATGGAGTTGTTCATGAGTCATCCGCCGTTAGAAAAACGCATCCAGGCTTTACGCGATATGCGCTAATGCTTTGTGATGAGAAAGGCCACTGAATACAGTGGCCTTTTTTATAACCGATGTGAAAAATTGTGAAAAATTTAAACTGCTGCTTTTGTATCCATCGTCAGATAAGTGACGAGATCTTCAATACACAACACCGGCATCTGATGCTTTTCGGCAAAAGTGACAATTTCAGGCAGACGCGCCATCGAGCCATCCTGATTTTGTAACTCACAAAGAACGCCGAACGGTTTTAATCCGGCTAGTTTCATGAGATCAACGGTGGCTTCGGTGTGACCGCGACGGGTTAATACGCCGCCGGAACGGGCGCGAAGAGGAAAGACATGACCGGGCCGGTTAAGATCAGACGGCTCGGCACGGTCAGCAATTGCCGCCCGAATTGTGGTGATCCGATCATGCGCAGAAACACCCGTCGTTACACCGTGGGCCGCTTCAATGGTGACAGTGAATCCGGTTTGATAGGCGCTGGTATTATTCTCCACCATCATCGGTAATGCTAACTGACGAACACGTTCCTCGGTCAGACAGAGGCAGACGATACCCGAACATTCACGGATCATCAGTGCCATCTGCTGCGGGGTCATTTTTTCCGCAGAAAAGATCAGATCGCCTTCGTTTTCGCGATCTTCATCATCAACAACCAACACACCCTGACCTTGCTGTAATGCAATCAGTGCTCGTTCTACGCGTTGAATCGGGTTGCCAAAAGGGGTCAGTAAAGACTGATTCATGGTAATACTCCTGTGTATTTATTTACCAGAATCAGGGCATGGAATAACAGAGCCTCCGCTGAATGCGGAGGCTTGTTGTATCCTCTTCCATCCGGACTATAACCGTCGGCTCCGGAATTACACCGGATCTGCTGACATTAAAGCATGGGGATGCTTTAACCGCTCGCGGGCTCTCAGTTGAAGACCTCTTCATACTGTATACCGCCGGTGGGGACTTTCACCCCGCCCTGAGAATATGCTCTGCTAGGGTAGTCTCAAATTTTCTAAAAACCAAGTAATAGAATTGAAACAAAGACGCTTTTCTGACTCGGTTGAGGCATTGCTGTGATAGGATTTAAAGTGTCACAACACATTAACAAATCAGGCATTCTGTTATAAAGGGATGAGCGGGGATTCATTGAAGTATAACAAATACCGGTATTACCTCATGGTGTGCAGTTTGCTGATGAGCGTTATGTCATCCGCTTTGGCTGCGCCGGTCACCTATGATGTGCGCGGGGTGAAAGGAGAATTACTTGATAATGTAAAATATTATCTGGCGGCCTTGCCGGTGATCGATAGCCAGCGGGTTGAGGCGCGAGAGGCAAAAATTACAGAGGCGATCCGAAAATCGCTGCAGGCACTGGGATATTATTCCCCACAGATTGATTTTAAATATCCGGTTGAGCCATCGCATACTTTGCAGGTGCAGATTGATGCTGGAAAACCGGTTAAAGTTCGGCAGATCCAGGTTGTTTTGGATGGGGATGCGCAAACAGATCCTGATTTTCTGAAAATACTCTCTTCGCTTGATCTGGAGTCCGGCAGTGTTTTGCATCACGGTAAGTATGAAAACATTAAGCATCGCTTGAAAACACTGGCGGCAACGCATGGCTATTTTGATGCCAAAATTACCCAGTCAGATGTTCAGGTGTACCCCCGAGACACGGCTGCCGATATCAACATTATCTTTAACAGTGGGCACCGATATCATTTTGGTTCGATCTCCATCGACGGCATTGCCCAAACTCAATTGATCCAACCGTTATTCCACTTTAAACAGGGGGATGTTTACGATACGCGCAAACTGGCAGAGTTAAGCCAGTCATTATCGCAAACACGTTATTTCCAGGTTGTCGACGTGCATCCTCAAGTCAGTCATGCGCAAAACTTCCAGATCCCGATCACGATTCATCTGCAGAAGAAAAAGCCAAATCAGATGGAAACCGGGATCGGGTTTTCTACCGATGAAGGCCCTCGTGTTCAATGGAATTGGGAACGCCCCTGGGTGAATGATGCGGGACATCGTTTCTCTTCTCAGATCAAAATTGCACAGACAACGCAAACGGTAGACTTCAGTTACCGGATACCCAATAAAAACCCGATAGACGATTATTACCAGTTACAAACGACCTATAACAATGTTTCACAAAGTGATACCCGATCTCAGAAAATAGAAACTGGTCTGCATTACTGGACCACGCTGATGGGAAACTGGCAACGCGATTATTTCTTTAAAACGGCCTATGAACGATATGCGCAGGGGGAAGACAGCGGGAACAGCTTGCTGTTCTTACCGGGGGCCTCGATTAGCCGCGTTCGCAGTCAGGGCGGGATCGATCCTTATTGGGGTGATCAGCAAACCCTGTCTGTGATGTTCTCCGATCCGCTGTGGGCATCGGATACACGATTTGTGAAGGTCTGGGGAAGAACGAAGTGGCTGCGCACCTATTATTCGAAGCACCGCTTGATTTTTCGTGCCGAGCAAGGAGCGTTGCTGTGGGGAAATTTAAGTGAAATTCCGGCATCTCAGCGTTTTTTCACGGGGGGCGATCAGACTGTCAGAGGGTTTGGTTACGAAACCATTTCACCTCATGATGCCACGGGCGCACTCTCGGGCGCGTTGAATACAACGGTAGGCAGTCTGGAATATAACTACCAGGTAGCGCCGAAATGGCGCATTGCGACGTTTGTGGATGTGGGCACGGCAACCAATGATTACAAAGATCCGTGGAAAATGGGTACCGGGGTTGGGGGGCGCTGGTTGACCCCCGTTGGTCAGTTGCGATTTGATCTCGCTTTTGGCGTGTCTGAACAGTCAGTGCCTTTCCGGTTACATTTTGCATTAGGGCCAGAACTATGAGTCTGAGAAGTCGGCGTTGGGTTGCATCCGCAGTGTTGCTGGTTGCATTTCTGGTCGCGCTCCTTTTTTTCTTGCTGTTTTCTGTGTCTGCAAGTCAGTTAATGTGGAATCAGCTCACACGTTGGGTTCCCGGATTACAGGGCGAATGGGTCTCAGGATCGCTTGCGGAGGGATGGCAATTACAAAATGCACGCTGGCGTAATGATGCCATTACGGTCTCGCTAAAGCATGTTCAGACAAAATGGACATTAGCCTCGTTACTGAATGGCGAGTTGGCGCTTGGTGAGCTGGATGTTGAGGGTTTAACTGTCTCACGTACCGATAGTGTAAGTACCGAAGAACAGCTTGCTGCGACCACGGATAACGTAAACAGCTATATCTCAACACCGCTCCCGATTCAGTTAGGGCGGTTAAAGGTGAGCGATTTTTTGTATGACGATTCCGTCGTTCAAGTAAAAGTAAAAGAATTAAACACCGCCGCCAATTGGGATGGACATCGGATTGATATCGCGGGGACTAAGGTGAACTCAGTGGATGTCTGGCTGAAACCCACTGTTATTTCTGCTAAACCATCTGTCGCTGATAAAACATCCCATCCGACCATTCAGCATTCCACGACAGCGCAATCGCTACCGGAGGTGTTTGTTCCTTTTGATATCCGGCTGGCAGAGTTGGATTTGAAACAGGGCCGTTATCATCAGCAAGGGTTTGACACAGGGCTCATGGATCTGCAGTTACAAGCCCGCTTTGATGGTCATGTGCTCAATGTTCAGCGACTAAGTGTTCAGCAACTGACAGCCCTGCAAGATAAACGCAGTGCAGTTTTAACAGGCAGCATGACGTTTATCCGGAATTATTTACTGGATACTCAGTTGAAGGTGACTTCACTGATTCCGGGAAATGCATCCGATTCGCTCCGTACCGTTATCTTGCAGACCAAGGGCGATTTGCAGGATCTGAGCTTTACCGCCACGCTGGAAGGAGCTGAAAAATTACAACTGCAAGGAAAATTAAAACCACTGCACAATGATTTACCTTTTGAGATCCACGGGAATTGGCAAGCGTTACCGTTACCCTCTGTGTTAGCAGGGTTGTCGGTTGGCCGAGGAAAGATCGAGGCGCAGGGGGCATTGAGCAGTTACAAGCTGGATCTGGAAACAGAAGGGAAGTGGCGTGCTTTGCCGTCGAGTCGGCTCCAGCTTGTGTTAACCGGTAGTACAGCGCAATTACAGTTGCAACGCCTACATTTGGGCGACGGACTGAATTATCTCGACATGACAGGGTTGCTTAACTGGAAAAACGGCGTGCACTGGCAGGGACAGACTGACGTATCGTTACCCGCAGTGGCGCACTGGTTACCTGAGACGCAGGCGGCCGTATCGGGGCGCTTAAAACAGAAACTGGACTGGCAGAATGAGCAATGGCAAGGCGAGCTTTCCTCAATTGCATTGAGCGGTAGCTGGAATGGCTTCCCTTTAACTGCACAAGGTGCAATACAGGGCAATCAAAAGGGGAACTGGAATTTTCAGCAGGTGGAAATCAAGAATGGCCCGAATTCACTGGCTCTGAATGGTCATCTTGAACAGGGATGGGCTCTGGCTGCCAAGGTAAGGTTGCCAAAACTGGCGCTGATCAGTCGGCAGTTGGACGGAAGTCTCGATGGCGATCTGCGTTTAAACGGCCCGGTTAAATCACCTATTCTGGCAATGCGTCTCGCGGCATCACGGTTGGTAATGCCTGGGCAAGTCATCCGTGATCTGGCGATCACCGGGCAGGCAACACTGGATAAAATGTTGCCCGGTCAATTACAGATCAATGCAAGCCGCTGGAATATCGATGGCACTTCGTTAAGAAACGTGGCGTTGTCATTACGCGGCAATGCGCAAAAGCACCAGTTAACGCTGACCAGTGAAGGCAAGCAGTTCAATACGAATCTGTTATTGGCGGGTAGTTGGCAAAAAGAGGGTTGGCAAGGGGTGCTACAAGATGGGAGATTAGGTGGCACCCTTGGTGATTGGCAATTGCAGGCACCGTTAAAATTACAATGGAAAAATAATGCACTGGCACTGAAAGCGCATTGCTGGCGTTCTGCTCCGGCTAAGCTCTGTTTTGAAAATGCATCCATTGCATCTTCGGATGGTGCGATCCCGTTTGCTTTATCTGGGTTAGATGCGCAACGTATCAGACCCTGGTTGCCTGAGAACCTGAACTGGAACAGCGTATTAGAGGCCAATGGCTTATTGGGGTGGCATAAGGGCGCGCCTAATCTACGGTTATCTGCGCGCAGTCAACATGGTGAATGGGTGACTGAGCAGGTCCACACCCCTTACCGGGATATGCAGTTACAACTTGATGTGAATGCCACGACTGCAAAAATAGTGTTTCTCCTCGATTCGGATATGTTGGGGCATATCAACGTCAATGCACAGGTCGCTGATCCATTAAAACGGCGAGTATTAAGTGGATCTGTGAATGTGAGTGATTTACAGCTCTACGGTGTCGGACCGTTGGTGGATGTGCTGCACAGTACGAAAGGCACCGTGGATATTCATGGCCGTTTAGCGGGGACGCTGCATGTTCCTCTGTTTTATGGTCAGATCAATTTGAAAGATGGAGAAGTAGATACTGCAACTGAAATGGTGAGTCTGAAACAGATCAATGGCTCATTGCTGGTGGAGGGAGATAAGGCAACTTTGAATGCCAGTATGGCGGCAGGCAAAGGGAAAATATCTCTTACCGGACATTCCAGTTGGACAGATGGTATTCCAACGGGTTTATTGGCATTACATGGTGAGCAGGTTGAATTGGCGTTTGCCGGGTATGGCAGCGGCAAAGTAGATTCTGATCTGCAATTGCAGTTTGATGCCGATAAGGTCTCGTTGAGTGGCGATGTCTCGGTGCCCTGGGCGCGAGTTGATGTTAAAAACCTGCCTGATAATGGTGTTGAAGTGTCAGACGATGTGCATATTGTCCGGCCGTTACAACAACAGAATGTCTCTGTGCCATTTCCTTTCATGATAGATGTGAATTTAACGCTGGGTTCCGATGTCCGCATCAATGCGATGGGGTTAAGGACGGCACTCGCCGGCAGTCTGCACTTTAGTCAAAAACCGGGGCAGTCATTGCTGACGCAGGGGGAGATCCGATTAGTGAATGGGCGGTTCAAGGCTTACGGCCAGAATCTGGTGATCCGCAGTGGCAAGTTGCTGTTTAATGGCGATGTCACGACACCTTATGTTATGGCCGAGGCGATCCGTGATCCTGCGACCATGGAAAATACGAGCGTGACGGTCGGTGTGAAAATTAATGCGCCGATCACGTCAATCAGTGCTCAGGTGTTCTCGGAACCTGAGTTGCCGGACACCGACAAGCTCTCTTATTTATTGCGTGGTCGCAGTTCAACCGCAACCACGAATGGTTCTACCGAAGAAGCCATGGCGGCCATGATGATCGGGGCAGGGCTAGGGCAGGCGAATGGGGTGGTGTCGGATGTGGCATCGACGTTTGGTCTGAAGGATGCGACGTTTGACACCAAAGGCAGTGGCACGGACACGAAGGTGAATTTATCGGCGTATGTGCTGAAAGATTTGCAGCTGCAATATGGTGTCGGTGTTTATAGCGCAGTCAGTGAAGTAACGTTACGTTATTTCCTGCTTCCACAGCTTTATTTGCAGGCGGTAAGCAGTCTGAGCCAAGCCGTCGATATATTTTACAAATTTGAATTCTAGACACATCAAGGCAGGCTTTGAACAATCATCGCTTTGAATCTATCACGGTTCTGCCTTGATGCGTGACTCAGGATTTGGCTAAGTATTCCTGTTCCAGTAATTGCGTGAATTCATGAGACGGGATGGGTTTACTGCGCAGATACCCCTGAAAATAATCACACTGCAGTCGGCAAAGCATATCTAATTGCTCGGTGGTTTCCACACCTTCGGCTAACACCCGGAACTTCAGCACTTGTGCCAGACTCACAATACAGGAGACCAGAGCCTGATCCCGGTTGTCATCGGCCAGTCGGTTGATGAATGAACGATCCAGTTTGACCTCATTCACCGGTAACGATTTCAGATAGGCCAGCGAGGAATATCCGGTACCAAAATCGTCAATCGACAAACTGATGCCTAACTGGCGCAAGTGTTGCATTTTATCAATGGTATCCTGCAGGTTTTCCAGCACTACCGATTCGGTAATTTCCAACATCAAATGCTGTGCGGGCATTTGAGTATTTTCCAGCAGCCACTCCATCTGATTCACAAAGTCATGGCAGTGGAACTGACGCGCACTGACGTTAACCGATAAATTAGGTAACAACAGTCCGTTATCTTGCCAATACACAAATTGGGAACAAGCCTGTTTCAAAACCCACCAGCCGATATCGTTGATCAGGCTAGTTTCTTCGGCTATAGGAATAAAATCACCCGGCGGGATCAGCTTTCCCTGATGTTCCCAGCGAATCAGCACTTCGGCGCCGACTAGCTTTCCGCTTCGTGTTTCATACTGTGGCTGGTAATGCAGACGGAACTCATTGGCCGCAAGCGCATTGCGTAACTTGATATTCAGCTCAAGTCGTTTTCTGATTTCATCTGCCACATCTTCGGTAAAGAAGGCAAATTGCCCGCGGTTATTTAGCTTGGCTGTGTGTGAGGCGGTTTCTACCTGTTTCAGTAATTCCAACGGCTCTGTATCCGTCCGGAACAGCGTAATGCCCAGCGTACAGGTGACGTGTAATGAAATGCCATTCAGCAGATAAGGCGTTTGAAATAGCCCTAACAACTGATTGGCAATGAATTCGCAATGGATCTTGGCCGCGACGTCACTTTGTCCTAATGAGGGGGCGATTAACAACAGTTGGTCGGAAGAGATCCGGGCCAGATAATAATTGGGATAGTTCTGCTGCAGGCGTTGAACCATTTTGATGAGCAAGAGATCGCCATAGGCATGGCCGAGCGAGTCATTGATATTCTTGAAATTATCGACGTCGAGCAATAATAACCCGTTGGTTTCTCCGCTTCGGTGTGCACTGGCAATGGTTTCGGTCAGTTTTTCCAGCAACGAACGACGGTTGGGCAGGCTGGTCAGATCGTCGGTGTAGGCCAAGCGTTCAATTTGTGCTTCGGTGCTGCGCTGTTCCGCCAGATCTTCAAATGCACAGACATATTGCCGAACAATGCCATACTCCATAATGGCATTGACTTTGAGGTTAACCGGGAAATAGAAGCCACTACTTCTTACTAACCGTTCTTCACCCTGCCAGTATCCCTCATCTTCTATTGCGCTGAGCAGGGTATTAAAAAAGTCATCCCCATAATAGCTGGGGCGCAGCATCCGGAAATGCTTGTCCAATACCTGCGCTTCACTGTAGCCGGTGATGCTGCAGAATGCCGGATTGACACGCTCAATGTAGCCGTGTTGGTTAATAACCAGCATGGCTAGCTGATGATGATCAAAGGCGGTATCGGCCGTTTTCAGTTGATGCTTCAGTGTCTGATACTGTAATTCAGCCTGAATTCTGACTTGTATCAGCGCAAAAACCTGCATGATATTGGCGTAATTTTCAGGGAGATCATGGAAAAACAATAAAGCGATCCCTGAAAGTTTGTTGTCTTCACTCTTCAGTGCTTGTGCCAGACACCAATGCTCATTTTGTAGCAGTTGCCGCGGGATCGATTCTTCATCCCACACCATAAGTCCATTTTGTAACAGTTGCTTGCGCAGGCTGTAGCTAAACTCCATGACTGGAGGAAGAAAACCGCTGACCGAAGGGCAGGGTTGAATATAACCCGGTAATTCCGATGGCATGGCGATGATGCAACGCTCGGCTCCCGTCTGTTTTTGTAGCACGGATTGCACGTCGGCGAAAAAATCAGCGCCCTGTAAGGCGGCCGTCTTGGTATTAAAATGATGCAGCCAATCATCAAATTGCCCCGGGAGGGCCAGCGGAGCCGGGGTCGCCGAAGACGCAGGGGCTGGTAAGTCGTGCATGGTCAGCAATGTGGCCGCAGTTTGTGCAAACTGGAATAACTCAGGGGCGAAGCTATCCTGTAATTGTCGGTATTCGAGCGTCAATACGCCGCAAAGTTGGCGATCGATCCGGAGTGCGGAATCTAAACGGGCGAGAATACCGCTGTCTTTGTAGTAGTTTTGCCCAACCAGAAGCGGCTGGTGGTGAATATCTGAAAAGCCAAGCTGTTGGCGAATATCCAAGGCCCGTTGATAGCGTCTGTCGACCGGTTGCGCACGCGGGAGGGTTTCATTGCCACTGACAAAGATCGGGATCAGCGTTTGCTGTTGCAATTGCCAGACAATCAGGCGATCGCAGCCGGAATAATAAATTAGCGTTTCCAGTAACTTGCGATTGCGTTCCGGGCCAGATAAGCCCACTACGGATTTCTCCAGCTCCAGTACCGCCAGACCCTGTACCGGCATGGCGTGGATATCGGGTTTTGCAAAAATGAGCCAATGTCCGGTGTCGGTTGGCGTGACATTCAGTTGCCAGGTTGTATCATCAAGCGAAAGCGAGTGAGTCTGTTGCCGATGTCGGCTGAATAGAGCGTTCAGTTGTTGTGCATAAGGGGCTGGCAGTTGGTCCGGCCACTGCATCTCGGGTTGCGGCAATAACGACACAGGGACAGGGTCTTGTGTATTTGCCGGTTTAATTTGTCGGGTAGCAGAATTCCATAGCAGGAAACAACCGGTAGCGGTTTTGTCGTTGGCTACAATTGGAGTGTCTAAAAAATTCATACAAAACAATATCCTGCGCACATTCTTTAAAGAATAGCCTAAAACGGCAAAAGCACAACCCAAGACAAAAATTACTTGATATTTATATTAGGCAAATCTAAATTAAAGCCATTCATTATCAGGGGATCTAAAATGACAAAAATTGTAATTATCGGTGGGGTTGCCGGTGGTGCATCGGCGGCAGCCCGAGCTCGCCGTCTGTCAGAAGACGCTGAAATTTTGATGCTGGAGCGCGGCGAGTTTATTTCTTTTGCTAACTGTGGATTACCTTATCACGTCAGCGGTGATATTACGCAACGCGAAGCCTTATTATTGCAGACGCCACAGAGTTTTAAGTCTCGTTTTAATGTTGATGTCAGGGTGTTTTCAGAAGTTATCGCGGTCGATCGTCAACGCAAGGTTCTGACGGTCAAGAACCTGCTGACCGATGAAGAGTATCAGGAGTCTTACGACAAGTTATTACTGAGCCCGGGTGCAGCCCCGATCCGTCCGCCTATTCCTGGCATTCATAGCGCCAATACCTTCAGTCTGCGTAATATTCCTGATATGGATCGCATTCTTGCTGCCATTTCAGTGAATAAACCTAAGCACGCTACTGTTGTCGGTGGTGGTTTCATCGGGTTGGAAATGGTGGAGGCATTACATCAGCGTGGCATCGCTGTCACACTGTTGGAGTTATCCTCTCAGGTGATGGCACCGGTTGATCCGGAAATGGCCAATTTTGTTCATCAGGTACTGGTACAGCAACACACCGATCTGCGTTTAAATACAGGCCTGACAGCCATTACTGAAATTCCGGTGGTTGTCTCTGAACCCGATGCTACCGATGATTATGTGGAGCATCCAGATGCGGCCAATCATCTGGAATTGACCTTGAGCACCGGAGAGAAACTGGTTACCGGTCTGGTGATCCTGGCGATCGGGGTGAAACCAGAAACGGTACTGGCGTCTGCTGCCGGGCTGGAGTTAGGCCCTCGGGGCGGGATCAAAGTCGATGAAGGCATGCGCACCAGTGACCCGGATATCTATGCGGTCGGCGATGCGGTTGAAACGCCGGATTTTGTCACCGCACAGCCGGCCTTGATCCCGTTAGCGGGCCCGGCGAACCGTCAGGGTCGTATTGCGGCAGATAATATGCTGGGGCGTGATGAACAATATCAACGCACACAAGGCACAGCCATCTGCAAGGTTTTTGATTTTGCTATTGCCAGCACAGGTCACAGTGAAAAGAGCTTGAAACGTCTGGGCCGTGCGTATGAAAAAGTCTATGTGCATCCAGGCAACCATGCCGGTTATTATCCTGGTGCATTCCCGGTCAGCTTCAAATTGATCTTTGACCCGACAACAGGACAAATTCTGGGCGGTCAGGCCTTCGGTAAAGAAGGGGTTGATAAGCGGATCGATGTCTTAGCCGTAGCAATGCGTGCCGGATTGAAGGTGCAGGATCTGGAACATCTGGAACTGACCTACGCACCGCCTTTCGGTTCTGCGCGCGATGTCATCAACCAGGCGGGCATGGTGGCGACAAATATTATCAAAGGTGATGAGCGAGTCTGTCATGTCGAGGATGTTTTAAACATCACCGAAGCGCAATTCCTGCTGGATGTGCGGAATCCGGGCGAACTGACCAACATCGGTGCTATTCCCGGTGCCGTCAATATTCCAGTGGATCAATTGCGTCAGCGCTTGGCTGAATTACCGAAAGACAAGGAAATTCTCATTACTTGTCAGGTTGGTTTACGCGGTCATGTTGCCTATCGCCTGTTGGCCAACAACGGTTTCACTGCCCGTAATTTATCCGGTGGTTATAAAACTTATCATATGACGACAGCCCAGTTTTAATCCAGGCTGGCAGGAATGAAAAAGGCGACCTTGAGTCGCCTTTTTTTGTTACTCGGTCGCACGTTTTGCGTAGCGTTGGGCTAATACAGCACAAATCATCAATTGAACCTGATGGAACAGCATGAGGGGCAGCAGTATCGGCCCCAGATGTGCACCTGCAAACAATACTTTTGCCATCGGCACGCCGCTGACCAGACTTTTCTTGGAACCACAGAAGACAATGGTGATTTCATCCGGTAGCGGGAAACCCAAGCTGCGGCTCAGTAATCGGGAACTGCTCAATACAATGCCCAGGATCACCAGACAAGCGACCAGCAAGCCGAATAAGGCGATGAGAGGCACGGTCTGCCAAAGATGCTCAATCACCGCAGCGCTGAATGCGGTATACACCACCAGCAAAATTGAGCCACGATCCACAATCCCCAGCACCTTTTTATGCTTGGTCACAAAACCACCGATCCACGGTTGCAACAGATGACCCAGTACAAACGGGAAGAGTAATTGTAAGAGGATCTTGCTGATGCCGTGCAGATCGGCGGCACCACCACTGCCTTTGGAGAGTACAATACTTACCAGTACGGGGGTGATAAAGATCCCCAGCAGGCTGGAGGCGGAGGCGCTGCACACCGCCGCCGGCACATTCCCCTTGGCGATAGAGGTGAAGGCGATGGCGGATTGTACGGTAGCCGGTAAACAGCAAAGATAGAGGATGCCCTGATAAATCACGGGCCCGACGAGTGGTGTCAGCACGGGTTGCAGCAACAGTCCTACAATGGGAAAAAACAGGAAGGTCAGGCTCATGACTAACAGATGCAGCCGCCAATGCGTGATCCCGGCCAAGATTGCTCCCCGTGATAATTTGGCACCATGCAGGAAAAAAAGCAGTGCAATGGCGATGTCTGCCACATGATTAAAAATAACGGCTGTTGTACCGTGGCAGGGAAATAAACTGGCGAGCGTCACGGTGCTGATCAGTAGCAGTGTGAAACGATCGGGGAAGAGACGAGATAATCGGCTGAGCATAACCTGTTCCTGTTGTTAATCTTTTCGGAAATACTTTAAGCTTTCTGTTAATGCCCAGCTAACGATAAAAAGTCATTTTATGTCGACAAAAGGACATCCTGTCCGCACTGAGCGGATCGTTCCTGATATAGAGCAATTGCCGCGACCTGTTTATGCAAGGAATGAGTCTGTAGCCCGTGATTCCCAGACGGTATGGCATCAGCATGACTGGGTTCAGGTGTCTTATGTCATTCACGGGATGCTGACCGTTTACACCGAGCACAGTAGTTATGTGGCGCCGCCGATGTGGGCAGTCTGGATACCGAAAGGGGTACGGCATCAAGTGGTCACGTCTGACCGAGTGGAAATGCGGGGGCTTTACATCGAATCCGGCCAAGTACATCCGCTAGAGCAGGACAATGAATGTCGTGTTTTAGAGATCACTCCGTTATTACGCGAATTGATCTGCAGTTTTTGTACTCTGCCCGTGATGTATGACCCCGCCAGTGAGGATGGTCGCTTAGTTCAGGTCATGTTGGATCAATTAAAAGTAGCGAGACCGGTTTCGCTGTCATTACCGATGCCGACCGATCCGCGCTTAATACGGCTATGTCACGAATTACAATTACATCCTGACGATAAGCGCACCTTGGTCGTTTGGGGTAATCTGTTAGGGGCATCGGAGAAAACACTGACACGGCTTTTTCTGAAACAAACGGGTTTATCGTTTCGTCGCTGGCGTCAGCGTTTGCGGCTGTTCAGCGCATTGCGTCGTTTAGAGCAAGGTGAAAAAGTCACGCAGGTGGCGCTGGCCTGCGGTTATGATTCAACCTCGTCCTTTATTGCGGCATTCAAGATCCAGTTCGGTATTACGCCGAGTGAAGTTTTTTAGCGCCCAATAAAAAAGCATCCGGTCGAAACCGGATGCTTGGCTTATGGACATGGAGGAGAGATTAAATCAGTTCGTTGATCACGCTTTTCAGTAATGCCATGCCTTCATCAACGATGTTCATTTCGGTGGTTAGCGGCGGTAAGAAACGGATCACGTTGGCACGTGTACCGCAAGACAAGAGGATCAACCCTTTTTCAGCCGCCTTGGCACAAATGGCTTTGGTCAGGTCTGAATCTGGTTTGCTCATGTCGCCATTTTTCACCAGCTCCAGCGCCACCATAGCGCCCAGATTGCGGATGTCTCCCACAATAGCGGGGTGTTCTGCCCGGATATCTTTCAGATGATTGACCATCCGCTCACCGATCGCCAGTGCACGATCGCAGAGTTTTTCTTCTTCGATGACATCAAAAACGGCAAGACCGGCAGTGGTGCCCAGCGGTGAACCAGCGTAAGTACCACCCAGACCACCTGGCTGTGGGGCATCCATGATCTCGGCTTTCCCTACCACGGCGGAGATTGGGAAACCACCGCCCAACCCTTTGGCCATCGTGACCAGATCCGCTTCGATGCCGGCATATTCATGCGCAAACATACGGCCTGTGCGGGCAAAACCGGTCTGGATTTCATCACAGATCAGCATGATGCCTTTCTGATCGCACAGCTCACGCAATTTTTGCAGGAAAGAGACAGGGGCAGGATAGAATCCGCCTTCACCTTGTATACATTCAATAATGATGGCTGCCACCCGATTCGGGTCGATGTCGCATTTGAAGCGCTGATTCAGCTCTTCAAAGCTGGCTTCTTCCGAAATACCCAGCAATGGATTCGGGTAGGCAACATGAAAAATTTCTGCCGGGAAGGGGCCGAAACCAGCTTTGTACGGTTGCACCTTACCAGTCAGACCGACAGTCAGCAGGGTACGACCATGGAAGCCGCCGTTGAAAGCAATGATGCCAGAGCGGCCAGTGTAAGAGCGAGCAATCTTGACGGCATTTTCAACGGCTTCAGCGCCAGTGGTGACAAACATCGCTTTTTTCGGTGTGTTACCCGGTACGGCCTTAACCAGCTTTTCAGCCAGTTTTACGGCTGATTCGTAAGGCGTGACGGTCATGCAGGTATGACTGAAGTTATCCAGCTGTGCTTTGACTGCTGAGACGACTTTCGGATGACTGTGACCGGTGTTGACGACGGCAATACCGGCACCGAAATCGATATAGCGTTTTCCTTCTACATCCCACAGTTCGGCATTTTTCGCCTTGGCGACGTAGATACCATAGGCATTGCCTTCACCACGAGCAAAAGCAGCTTGTTTACGTTGTTGCAGTTCAGCGTTATTCATTGGTAACTCCTTCTAACTATGCAGTCAAATTCCGTTCAGACTCAGTGCAGACCGCCCATACAGAGGTATTTAATTTCGGTAAATTCTTCGATGCCATATTTTGAGCCTTCACGGCCCAGCCCCGACTCTTTCACACCACCAAACGGGGCGACTTCGGTGGAAATACCACCTTCGTTGATCCCGACCATGCCATATTCCAGTGCTTCTGATACCCGCCAGATCCGGCTGATATTCTGGCTGTAGAAATAGGCCGCAAGCCCGAAGGGGGTATCATTCGCCATGGCAATCGCTTCGGCTTCGGTAGAAAAACGGAACAGGGGAGCAACCGGTCCAAAAATTTCCGAGTGGAAAATTTTCATGTCACTGGTGACTTCCTTCAACACGGTTGGCTGGTAGAAATTGTCGCCGGCAGGGTGTACTGAGCCACCGCACATAACTTTGGCACCCCGCGTGACCGCATCAGAAACCAGATGTTGTACCTTATGCATCGCAGCCTGATTGATTAACGGGCCAATGGTGGAACCCGCTTCCGTGCCTAGGCCTACTTTCAGTTTTTTCACAGCGGCCACCAGCTTCTCGGCAAACTGTTCATAGATACTGTCTTGTACCAGGATCCGGTTTGCGCAAATGCAGGTCTGCCCAGCGTTACGGTATTTAGACACCATCAAACCGGCAATGGCTGCGTCGATATCGGCATCATCAAACACGATAAACGGTGCGTTACCGCCCAGCTCCAGACCCAGTTTTTTTACGGTTGCGGCGCATTGGCTCATCAATTGCTTACCAACGGGTGTTGACCCGGTAAACGTGAGTTTGCGAACGCGGCTATCTCCGCAGAAGACTTGACCAATTTCAGCTGCCTTACGGCTAATAATGACTTGGAATACATCTTCTGGAATACCGGCCTGATGCGCCAGGGTGACCAATGCCAGTGCAGACAACGGTGTTTCATCGGAGGGCTTCACCACGATGGTGCATCCAGCACCAAGAGCGGGCGCCACTTTGCGCGTGATCATGGCATTCGGAAAATTCCAAGGCGTGATGGCCGCCACCACACCGATGCCTTGTTTGAGGGTCAAGATGCGGCGGTCGCCACTGGCAGCAGGGATGATATCGCCGTATACACGTTTGGTTTCTTCGGCAAACCATTCGATGTAGGCGGCACCATAAGCAATTTCACCTTTCGCTTCGGCGAGCGGTTTACCCTGTTCCAGCGTCATTAACAGTGCAAGTGCATCCTGGTGTTTCATGATCAAATCAAACCAGCGACGCAACAAAACGGCACGCTGTTTGGCTGGTAATGCCTGCCAAGCGGGCAAGGCGGCACTGGCCCGGTCGATGGCACTTAATGCATCACCGGCAGTTTGATTATGCAGTGTCGCAATAACAGCACCGGTCGCCGGATTGGTCACAGAAAAGGTTGCACCTACTTTAGGTGTCATCCATTGAGAGGCTTGCCACTGGCAGAAGGGAGCCAACAAAGGATCGATAGAAGGATAGCGCATACGGAATCTCCGGTGACAATTGGGCCCGTGTGTGTCGGGCTGATATATCCATACTAGCGCGTTATACCGTTGCATAAATGACTGACAATCAACTCTTACATTGAGGAAAACAAAACAATGGTGCAGGTTTCACTGATCGAATTAGGGCAAGTCGGCGATTATGAAATTCGCCTGCTAAAAGTATTCAAGACAGTGGTTGAATGCGGCGGATTCTCAGCAGCCGAAACTGTGTTGAATATCAGCCGGTCTACCATCAGTGTGCATATGGCGAATCTGGAGCATCGTCTCAAGCTGAAGTTGTGCAGTCGGGGGCGCTCTGGGTTTTCTCTCACGGAAGAAGGGGCCATCATTTATGAATCGGTTCGCCGGTTGTTTTCTCAGTTGGAAGATTTCCGTTCTACCGTCAACGCGTTGCACGTGCAGCTTTCCGGTGAGTTGAAGCTGGTAGCCAGCGATACCATTTGTTTGGATGAGCGTTGCCGTTTTCCGCAGGTATTGAGTGAATTTTGCCGTCAAGCGCCGGATGTTTTCATGCAGTTTGAAACGGCGCCGATGAGCGATATTGAGCGGATGATCCTGAACGGCGAGGCGGATGTGGGTTTTATTCCCTATCACCGGAAGCTGGACGGGCTGATTTATCACTCACTCTATGAAGAAACCTGTTATCTCTATTGCAGCGACCGTCATCCTCTGTTTATGGAAGAAGACGATGACCAGATCCGTCAGGGTTTGGTGAATTGCCGTTCTGTACAAGCCGGGATCCAGAGCAATCCGGAAGTAGCTGTGCAGATGGTGGGGTTACAGAAGTCGGCAACGGCTTATTATTATGAAACGCGGGCGACCATGATCCTTTCGGGGGCTTATGTCGGTTTCCTGCCGGAACATTATGCTGCCCGCTATGTCGATGAAGGGCGCTTATGCAAGCTGCTACCTCAGGAACGCTCCTATAAGCTGGGCATTGCGGCAATTACGCATCAATTTGGCCGGCTGAATAAACCGCGTGATTTCTTTATGCGTCTGCTTCAGACCCAGATTGCACGGAGATAAAAGCTAAAAAAAGCGCCGCTAGGCGGCGCAATAGGTGGAACTTGCAGAAAGAAATTTGATTAACGACAGGGAACGCATCAGTGCGCGGTGGTGCGCATTTTTTCGGAACGGCCGCGTAACCATTCCAGCGTCAGCAGCATCGCAACAGATACCAGAATCAGCACGGTGGCGGCCGCCGCAATTGCGGGGCTGATGTTTTCGCGAATACCACTGAACATCACCCGTGGCAACGTCGCCTGTTCCGGGCCGGCCAGATATAACGTCACGACCACTTCATCAAAACTGGTGGCAAAAGCGAACAATGCTCCTGAAATCATGCCGGGGCCAATCAACGGCAAGGTCACCTTAAAGAACGTCAGCATTGGATCGGCTCCCAGACTGGCCGCGGCCCGGCTGAGATTCTTGTTATAACCTTGCAAGGTTGCGGTCACGGTAATGATCACAAATGGGATACCTAACACCGCATGTACCAGGATCAGCGAGAAATAGCTGTTGGACAGCCCCAGCGGGGCAAAAAACAGATATGAAGACACACCGACAATTACCACCGGCACGACCATCGGGGAAATCAGAATACTGGTCAGCAGGGCTTTGCCTTTAAATTCGGCTCGGGTCAGGCCAATCGACGCTAACGTGCCAAAAAACATGGCGACCACGGTGGCAGCAGGGGAGACGATCATGCTGTTCATCAATGAACGCATCCACTCCTGTGAGGTAAAGAAGGTCTCATACCAGCGCAGCGACCAGCCTTGCAGCGGATAAACCAGAAAGGCACCACCGTTGAATGACAGCGGGATCATGATCAGCACCGGTAACATCAGGAACAACAATACCAACCCGCAAATGCCACGATGTGACCAATACCAGAGCCGTTCAAAATTAGAAGCATAAGGTCTCAACATAATGTCATCCTTGTTTCTTAGCCTAGACGCAGGCGGTTTGCGCCTACCAACCAGCTATAAATTACGTATAAAACCAATGTTGCCAGCAGTAACAAGCCACCCAGTGCGGTTGCCATGCCCCAGTTGATCGTGGTGTTGGTATAGAACGCGACAAAATAACTCACCATCTGATCATTCGGGCTACCCAGTAACGCCGGGGTAATGTAGTAACCGATAGACAAAATGAACACCAGCAGGCAACCTGCGCCAATTCCGGCATAAGTCTGTGGCAGATACACCAGCCAGAAACTGATCATCGGTGGGCAACCCAATGAGATGGCGGCGCGTTGATAACTGGCCGGAATATTTTTCATCACGCTATACAGCGGCAGGATCATAAATGGCAGCATAATATGCACCATGGCGACATACACGCCGAAGCGGTTGAAAACCAGATGCAGCGGTGAATCAATCACCCCGAGATGCTCAAGCAATTTATTCACCAGTCCATTGTTTTGCAGCAAGACAATCCAGGCTGCAACACGCACCAGAACTGATGTCCAGAATGGCAATAGCACACAAATCATCAGCAGGTTAGCGCTGCGGGCAGGCAGTGTCGCTAACAGATACGCCAGCGGATATGCGAGCACTAGGCACACGGCAGTGATCACCAAACTCATCCAGAAGGTGCGAAGAAACACGCTCTGATAGATTGCTTGATCATTTGACACTTTGACGATGGCACCGGTCTGGTCTTTTTTCAGATCCAGTGAAGAGAGCAGATAGTTCGGTGTATAAGCCGAGCGATTACGATAGATGGCTTGCCAGTAAGTGCTATCGCCCCAGCGTTTATCTAAGTCGATCAGGGCCTGTTTATACGAGGTGGTATTGGCGTCAAATGGCAGGCTGTCAGCGGTATTATTTAATAAACTGCGATAACCGGATATTTCACTATTCAGACGTTTGCCCAGATTACCCAGCGCATCATTGTTGTTTGCTGTTTCAATATCTTTGGCTAACGCTTTGTAAATATCTTCTGGCGGTAAACCCTGACCATTCCAATCTGTCATTGCCGTTACAGTGGTTGGTAACAAGGCTGCAACCTCTGGATTGTCGATACTTTTTTTAAGCATGACCACCAGCGGAACTAAAAAAACAACAACCAGAAAAATGATAAGCGGCAGAATCAGTCCAAAAGATTTAAGGCGATTGATGCGCTCAGCCCGATGCAATTTTGCCTTCAGGGATTCGGTATCCACAGGCTGGGGGAGTGTGTCCGAGATGGTTGATGACAGCATAATGTTATTCCTGACAGACGGCGCTCAGGCCTGGATCATTCCGTTGAAATCAGTGTTTAAGTTCGCTGCGGGCAGAAATGTCACCCGCAGCGAGAGCACATTACTTCGCAGCCCAAGCGTTGAAGCGACGTTCCAGCTCTTCGCCATGATCCAGCCAGAAAGTCGGGTCAACGGCGACCGCTTGGCTCAGGTTGGCAGGAGAAGACGGGAGTGTGGCCGCCAATGTTGGGTCGATTTTGCTAGCAGCCGATTTATTGGTCGGGCCATAAGGGATCTGCTTGGCGTAATCGATCTGACTATCAGCTTTCACGGTAGAGGCAATGAATTTCATCGCCAGATCTTTCTTCGGTGTGCCCTTAGGAACAACCCAGTATTCCACTTCATACAGGCCGCCATTCCAGGCAATATTCAGGTTCTTATTGCCTTCTTTCTGTGCATTGGCAATACGACCGTTAAATGCGGACGTCATCACGACATCACCGGAAATCAGATACTGCGGTGCCTGTGCACCGGCTTCCCACCACTGAATGTTCGGTTTCAGCTCATCCAGTTTTTTGAAGGCACGATCCACACCGGCTGGGGTTGCCAACACGGCATAAACATCTTTCTGTGCAACGCCATCTGCCAGCAGCGCAGCTTCCAGCGCATATTTTGCTGTTTTACGCAGACCACGTTTGCCCGGGAATTTTTTGACGTCCCAGAAATCGGCCCAAGAGGTTGGTGCGGATTTCAGTTTGCTGGCGTCATAGGCAATCACGGTGGAGTAAACGAACATACCGACACCGCATTTTGTTGCAGCACCCGGAATGAAGTCTGATTTAGGGCCAATAACCTTGTAGTCTAGTTTTTCAAAGAAACCTTCATCACAACCACGTGCGACTTCAGATGATTCAACTTCGACTACATCCCATGAGACACTTTTGGTTTCCACCATGGCCTTCAGTTTTGCCATTTCCCCGTTGTATTCACCGGCAACGATTTTGGTGCCGGTCGCTTTAGTAAACGGTTCGTAATAGGCTTTAACCTGCGCTTCTTTATTTGCACCACCAAAAGAAATAACAGACAGCTCATCTGCTTGTGCCGCAAAACAGGAACCGGCAGTCAACAGCGCTAAAATAGTACGAGTTGCTTTCATCGATATCATCCTTGTTTAGTGTTTAGGTGGAACCTTAATCCAGCATATCGAGGGCGCGGACATGATCCTGCTGCCACCCGATAGAGAGCTTATCGCCAAGTCTGATGGTTGGATCAAACTGGCTAACGGGCATTTTCACGATAAAATCAGAACTGCCACAGGTATCAATACAAAGACGGATGTGATCGCCTAAGTAAATGAATTCTTTTAGTTGTCCGCTGACGACGTTGTCGCACTGCTGGCTGGCAGCACCAAGTAGAATTCGTTCTGGGCGAATAGACAGTGTTGTTTTTTCACCTCGGCCCGCAACATTGATGGCCAGCGATTTAATCAATGCCCCATCCTGCATCCGTACCAGACAGTGACCGCCATCGATACTTTCGACGACGCCCTGCAAGCGGTTGTTCTCGCCAATAAATTGCGCCACAAATGCATTCTTGGGTTCTTCATACAGGGCTTTCGGGCTGTCGATTTGTTGGATCTCACCCTTATGGAAAACGGCAACCCGATCTGACATGGTCAGTGCTTCAGACTGGTCATGTGTGACATAGACAATGGTCAGGCCGAATTTTTCATGCAGATGTTTGATTTCCATCTGCATGTGCTCGCGAAGCTGCTTGTCCAGCGCGCCTAAAGGTTCATCCATCAAAACCAGCTTAGGTTCAAAGACCAGCGCACGGGCCAGAGCGACACGTTGCTGCTGACCACCAGAGAGTTGTGCCGGATACCGATGACCAAAACTGTCCATTTTGATCATGGCCAACGCTTCCTGCACTTTCTCCTGAATATCTGCTTTAGCCAGTCGGCGAACGAACAGAGGGAATGCGACGTTTTCCGCTACGGTCATATGTGGAAATAAAGCGTAGTTCTGAAACACCATCCCGATATCACGTTTATGAGGCGGCTGATTATTCAGTAACTTACCACCTAACGTGATTTCACCACTGGTCGCAGTCTCAAAACCGGCCAACATCATCAGGCTGGTGGTTTTTCCTGAACCACTCGGCCCCAGTAAAGTGAGAAACTCACCACGACGGATGTTCAGATTAAGATCTTTGACAATGAGCGTTTCGCCATCATAGCTTTTCTGTACGTTGCGAAACTGAACAAATGGCGTTTGTTGTTTCATAGGGTTCTCTTCTCGTCGTTAGGTTAACGATGCTTCAGCAAGATGTGTGCTAAAGAATTAAAAGAGCGCCAACTTATCGGCCGGGGCACGATTGTGCTTATCAGTTCCGTTGATGTAGCCAGCAGTCTGGAACCACTATAGGGGCGGGATTTAGGTGTAAAAAGCGCAATCTGTAAATGTTTACATTGATAAAAATAGAACAAAAACGGGTGCTATCAAGGCTTGTTAAATAGATAACAATATGGGAAAAAGGAAGGTTTTTGAGATGTATTTTTGAGAAAGATTTGGCACTAAATTGCATCAACGCTCTGCATTATACGATTTTTTGCCCTGAAAGGTAGCCCCACAATAGGGTTTGTGTAGTAATTTGGTGCTGTTTGCTTTTTATTCTGATGAGGTGGTCTAAATTAGTGCAATGATGAATCAATCCTGTTGCCAATTGATCTAGGCCGTATCTAAAAACGTATAGTAAAAAATCATGTTCTATCAATATGTTAATTGACGCCAGCGCCATGTTTAGCTGGCTTAAACAGAGGATGAAAAATGTCTATATTTAATCCACTGCAAATTCAGGTAGGCGTTAGTGCCTGTTTACTCGGGCAACAGGTTCGCTTTGATGGTGGCCACAAACGCTCTGAATTTGTTGAAAAAGAACTGAGCCGTTATTTTTCCTTTATTCCTGTCTGTCCGGAGTTAGCCATTGGGTTGGGCGTGCCCCGAAAAGCAATCCGACTGGTCAAAAGAAATGAAATGATCCATGTTGAGGCAAGCGATGGCAGTTTTGATGTCACAGAAAAACTGACTGCGTTTGCACAAAATAAAACAGCAGAATTGGGTCATCTTGCAGGGTATATCCTTTGTGCAAAATCGCCCAGTTGTGGCATGGAGCGAGTGAGAGTCTATTCACCGCAAGGTTCGGTAAAAGAGGGTCGTGGTGTTTTTGCCCGTATCTTGATGGCACAAAACCCTTTGTTGCCGGTCGAAGAAGACGGGCGGTTATGTGATCCGCTATTGCGTGAAAATTTTGTCACGCGGGTCTTTGCCTATCATGACTGGCTTAGTTTAAAGCATGACGGCATCACGCGGGGTAAACTGATTGCTTTTCATTCCCGCTATAAATATCTGCTGTTCGCTCACCAACCATCAGCATACAAGGCATTAGGTAAATTGCTGGGTGATTCAGTCACCTTCTCATTGGAACAACTTTCAGACCGTTATATTTCAGGGCTAATGCAGGGGCTGCAACATCCAATTAGCAGGAAGAATCATACTAATGTATTGCAACATCTGCAGGGCTATTTCAAAAAACAGCTCACACCAGAACAAAAGACGGAGCTGCATAACACCATTGATAAATACCGGCGGGGATTGGTACCTCTCATGGTGCCGATGATATTGCTCCAACATTATCTGCGGGAGTATCCCAATCCTTATCTGACCGCTCAGGTTTACCTGAATCCGCATCCGGAAGATCTTGCACTGCGTTACGGATTATAAGGAGAATCGAGCATGTCATCACTGGTCTGGTTTCGGGATGATCTGCGTACCTATGATCATCCGGCACTGTATGCTGCCAGCTTGCAAGTCGAGCCTGTGCAAGCCGTCTATTTTATCACGCCCGAGCAATGGCAACGGCATGATCTGGCACCGATCCGTGCGGATTTACTGGAACGACATCTGAATTCCGTCGGTCAGACACTGGCGGAGTTGGGCATTCTGTTGCATGTCATCACTGTGGCAGATTATGCGGCGATTCCATCCGCACTGGGTAAACTCTGTTCGCAACATCAGATATCCCGCCTGTATGCCAACCGGGAGATCGGCATATATGAGTTAAAGCGTGATGTGGCTGTGCAGGAACAATGTGAACGGCAAAATATTCACTGTCACTGGTTTGATGCCCGCTGTCTGTTTGCACCGGGATCTGTGCTGACGGGCAGTGGCGAAATGTTCAAGGTTTACACGCCGTTTAGCCGAGCCTGGCTGAAAAAGCTGATGACGGAAGGCTATCAGATCTGGCCGCAACCAGCAGTACAGGGAGCTCCCTTGGATTGGCAATTAATATCCATCCATTATCCTAAAGTTTCCGCGCAAAGCTGGCTTGGCAGTGAAAAAGAAGTGCTCAACCAGTTACAACAATTTGCTGATGACAAACTGATTAATTACACAACGCAGCGCGATTTTCCGGCGATCAATGGAACCAGCCAACTTTCGCCCTATCTGTCGCTGGGTGTCATCACTGTTCGTCAGTGCCTTTCTGTGATGCAGGACGTATTGGCACGGATTCCATTTGAAAAAAACGAGCCAGGATTCAGCTGGCTTAACGAGCTGATTTGGCGTGAATTCTATCAGCATGTGCTGGTGGCGTATCCGCGGGTTTGTATGCATAAGGGGTTTAAACCGGAAACCGATTCAATCCGCTGGCCCAACAATCAAGCGTTCTTTAGCGCATGGTGCGAGGGGAAAACCGGCTATCCGATAGTGGATGCAGCAATGCGTTGTTTAAATCAAACGGGGTGGATGCATAATCGCCTGCGGATGATTGTGGCCTCTTTTCTGGTCAAGGATCTGCATATTGACTGGCGCTGGGGTGAACGCTATTTCATGCAACATCTGATCGACGGTGAGCTTGCCGCTAATAATGGTGGCTGGCAGTGGGCTGCGAGTACCGGTGCCGATGCTGCACCTTATTTCCGTATCTTTAACCCGACCACGCAAGGGCAGAAATTTGATGAACGGGGGATATTCATTAAACGCTGGCTGCCGGAACTGAGTCTGGTCCCAGAGAAATACATCCACACTCCACATGACTGGTTGCGGCGATTTGAACCGTCAACCCGTTATCCCGCACCCATCGTGGAGCATGCACGTGCCCGTGAAATCACACTGTCCTTGTTTAAAACATAGCGCCACAAATTAAGTGTGGCCGAAAGGGAAAGTCCATATGCTTTCCCTTGGGTAACCTATTCCTGTTACGCCATCAGTAAATGCACAACATCGAACAGGATGAAGCCGGCAAACAACGCAAACACGGCGGCAGAAAAATAATCTACCCAGCATTTGTGTGTACTGTAGTACTGACGAATGCGGGCCAGCGTAAACATCTTTCCAACCAGAAAGAACCAGAGCAACGACTCAACAAATATCAGGATGAGGATCTTCGCGGTCAGTGCGGAGCTGCCACCAATGCCTGGAATTGAGGAAAATATACTGGTGAAATAGATCACCGCTTTGGGGTTAGCCAGATTAGTCAGTATGCCTTTCACCAATACGTTCTGGAGTTGTTCTCCGGTGGCAGACAGATCCTGCAGCGGGTGTTTAGCTGAACGGTAAATATCCACGGCCAGTTTCAGCAGATAAATAGCACCTGTCGTCATGATCCCCAGTTTGGCATACGGGAATTGCTCAAACAGCAGATTGAGCCCTAGTAGAGTCAAGGTTGCCCAGATCAGAATACCCACCGCGACGCCACCAGCTGATTCAATTAAATGACGGAGACGACCGGAGAGGGCAGTTCTGGATACAAAGAAAAAATCCGGCCCCGGTGCCGCCAGTGCGCATAAATGGATCACAAATAAACTCAGTAACATGAACGGCTTCCCCTGAAAAACAATGACGAATTAACACCGGTGTGCGCGCAGTATAAGAATCGCGAAGCAATGGTAACAGATGCAGATAATATGATTTTTAATGGGTACAGATTTATACTATTACTATCGTCCACCCCATCTATATGCCATGACCGACACAACACGGCTTTACCTGCAACTGGCTGATAAAATTGCGGCTGCCATCCGACAGGGGATCATTGCGCCGAGCAGTAAATTGTTGTCGGTTCGCGATTGCGCCCGTCAGCGTAAATTGAGCATCAATACAGTGACGACTGCGTATCGTTTGCTGGAAGACAAAGGGTTGATCGAAGCGCGATCTAAATCCGGTTATTTTGTCCGTGCTCAATTGCCGGAGCCGACACAGCCGATAAAACCCTCAAGGGCAGACGAAAGGCAGGCCGATACGCTGAACGCCTTTATTGACGCCATCCTGTCTCATCAGAATCAACCGGAATACGTAGATTTTGGTCTGGCTTGTCCGCGTGGAAAGGTGTTTTATCCGAGCGAACGACTCTCACGGTTGACGGCTGGTATTTTGCGTAAGCAAAGTGATCTGGTGGCAAAATATGCGTTACCACCCGGTTCGCTGACACTCCGGCAGCAAATTGCGCAACGGTTGATCCAGTTGGGCGTGTCTGTCAGTGCGGACGAGCTGATCCTGACGCACGGAGTGCTTGATGCGTTAAATCTGGCTATCCGTGCTGTGACCAAACCCGGTTCTACCGTGGCAGTGGAAACACCGACCTACTTTAATCTGTATCCTTTATTGGAAACATTGGGGGTGAACTGGCTGGAGATCACGACCCATCCGTTAACCGGCATGGATCTGGATGAACTGGAAGCGACTCTGCAACAGACCCCGATTGCAGCGATTATTACGATCCCGACCGTGCATAACCCGCTCGGTTTTACCATGAGTCGTGATAACAAGGCTCGTCTGGCAAAAATGGCCAATCAGTATCAGGTGCCGGTCATTGAAGATGCCCAGCATGCCGACCTGCAGTTTGTAAACCCGCCCGAGCCGTTATTAAAAGCCTATGATGAAGGTGGCTGGGTGATGACCAGTGCGAGTTACACCAAAACACTGGCTCCTGATTTTCGTATCGGCTGGATCGCCCCTGGGCGGTTTCATGACACGATCCGTAAACTGAAATTTCTTACCAGTGTGGCGGAATCTAGTCTGCTTTCTGAGGCCATTGCACAATTTCTCGAAAATGGCGGTTATGAGCGTCATCTGCGTAATCTGCGACGGTTATATGCCATGCAAATCGATCATATTCGCAGCCTGATTGCCCAACATTTTCCTGTGGGTACCCGAGCCAGCCAGCCGACTGGCGGCTTTATTCTCTGGCTGGAATTACCGGAACATATTAACAGTCTGGAATTAGCTCGCCGGGCGCTGGCAGAACATATCGTTTGTATTCCCGGTTTGCTCTATTCAACCAGTCAGCGTTATCAGCACTGTTTACGTCTGACCTGCTGTTTTGAAATGTCAGAGAAATACATTCAGGGATTGGCACGGTTAGGGGCGATAGCTTGTGAACTCGCGAGCTAAGCAAGAGGAAAACACATTTTAAGGAAATTAAAACTGGGGTGGAAAGAAGATGGCTCCCTCGACTGGACTCGAACCAGTGACATACGGATTAACAGTCCGCCGTTCTACCGACTGAACTACGAGGGAAAAGTGGCTCCTCCTGCTGGACTTGAACCAGCGACATACGGATTAACAGTCCGCCGTTCTACCGACTGAACTAAGGAGGAATCGCTGTCTTGATGTGGCTCCCTCGACTGGACTCGAACCAGTGACATACGGATTAACAGTCCGCCGTTCTACCGACTGAACTACGAGGGAATCGTCTCATCAGGACGGGGCGCATGTTACTGATTGGTATGGTGACTGTCAACCAAGGAAACAGCAAAAAGTGGCGGTTACGATTCAATTGCCGAATTGATGAACAGTTTCAAACAGGCGTATGGTTATCAACAGCAAGGCAACGCCAGTCATAGCAAGGGTTCGCGTCGTTTACCCACAGAATCTGTGGATAACCCTGTGTGTTGTTTTGTCATATCCTGTGCTAAGCCAGATGGCGCAAGGCATGCAAAAAAGCGCAGTGAAAACATTGCAAAATTAAAACATAATAAAATCAAGTAATTATTTTTTTTCGGGAAAGAGGTTCAAGAAGGCACAATTCAAACTTTGAACAAAAATGCAACATATGGAAATGTGCATTATTTTGGCGCACAAGAAGGAAAAACCGTGGATAAGTCAGGATGGATTATTGGCGTTAACAGAAAATTGGCTCCCTCGACTGGACTCGAACCAGTGACATACGGATTAACAGTCCGCCGTTCTACCGACTGAACTACGAGGGAATGGGCGGATGATATTACGCAGCCGAGTTGGCTTGGTCAAGGTCTATATTAGACGCAGATCTCGTTTGGCGAAAAAACAACCTTGCTGTTGACGTTGTAACCGAAAAAGTGGGCTTTTGACGCCGTCAATGTATCTGCACTTTCTAATCCAAGCAAGCTAACCCAAGCAAGCTAGTGCGACAGCGTTAATGAACAGATATGATGAATAAATGATTTCGGGTTTGGTAATGAATATGGCTAAAACATTTAAACTGGCGAGTCAATTTGAACCGGGTGGTGATCAACCGAATGCCATCGCCCAACTGCTCAGCGGCATTGATGCGGGTTTGGCTCATCAGACCTTATTGGGGGTGACGGGTTCCGGTAAAACGTTCACGATGGCGAATGTGATTGCTACGCTCAATCGCCCGACTATGATTCTGGCGCCCAACAAAACCCTGGCCGCACAGTTATATGGTGAGATGCGCGAATTCTTCCCGGAAAATGCGGTGGAATACTTTGTCTCCTATTATGACTATTACCAACCAGAAGCCTATGTCCCCACAACCGATACCTTTATAGAGAAAGATGCCTCGATTAACGATCATATCGAGCAAATGCGTTTATCGGCGACCAAAGCCTTGTTAGAGCGACGTGATGTCATCATTGTGGCTTCGGTCTCTGCCATTTATGGTTTGGGTGATCCGCAATCTTATTTGAGTATGATGCTGCATCTGCGGCAGGGCGATATTATCAATCAACGGGATATTTTACGTCGTTTGGCCGAGCTGCAATACACCAGGAACGATGCCGTATTTCAACGGGCAACCTTTCGTGTCCGGGGTGAAGTGATTGATATATTCCCTGCGGAATCAGACAAGCTGGCATTACGAGTTGAGTTGTTTGATGAAGAGGTCGAACGCTTAAGCCTGTTTGATCCGCTAACGGGCGCGGTAGAAAAAGCGATACCTCGGTTTACCGTGTTTCCGAAAAGTCATTATGTGACACCTCGTGACACCATTTTGCAAGCGATTGATAAGATTAAAGTTGAATTGGGGGAACGGCGAGAGCAGTTGTTGGCTGCCAACAAATTAGTGGAAGAACAGCGACTGACACAACGCACCCTATTTGATATCGAAATGATGCAGGAGCTAGGATATTGCTCCGGGATCGAAAACTATTCACGTTATCTCTCCGGGCGCGCGGCTGGTGAACCTCCTCCTACGTTATTTGATTATTTGCCGGCAGACGGGTTGTTGATCATCGACGAATCGCATGTGACCGTGCCGCAAATTGGCGGGATGTATAAAGGGGACCGTTCACGGAAAGAAACATTGGTTGAATATGGTTTCCGTTTACCGTCAGCTCTGGATAACCGTCCTCTCAAATTTGACGAATTTGAGGCACTGATGCCACAAACCGTATTTGTTTCCGCCACCCCGGCGAACTATGAGCTGGAGAAATCCGGCGGTGAAATTGTGCAGCAGGTAGTGCGTCCGACCGGTTTGCTGGATCCAGAAGTGGAAGTCAGACCGGTAACCACGCAAGTGGATGATCTGTTGTCGGAAATTCGCCAACGGGTGAAAGTGGATGAACGGATATTGGTCACTACGTTAACGAAACGCATGGCTGAAGATCTGACCGAATACTTGCATGAACATGATGTCCGCGTGCGTTATCTACATTCCGATATCGACACGGTGGAGCGGATGGAGATCATCCGGGATTTACGCTTAGGCGAGTTTGATGTTCTGGTCGGGATCAACCTGTTGCGTGAAGGGCTGGATATGCCGGAAGTGTCACTGGTGGCCATTCTCGATGCGGATAAAGAGGGTTTTCTGCGTTCGACTCGGTCACTGATCCAGACGATCGGTCGTGCGGCGCGTAATCTGAATGGTAAAGCGATCCTGTATGGTGATCGGATCACCGATTCGATGAAAACCGCCATTGATGAAACCAATCGCCGTCGCGCTGTGCAGCAGGCTTTCAACCATGAGCATGGCATTACTCCGAAAGGGCTCAATAAAAAAGTGGTGGACGTGATGCAACTGGGTGGTGTCAGCGGAGCATCGCAAGGGAAACACACCAAAAAAGTGGCAGAGTCGGGGGCGCAATATGAGCACCAGCGGTTACATCCCAACGAATTGGCGAAAGAGATTAAGCGATTGGAAAACCAGATGTTTGAACATGCGCGTAATTTGGAATTTGAGCAGGCTGCCTCATTGCGCGATCAGATCCATGAGTTACAACAACAACTGACATTGGGTTAAGCAGGAGAAATCAAGAACCACCGCTACAGAGTGGTGGTTCCTATGACTTAAGCTCGGCTAAGAAACTCGTGCCGCGTAGCCGCACTGCTTTTAAATACGCCACCTAATGCTGTCGTCGTGGTTTGGCTTGATGCATCCATGATACCGCGGGATTTCACACAGTAATGCACTGCGGTCATCGTGATAGCGACGTTGTCAGTGCCGAGTAAAACCTGTAACGCAACCAGGATCTGCTGCGTCAGCCGTTCTTGCACCTGAGGCCGTTTCGCAAAGAAATTTACAATCCGGTTGATCTTAGATAAGCCGATGATTTTATCTTTGGGGATGTAAGCGACAGTGGCTTTGCCATCAATGGTTACAAAATGATGTTCGCAGGTACTGGTCACACCAATATCCTGAACTTTGATCATTTCATCCGTTCCCATCTTATTTTCGATGAGAGTAATTTTCGGGAACGTGCTGTAATCCAATCCGGAAAATAGCTCATCAACATACATTTTGGCGATACGATGTGGCGTTTCCGCCAGGCTGTCATCCGCCAGATCAAGACCAAGCAATGTCATAATGGAGGTCATATGTTGTTCGATCTGCTGCTTTTTGTCATGGGCAGAATGAGATGTATGCAACATCGGTGTTTCCAGCCCTTTTGCTTCCAGAGCAGAACGAACAATTACGGCTTCTTTGCTTAGTTGTGTCATTATTTATCAATCTCCTGCATCGGATTACTGCGGCCTGTCTGTTCCGACGCTAGTTGGGTCATTAGCCTTATTATACACATCCCAAAGGAAATGGGCCTTACATACATAAGCTAAACATAACGTTAACGTACGTATAACAGTTGGTTGTAGATTTATCAGAATTAAAATTTTTGTATGGAATAATCAGGAGAAACAAATCAGCTATTCAGAATCATGAGTCGATTCATTTGTGATTTGCAAAAATGCAATTCGGGGATGGATTCATTTGCAAATTGCAAATATGCGCAATTTGCAAAGTGAATTCGGTATCCTGTGTCATAGTGAATTCGTGAAAAAGAGACTCTATTGAGTGTGTTTTTGGGTTTTTTGGCATAAAAAGCCTATTTTTTGTATCTTTATTATTTTTTCCTAAGCATATAAAAAGTTGGCACGGCATTTTCATATATAAAAGCGTAAACCAGTTTTATCCCGTGCTCTCTTCAGCAAAAGCTGAAGTTCGGTCAACTACATTGTAGTTGACCTTTTTTTTGCCTGCTATTTACCTTGTAAATACAGGGCCAGTGCTTTAATGATATTCCAACCCTTAGAACCTTGAGATTGTCCTTCCAAAAGCTGTTCCAGCCGCAGTAAATAAGGTTCCGCTTGTCGGTTCAATGCATCACTACAGAATAGTTGCCATTTCTGCTGCTCTCGAGAGGAGAGGGTATGCGGATAATTCCGGGCGCGATAGCGGAATAAAAGGGTATGCAACCGCGGATCATGAAACTGATATTGGCTGGCCGAAAGTTGTTCGGCAGAGGCCTGTTGAATAAGTTCTATGGCCGCGCGATCTGCTTCCGAGAAAAAACCTTGATATAGCATCTGTTCCGGATCTTGATTGGCTGGCGGAATATATTCATCAGTAAATAGCTCTGCCAGTTTTTCTCTGATCTGCGGGTTAAGACGTATGACCTGCAAGTTTTGCATACAACGGTCTTTGTTGATCCCGAGTTGCTGAGCCCGCTCTTCACTCAGACTACCGGCTGGTGCAAGGATTGGGCATTTATTGATATGAACCAGTTTGACGGGAACAGGAATACCATCTGGAATGTCACTTAATTTTGTATAAAGACGTTCACGTAATTCTGATGCATCGAGAGTCAGTAACGGCGTCAGATCTTTATTGAGATCGATAACAATCACTGCATTGTTATTGGTTGGATGCCATGCCATAGGCGCAATCCAACTGACGCAGCCTTGTTCGGCTGGAAACATGCCTGATACATGCACCAGAGGTTTGATGTTGATGATGTCGATCAGGGTTTTGAGCTTATTTTTATTGCGGTGAGTGGATAAATACTCAAATAGCCGGGGTTGTGCCTGCTTCATGCATTTGGCCATACCGATAGTGGCATAGACATCGGACATGGCATCGTGTGCGTTTTCGTGTTGAATGCCGTTGGCTATCGAAAGTTTTTCTAACCTGAACGAGGGTTTTCCTTCGGCATCATAAACCCAGTTCATACCTTCAGGACGCAGCGCATAAAAGGCACGCACAACATCCAGAAGATCCCAGCGTGAATTGCCTTGTTGCCAGCTGTAAGCATAAGGATCCAGAAAGTTCCGATAAAAGCCATAACGGGTAAATTCATCATCAAACCGGATGTTGTTATAACCCAGTATGCAAGTGGCTGGCTGTGAAAACTGCTGATGAATGGCTCTGAAAAAATCAGCCTCGCATAATCCATTTTGATTTGCGATTTGGGGCGTAATGCCGGTAATTAAGCAAGCTTCCGGTGCCGGGAGATAGTCGGGAGATACCTGACAGTAGATGACAACCGGTTCGCCACAAATATTAAAATCACTGTCTGTGCGAATACTCGCAAATTGTGCTGGACGATCTCGAGCCGGATCAGTTCCAAAAGTCTCGTAATCGTGAAATACATAGGTGTTTTCAATGCTTGCTTTCAAAATAGCACCATTTGTGGCTAAAAATCGTGTAATAACATTATTCTGTATGAAATCAGAAAATAAAAAAACCCAGTCAACTTTGACGCTGACTGGGCGAAGACTCAATGTTTAATTGCAGTGGCATTAAGTTAGAGTGCAATCGATACAAAAAGTTCAGTTTATTTGCACGAAAAGTGTGATTAAGTTCTGGTATTCATTCGTGTGCTCAATTTTATTACGATAATTCTTTTCTCTAGGGAACCTGTCAGACTTCCGTTGAACACAAATTCCGTTGAAATTCATAGTGTGTTGAAATAAATTAGTACTATCTAATTTAGTGTGGGTTTAATGATGCATAATTTTACACCGTGGAGCGCATTGGGCGGGGGACTTCTGATTGGTTTGGCAGCATTGCTGCTGTTACTAGGTAAAGGCCGCATCGCTGGTTACAGTGGTATTATCGCTGGTTTCCTCTTTGCTGGTGCACAACGCTGGCAAGCATTATTTCTGGTTGGTACTGTCGCTGGGGCATGTATTGCCGTTTATTTATTACATCTGCATATCTCCCAACTCCAATTTTCGCCGTCGTTGATCATCGCGGGTTTACTGGTCGGATTGGGTTCGCGTTTAGCCAATGGTTGTACCAGTGGGCATGGTATTTGTGGTATCGGTCGCTTTTCGATCCGGTCAATAGTTGCCACTGTGCTGTTTATGATTTCAGGCATGGTGATGGTTGCTTTTTTTCACTGAGAGGTTTGATGTGATTGCTCTATTAGCGGGTGCACTGTTTGGCTTTGGCTTGGCATTATCTGGGATGATGCAGCCCGATAAAGTGATTGGTTTCCTGAACATTACAGGGAATTGGGATGCGTCTCTGATGTTGGTCATGGGAGGGGCATTATGCGTCTTTACACCAGGCTATCATTTTTTGATTAAGAATCGTAAAACCGCGCTCAGCGGTAAAACCATTCAGTTACCGACCAAAAAAACACTGGATCCAGAGTTGATCGTGGGCGCTTTAATTTTCGGTGCCGGCTGGGGTCTGGCGGGTATTTGCCCCGGGCCAGCTATAGCGATGTCCATTTTAGCCGGATGGCCTGTTTTGGGCTTTATCATGGCAATGTCTGCTGGTATGTGGGTTGCGGGCAAATGGCAGCAAAGGAAAGCATCATTGAACCAAGCTGCTGTGTTGGTGGCAGCATCAGAATAGTAGTTTAGCCAGACACCCCATGAGCGTGTCTGGCTGTCAAACCTTATCAGGCAGTCACGATATTACGAATTTCCTGGATAGAGAGTTTATATTGTCGAGGACATTCCTGCCATTCAGCTAACATCCGCTGATATTTGTCGTGCATGGCGATCTCGGAATTCAGTGCGGCACAACATTTCCCCAGATCTGGAAAACGTTTTTCCACATCCAGCAAATAGCAGACATAATCGGCCAGCTCTTTTTCATATCCCCGAGCATAGCCAATGAATTCAAGTCGAGAGGGGGCTAATTGCGCTTGGTCTTCTGCACTTAGATTTTCATAAGACACTTTTAATGCGTGATGCATTTCCAGTGTTGCGATAACTTCTCGGCATGTTTCTTCAGTCAGATGGCCGAATTCTTTTTCTAACTCCAGCATCTGCAAACAATAGCCACGTTCTACAATGGTCTTGCAGCGATGATAATAATCCGCTTTTTCCGGATTCAACTTACTCAGGATCTCGTATTGATTACTGAGGATAAGTCGCTGTGCATGGTTCATGTTCATAGGTGCAATCCTGCTGGTAATAGATGTATTTAGTGTATAAGTAATATCGAGTTGTATTCCTTTATCTATATCAAAAAGCAGGTGAAAACGGTTGCAGCGAGTGTCAAGTTATCTAAATAGATATATTTTTATGTGATCAAGCTGTCACTCTCTGTTGTTTCTCTGTGTTCTGAATTAGGATTGGCGCAAACAATAATGAGGTCTGCCGCATTATGACTCGTAGCTTTAAATTTCTCTTTATACTGGCGTTTCTTGCTCTGAGCGCTTTTTATTTATATGTCCTTTATCTGGCAAAACATCCGGATGTGTCTATGGCCTACCGTATGTACTATCTGGATAAGAAAACACATATTTGGGATCGAAACCAAACCTTGGCCTACATACCGGGCTCATTGATGGATTTGACCAATGAACGTGAACGCTGTCCTTATCTTTCCCGGGAAGGTTGGGATATTCCTGAAGTAGATGGCTCAGGCTCGCCGTTTTCAGGAAAAGGCGGTTTATATTTTACGTTACATCGTGAACCCGGCGTGCTGAAGTTTGAAGGCACGTTAACAACCCAAGAGGCGAAGACAGATTTAACCATTAGTGTGGGTAAAACATGGTCTCAGACAGTGAAATTTGATAAGGCAGGTTCTCAGCAATTTGTAATAACATTACCTGCTGGTTTATTTATTGCCGATCCGACAGAAGCCAACTATCTGTCATTACAGAGCAATCATTCTATTAAGTTCAAGACATTTAAATTATCCCATGCGGGATGAGGTCATTATGAGTAATAAATCATTTACCGTTTCCTTGGTTGTTCCTGTTTATAACGAAGAAGAGAGCATCGATACTTTTATTGAAACTATCGACAAGGAATTGGCACCATTAAAAGATCAGTTGCAAATCGTTTTTGTAAATGATGGTAGCCGGGACAAAACTCGCGATGTGGTTGAAAAGGCAATTGAGCGAGATAGTCGCGTAACGTTAATTAATCTGGCGCGTAATTTTGGTAAAGAAGCTGCCATGACGGCGGGTTTGGCGCATGCGCGTGGCGATGCGATTGTCCCGATGGATGTCGATTTACAAGATCCGCCTGCTTTAGTTCTGGAATTTGTTCGCTTATGGCAAGAAGAAGGGTATGACACCGTTTATGGGGTTCGTACCGATCGCAATGCCGATACAGCGATGAAACGATTAACGGCCGGTGGTTTTTATCGATTCTTTAATGCGGTGTCGACAACAACAAAGATCCCAGAAAATGCAGGCGATTTTCGTCTGATGGATCGCCGTGTTGTTGAAGCAATCAATCAGTTACCAGAGCGTAACCGCTTCATGAAAGGGTTATTTGCCTGGGCGGGTTTCCGTTCTATCGGTGTGCCTTATGCACGTCCTGAACGGGCAGCAGGAACCACTAAATTCAATTATTGGAAGTTATGGAACTTTGCTCTGGATGGTTTGTTCAGCTTTTCTAGCTGGCCACTTCGGGTTTGGAGCTATATCGGTGCTGCAGTTGCGGGTATCAGCTTTCTGTACATGATGGTTATCATTCTCAAGGTGATTTTCTTTGGTATTGACAGCCCGGGTTATGCATCACTGATGTGTGTGATTTTATTCCTGGGGGGCATGCAATTGCTGTCCATCGGTATCATGGGTGAATATATTGGCCGTATGTTCCTAGAAGTTAAACAGCGCCCAGTGTTCCTGATAGAAGGTGTGTACGGTCAGTACGCTCATCAGACAAACAATGAAATTAAAGAAGATAAACAGGCATGATCACTCAAGCTGAATTCTGGCGTTTGTTCCGCTTCGGGATCGTGGGGGGCGGAGCAACCCTTGTTGACTTGGCAACAGCAAAGTTATGTCTGTTTTTATGGCCGACTTTATCTGAACACATTGTGACCTCATTAGGTTTCTTTGTTGCATTCTGGGTTTCATTCTTCGGTCATCGCTATGTGACATTTCAGTCGCATGGCAAGATCAGCAACTTTTTAGTGGTGGCACTATTTTCACTGGCGGTGAGAAATGTGTTGCTATCCGGCTTGTTGTGGATCGGATTATCCGGAATGTTACCCATTGTTATCGCAACATTATCGGTAACAATCCTGACCTATGTGTTGTCGCGGATCTGGGTATTTGCCTGATTGACTATGGAGTAGAGTGTGCAAGTAGATAAAGTCAATGTGATTTATACACCGTTGCATATTAGCAGAAAAGATTGGGGCATTATTGCACTGGCGTTTTTGCTAAGCCGAATCATATTCTATGCAATCGGTTATTTTGGGGCGATGCACTATAACGTTGAGACAGATCAGATCGGTCAGGTCACTTTCTTAAATTCCATTGAAACGGATGTATGGAATGTGTTCTGTCAGTTCGATTGTGCTTGGTTTAAAAGCATCGCCGATATTGGTTACGACACTTATCCTCATGGCTTAACGACAGGCCATGCAGCCAACTGGGCATTCTTTCCTTTATTTCCTATTTTAGGACATTACATCGGGGAGTTACTGGGCGTACCGTCTTTATACGGCTTTTACGTGATTGCCAATATCTCGTCATTTGCCATGTTGCCGCTATTCTTCTTATGTTTAAGACAGTTGGGGCAGGAACTGGATGTTGCCCGGTTTGGGGTCTGGATGCTGGCCTTCTCTCCATACACGGTCTATTTCATCGCGCCGTATACAGAGTCTTTATTCATGGCTTTAACCATGGCGGTATTTCTGTTCTCTTACCGACATGAATGGTTCTGGGTCGCTGTTGCTGGGATGGTGATGACCGCCGCGCGCAATCTCGGTGTCATGATTGTTTTTTCAGTCATAATTCTTGCTTTGCAGGCGTATGGCTGGCGGGAATTTCTCAAGTTTAGCGGACGTAGCTGTCGGGTGATTTTAGCGATCTGGTGTATTCCATTAGTGATGTTCTGTTATATGTTTTACATGTATTACCATGTTGGTGATGCATTTGCTTTCAAAAACATACAACTTGCCTGGGGGCGCTTGTTTGATAATCCTTTTGAATATTGGATTGCTGGATTTGAAACCGGGGGAAGAAAGATTTATTTGTCGATCATGATTGTGATCGGATGGGCGTTGAATATCTATCTATTCAAGCAAAAACGATATGCCGAAGCGCTCTTTATGCTGATTTGTACATTTGTCCCTCTGGTGACAGGTACAAATGCAATACCGCGCTATCTGTTTGGCCTATATCCGACGTCGCTGGCTATCGTCATGATTGCCCGTAATCGACCTAATCTAAGACCTGCCTTGTTAGTTATTTCAGCATTACTGTCCAGCTATTTTGTTATTGCCTGGGTTAATGCGAAGTTCTTTACAGTGTAGTTCGTATTGATTTGCTAATAAAAGAAGGCCGGATCATCACATCCGGCCTTTTTCATTAGAGAGAATCGAGGTAATCAATCACAACCTGATGATGGTTACTGGTTTTAAAATTATCGAATACATGTTCAATCACACCATTTTCATCAATCAGGAAACTGATCCGATGGATGCCGTCGTATTCTTTACCCATGAATTTTTTCGGCCCCCACACACCGAAGGCATCCGCTATCTGATGTGTTTCATCCGCAAGCAATGTGAAATTAAGTTCATCACGGATTTCAAATTTTTTCAGTCGGCTAGAATTGTCCGGGCTGATCCCCAATACCACTACATTTCTCTGGTCTAATTCGTTTTTGCTATCACGTAAACTACAGGCTTGGGTTGTACAACCTGGGGTCATGGCTTTGGGGTAAAAATAGACCAACACTTTTTTCCCATGAAATGAGCTTAGTTTAATCATGGAACCATTTTGGTTAGGCAGTTCAAAATCTGGGGCTGTCGTTCCGATAGATAATCTTTCCATTGCGATAATCTCTAAAGTTGTTTAGGGGATAAATGCATTGTGATAACAATACGCTATATAAGCGAAGACAGATCAGCATTTTATAATCGGACCGGCGTTTAACCTTGTTTTTGACTATAGGCCGCCGTACCATTAGCTGCCCTCAAAAAGGAGTCTGCGTCTTTTATGTTAACCGGTAGTCTTGTTGCTCTGATCACACCCATGAACAGTTCTGGCTCTGTGGATTGGAAGGCGTTAGAGCTGTTAATTGAATATCACATTCAGTCAGGAACTAATGGCTTGGTTGTTGCCGGAACGACCGGCGAGTCAGTCACACTGACCGACGATGAATTGTTTATTCTTCTTGAACGGACACTAGAGCTTGCCGCAGGTCGAATTCCTATTATCGCAGGTTGTGGTTCAAACAACACTGCACATGCTAAACAGGTGGCTAAGCGGATTTGCCAGTTGGGTGTGACTGCAGGTCTTTCTGTAACACCGTATTATAATAAACCTACGCAGGAAGGTTTGTATCAGCACTTTGCTGCAATCGGTGAATATAGTGAGTTGCCTCAGATTCTGTACAATGTTCCGGGTCGTACGGCGTGTGACTTAAAGCCCGAGACGGTGGCAAGATTAGCCGGAAATTTTGGTATTTGTGGTATAAAAGAGGCGACTGGTGATTTATCGCGGATAAGCCAGCTTCGATTGTTATGCGGAGAGGACTTCGCTTTGTACAGTGGGGACGATCTCTCCGCATGTGAATTCATGCTACAAGGTGGTAATGGCGTCATTTCTGTAACAGCGAATGTGGCAGCCAAACTGATGAGTCGAATGAGTGCTTTAGCATTAGCAGGAGAGCGAGAGTTAGCCTGCGAGATTGATGACTCATTACGGTTTTTACATCGTGATTTATTTATTGAATCTAATCCAATTCCAGTAAAGTGGGCGGCTGCCAGAATGGGGCTAATTAAAAATGCCGATTTACGCTTACCATTAACATTGCTGTCTGTTCCGGCACAGGCAATAGTTGAAGCGGCACTTGTGAAAGCGGAGTTAATCTAGCGTGCAAAATGATAAAATGAAATTGTCCCTGTTGTCTTATAGTGCGTTGTGCCTGTGTGTATTATCTGCCTGTAGTTCCGAGGCTGAAAAACGGCAAGCCAACCACGGGTTTGCATACACATCTGCAGTATTACGTCCGCAGCTAAAAACGCCAGCCACATTACATAGCCCTTCCTATTCTCAAGAATACGTTCTACCGGTTGAAACAAGACAAGGTGCAGTGGCAGAAAATGTCGATGTGCGGCCACCAGAACAGATTATGTCTTTTGTATCGAGCAGTCGGGCCGATAACAATCGGAATACTCTGCTATTGTGGTTTTCTGCTCGCAGTTTGAACCAACATATAGATGACGATTTATGGTCATGGTTGACGGGTTATCTTGCCAGTAACAAGATTGCCGTAGTCCATCGCGACGACGCCAAGAAGACGTTGGAAACAGGGCCTGTAGCCGTGACGTTTGATGGTGAAAAAGCAGAGGATATTCCACCTGCACCTGCGCAATATTTCCAGTTTCAAATCAAAAATGACCCGGCGACACATCGAGCCGGTCTGATGGTGAAATGGTTGCGACCAGCAGATGACCAAGCTACACCGACTGTGTTTGAACAACGGCGTTATGCGACGCGTTTGCTGAACAATGTCAGCCAGTATGCTGATACACACAGTCATAGCCAGTATGCAACTGCTTCAAATGGTCCAATTCAGCTCTTACTGGGAACAGACAGTGCTGGCTCGAAAGCGATTGTTGCACAAAATAATTTTGCAAGTACATGGCAATGGCTGCTTACCGTGTTGCCAAAAGCAGGTTTACCAGTAGAACAAAGTGCTCAGTCTCAGGGCCTGATTGTTTTCAATTATGAAGGCGATTCTTCAGTGAGTATGCTGCAGCTATTAACATTCTGGAAACCCGCTAAGGAAACGGATGGACTGGCGTTATCGTCAGGTAAATACCGTCTGCAATTAGCTGACCGTGGTGAGGAAACATCGATCACCTTGTTGGATGATGGCAACAAACCTGTATTGGTTTCAGCCGTTGAAAAACTGTATCAACGCCTACAAAAATACACAGATGTTCCTGCAAATGTGGTTAGTGGCAAGGAATCACAAGTGGCAGCAGCACATCCAGAAGTTACCAGTGAACAACAACCGATCCATCTGGTAAAAGCCAATGGTGTGTGGGTTGCTGATGCGCCGGCAGAGCAGGTATTTAACCGAATGTCTGCTGATGTATTGGCTCAGATTGGGTTGAAACTCAAACAAGCCGATAGTATAGAACATCAGATTAATGTGGATTACACCGAACCGGGTGGAAGCCTGCTTGATGCTCTGGCCGCGTGGAAACCATTAGCTCCTAACTATAATGGATTGAATTCAGGCACTTATATTTTCGAGTTGGCGCCGTTGGCGAAAGGCACGGGAATTAAGCTGAAAACATCAACCGGTCAGACTGTTCCAGTCGCAACTGCAGATGAAGTCTTCAATGCATTGGCCAAGAAGCTGCAATCGAAATAATACATAATTAAACAGAAGGGGAAAGGAGCATAACTTCTTTCCCCTTTTCTTTTAGATGCAGGGACTACTAGTCGTCGTTATCTTCATCTTTGGGGATATTTCTGATTTTATCTTTATATTTTGGCAATTGTTTTTCTAGTCGCTTCATGTCTTTGATGCCATTCAAAAAAAGCCCAAGTAAAAATAAAAGCGGTATGCCAATAATCAACCAAAGGCTCATAGGCTATTTTTCCCAAAAATATTGATAATGAATCTTTCCCAGATTGTCGGAAGTAACTGAAGAATGGTGTTCTGACCATCTACTGGGTTACGAATGAATAACTCTTCCAGCATTTCTACTGTGAGTAATTCCTGGAATTGTACTGCTTCCTCATAGTAACTGATATGCCAAGGTTCAGGTGCTACGCCTCCTTGATCTGTGGCATATGGCCGAAAAAAACCGAATTCATGCATGTGTTCATCCAGCCATTGGGTCAATATTCCAAAATAACCTTTTTCATCATATTCAGAAGAAATTAACTGCAGCTTTTGACCTGGCGGTAGCAGGGAAGAGGCATATATGTCTAAGTCCGTCCCCCAATGATGCCGGCTGGCACCAGGTAAGGCGCTCCAGCGCAAGATGAAAAAAATTCGTGCTTCATCTGATAATTGGTGCCAATTATTAATCGCTATGCTGTTACTGTCGAAGACCGGTGCTTCCCCTCGGAATTTCCGATTCCATATCAGAGACTGACGGTCAAACGAACGATAACTGGAAGCGATAGCGATGGGGATCCCCTCATTTTGTGCTGCTTGAGCCATCTGTTGGAATGCATGTGCAGTTTTCAGAGTCAAAAAATGCCCTGAACCAACAGGGCATAGTGCAGAACTATCAAGGCCAACCAGTTCCAGTCTAATCATTATCAACCAATAATTTTTGCATCATTTTATAGTAGATATTACTCAAGGTTTCGAGATCATCAATATTCACACATTCATTTACTTTATGAATGGTGGCATTGATGGGACCTAGCTCAATGACTTGTGCACCCGTTGGTGCAATAAAACGACCATCAGAAGTACCACCAGAGGTGGATAATTCTGTAGTGCGACCGGTCACTTCCTGTATGGCTTGCTGGGTTGCTTCGACTAATTTTCCAGAACCGGTCAGGAATGGCTGACCACTTAATGTCCATTTAATTTCATAGCGCAAATTGTGCTTTTGAAGTATTTCCTCGACTTGCTCTTTTATCTGAGAGTCAGTTAACTCTGTGCTGTATCGAAAATTAAATTGAACATGCAACTCACCAGGTATCACGTTTGAGGCGCCTGTACCGGCATTTATATTGGCAATCTGAAAACTTGTGGCTGGGAAAAATTCATTGCCGTTATCCCATTTTTTGGACGCAAGCTCAGCAAGAGCTGGGCTTGCTAAATGAACTGGATTTTCAGCCAGATGAGGGTAGGCCACATGACCTTGAATGCCGAATACAGTGAGATCTCCGGTCAATGAACCACGACGACCATTTTTGACAACATCACCAATTTGTTGTGTCGAGGAGGGTTCACCAACTAAACACCATGTGATTTTTTCTTGGCGTGCTTCGAGTGTCTCGATGACTTTAGGGGTGCCATTAATGAATGGCCCTTCTTCATCACTGGTGATGAGAAAGGCAATTGAACCCTGGTGTAATGGGTGATCAATGGTAAAACGTTTTACGGCGGCCATCATTGCAGCAATTGAGCCTTTCATGTCGGCAGTGCCACGACCGTACAACATACCATCTATAATCGTTGGTTCAAAAGGCGGCGTGTTCCATTTCTCTGCGGGGCCGGAAGGAACTACATCGGTATGACCTGCAAAACAAAAAACCGGGTTTGAATTTCCTTTTCTTGCCCACAGATTCGTTGTGTCGTGAAATACCATTGGTTCAACTGTAAAACCCAATGGCGCCAGAAATTCGGCCATCATGGTTTGGCAGCCTTCATCTGCTGGCGTCACAGATGGTCGCGCGATCAAATCCTTGGTAAGAGACAAAACGAGAGAGTCGGTCATGCACAATCCTTATTCATTTACCTGATAATTTTTTAGTGTGTTATACGCAGATTCAGAAAATCCGACCATGATATGTGTCCCGGAGATTAATACAGGGCGTTTGATCAGTAATGGATATTGATGCATCAACACTTCGGCCTGTTCGGCGTTGTTGATCTCTTTGTGTTCAGGCGCTAATTCACGGAAGGTTTTACTTTGTTTGTTGAGAAGTTTTTCCCAACCGACCTGTTCAACCCATTGAGCGATCAAAGCCTTCTCGGGAGAGTTTTGTTTAAAATCAACAAGTTCAAAAGTGATATTATTTTGCTTTAGCCAATTTTGTGCTTTCTTCACACTATCACAATTACGAATGCCATAAAGGATCACAGCCACGTCTACTCCAGGGTATATTGTTGTGAAAGAATGTGAGCCAGCCCCTTGAATACATTAAATACGGCTGTTGTTTTTGGCGTAGGTAGCCCTTGTTCATCAAGGAAATATTCACCCTTAAAAATCAATACACCTGACTTTTCACTGACGTCTGTTGCTTCCATTCCCGCCAAATAATCATCGTGTTCTTTCATGATATTATTGGCGATGTCGAGGAGAGCTACTTTGTTGATGGGCTGTTTTGTATCCATATATAACCTCTATTAAGTCGTATATGAAACAAAACCGCACATAAGCGCGGTTTTGTTTATAAGCATCACTAAGAAAAATTATTTAACAGTTACTTTCTTAGTGCCTTTTACTTCAACATTCACGCGACGATCTGGAGCCAGACACACGATCAGTGCTTTCTTCGCTTTGACAGCGTTGCAGCTTGCTGGGCTTACTGGGTCTGCTTTGCCACGACCAACAGCAGTAATGCGGGTAGCTGACAAACCTTTAGAGGTCAGGAAGTTTGATACGCTCTTAGCGCGGTCCTGAGACAGTTTCAGGTTGTAGCCAGCAGAACCGATACGATCTGTGTAACCATAAACAACGATATTTTTATCGTTCATTTCCAGAGTTTGGATCTGGTTATACAGTTTAGACAGTGCGGTAACACCAGCTGGTTTCAGTGTTGATTTGCCGAAGTCGAACAGAACATCTGAAGTCAGAGTAAATGTTTTTGTTTCTACAACTGGCTGTGGTGCAGGAGCAGGCGCAGCAACTGGTTCAGGCGCTGGTGCTACAACTGGTGCTGGTGTGCTAGTACGAGTTGGGTAATACACGACATCGAACATGACGTTGCTGCTGTCTGATGCGCCGGTTTGAGCATCGCCCAGACCGTTCATATAGCGGTAACGCAATTGCAGATCTACTGGATCTGAAACACGATACGCTAAACCAGCACCGAACACTGGTGAATAACCGTGGTCTTTAGCTTGCAGATCCTGGTTATCTGTATTCCACAGCATCACGCCTACTTCACCTAACAGTGACAGGTCTTCTGTCAATGGGTAGCGAGGTAAAGCAGAAATGTTTAAACCGTTAGCTTTAAAACGCTGACCATTTACTCGGCCATTGCCCAGCCAGTTGTAACCTTCTTCAACGCCAAAATATTCGTTGAAGGTATAACCACCAAATACATGAACTGCGGGCGTGCTGCTTTTGTTAGCAGTACCTAAGCCACCGAGGTCAGAATAGTTATTCCAACCCATACCAGTACCTAGAAATGCACCTTCAGCATCATTGGCTAATGCTGATACGGATACTGCGGAAGCTACTAAACCTGCAATAACTGATAAAACCACTGCTTTTTTCATGATTGTCTCCAGATTATTCTCGGAAGAATCCCGACATTGTTAGACGACGCCATTATCCATCTGCTTATGAATTATGCAAGATCAAGTGTGTTGTTCGTTGAAATGTTAAGCATAGCACAAATTTAACTTGTTCTTTGTCTTTAGCCGGGGGGGCAGCTATTTACGTCGTAATATTTAGTGATTAATATGAGCCTCTTTTCTTGCATACTGCAAATACAGACTATAATAAAAATATAATAAGCCGGAGCCGGATAAAGCTGTTTAACACCAAAGTAGAGTTGTTATTGGTTACAGTGAATATTCGCAAATGCGTGAGGAAACATATGAGTCTCGCTCCTGTGTCTGTTGGTCAAAAAATCCGTCATATTCGTGAAACTATGGGGCTTAGCCGTCCGAAATTTGCCGAACTGCTGGGCGTACCACCAACTACACTGAAAAACTATGAATTAGGATATCGTGAGGTTGGTGGCGCGTTTTTGGTGGCGTTGGCTCATCAGGAACAGTTACACAAATTCACATTGTGGCTGTTATCAGACAAGATTGCTCCTGAAATTGGTCAAATCAGCCCTGCTGAATATGTTGCGTAAAAATAAAGATAAATGAAAAAGAGCCAGTCGATACTGGCTCTTTTTGTTTTGGCTTCGAGGTTTTACCACTTCTTCTTTGGCTGAAACAGAACATCCAAATCATCCTGTTTTTCTTGAATTTCTTCTCGTTCTTTTTGTGATTCTTTTTCTAACTGCTCGTTAATTTCTCGAAGTGTCGCTCGCATTTCTTCTTCACTGGCGATCAAGTAGGCATCTTTGTCCCGAACAAGACTTAATGCATTAATACCTTTAGTTAATAACTGTTTGGCGGTACCTATTTGACGCTGTATTCTGGCGTCCATTGCTTTTTGTAGAAGATTGGCAATGTTTATTTTAAGCATCATCAGTTCTAATCGCCGATCTTCTATAGCAAATGACTGAGGGTCTATTTTCCCTTTGTTGTGCTCTAGTCGAACAATTGCCCGCAGTTTCTTAGTAGTTTGTAACATTTGTACTGCTTGTCGATCAGAATCGGGCAGGCGGAATTGCCCTTCATCACCTTTGTAGTGTTCTTTTACGTATTTGATCTGATTTTCAACATCTTCAATACGTTGAGAGATTGCAGTTAAATTTGATGTGGCTTGTTGCAATATTCGCAGTGCATCGAGAATACGAGTTTGCAGTAATAAAATCAGTGTCTTGCTATATGGGATTCGGTTGACATTCAGCAAAATATCTTCTGCTTCTTCGACGATGACTTTCTGTCTTGCAATAATAGCTCTGCGATCAATTTCTTGTTTCTGCTTATGTTGCTGAAAAATATTGTAAGCAATCGTAAGAAACAACAAGGCACCGATTGCGAGTAACACTAAAGTTAAGACCATACCGGCTCCATCAAGTATTGGAATGCGTAGTTGGTTGATGTATTTATCATTCTAATGTTTATCGTCCTGATTATGCATGGTTGATATTGCAATATTGTCTAATTTCTACAGAAAAATGTTTGGTTTATACATCAGTTACATTTTTATCGGATGTTTTTGCAAGAACTTTTGAAGTTTTTTGCTACTATCTGATAGAAATCAATAGCATTGGAATATTATGAAACTTCAGCAATTACGTTATATCGTTGAGGTTGCAAATCATAGCCTGAATGTTTCTGCCACTGCAGAAAGTTTGTATACGTCACAACCTGGTATAAGCAAACAGGTGCGTATGCTGGAAGATGAACTTGGTATTCAGATCTTTGAACGAAGCGGAAAACATCTGACACAAGTAACAACGGCTGGACATGAAGTCATTAAAATCGCACAGGAAATCTTGGCTAAGGTTGAGTCAATTCGTTCTGTGGCTGGTCAATATACGAATCCTGACCAAGGGTCTTTGAATATATCAACAACTCACACTCAAGCTCGCTATGCATTGCCTGAGGTGATTAAAGGATTTATCAAGCGTTATCCTATGGTGTCTCTGCATATGCACCAAGGGTCGCCTTCGCAGATCAGTGAATCTGTAGCAAAAGGAACTTCGGATTTTGCCATTGCGACGGAAGCGCTGCATCTTTACGAAGATTTAGTCACATTGCCATGCTATCACTGGAATCGTAGTGTCATTGTGCCCAAAGAACATCCGCTGGCATCCTGTGAACGATTGTCTATTGAAGAGTTAGCCAAATATCCACTTGTCACTTATACATTCGGATTTACTGGGCGTTCGGAATTGGATATTGCATTCAGCCGGGCAGGTTTGGTGCCGAAAATCGTATTCACCGCTACTGATGCTGATGTTATTAAAACTTATGTCAGATTAGGGCTGGGCGTTGGCGTCATCGCGACTATGGCTATTGATGCAGAAATCGACAAGGATTTGGTTTTAATAGATGGTAGCCATTTATTTCAACCAAGCACCACAAAAATCTGTTTCCGAAAAGGTATATTTCTGCGTAGCTATATGTATGATTTTATAGAGCGTTTTGCCCCTCATTTGACGCGAGAAGTGGTTGATAGAGCGTTAGCGATGAAAGCGCCTTATGAAGTCGATGCCTTATTTTCCAATGTGGACTTACCGACTTATTAGCGTGGAGTGTTGTCCGGCAAGAGTGAAGCCATGCTCAACTTCACTCTCTGTTTTGACTAAAATTTACAATGCTGTACGTAATATTTCCTCGCAGATCTCTAAGGTAACAGAGCCTCTTTCTCCAATTCCGGTCATACCGTGTTTTAGTAACTTCACTGAAACTTCCGGGAGCTGATCTGCATGAATATTGTAATCGGATAGTTTGGTCGCTAAGCCAAGCGATTCAAAAAATTCGACAGTTTTCTGGATGGCTTGTTGAATCACGGCGTCATGATCATCGCCACGTATTCCCCATATTCTTTCTGCATATTGCAATAGCTTTTCTTTTTTCTCTTCCCGGCGGACATGCATGGTTGCTGGCAATACAATCGCCAATGTTTGTGCATGGTCTAAATCAAATAACGCCGTTAATTCGTGTCCAATTGCATGCGTGCTCCAGTCTTGAGGTACGCCGGCACCAATCAATCCATTCAATGCCATGGTGGCACACCACATTAGATTCGCTCTGCTATCGTAATCTTCTGGTTCCTGATAGCTCTTGATACCATCGTCAAGCAACGTTAATAAAATGCTTTCAGCAAAGCGATCTTGCAAGTTAGCCTTTATCGGGTAGGTCAAATATTGTTCTATAACATGGCAGAATGCAGAAGCCACACCATTGGCGATTTGTTTTTTGGGAAGAGAAAAAGTAGCTACGGGATCAAGCACGGCAAATTGAGGAAACACTTTATTATTTGAAAAAGTTAATTTTTCACTTTCGATGCTGCTTTGCATGGACATGGCGCCCGCATTCCCTTGAGAACTACCACTAGCAGAGGGCAATGAAACTTGCCGATTCTTCCTGCTGATGACGGCATGCTGGTTCATTTCAGAGCCTGTGGCGGGAAGAGTGAGGACGCATCCAAAAGGGATCGCATTGCGAATGCCTTTGCCATGATTATTGAGTATTTCCCATGGGTCACCCAATTCCCAACCGACAGCAACTGAAATAAATTTAGCTCCATCGATGACGGAGCCACCGCCAACAGCCAGCAGATAATTGATCCGTTCTTTTTGTACCATCTCGACTGCATGCATTAAAATTTCATAATCTGGGTTTGGTTCAATGCCCCCAAACTCATAAAGTTTGCGTCCAACCAATGCTTTTCTGACCAAATCCATGGTGCCATTAGCGATAACACTTCCCCCGCCATAAACGATTAATGTTCGGGCATCGGAAGGGATCTCATGACTGATTTTGGCGATTTGTCCTTTCCCAAATAAAATCTTGGTTGGATTTTGATATTCAAAATTCAGCATATCGTCCCTCGATAAATGTGTATGAATGTATACTGCTTATACAGTAACATTAACAGGTTATAATGGTTGGCTTTTTAGAAAGCCGCTGAAATTAGTATGAGGTCACAAAAACAACTTGTGTTTGCCAGAGGTATTTATCGGTCAGATAATTGACATCTAAGCCTATAATTTTTAACCTGTTATGCAAGGGCAGATGAAATAGAGCGTTCTTGGTAATTTCATCTTGTTGCCAATGCCGGTGTAGCTCAGTTGGTAGAGCAGCGCATTCGTAATGCGAAGGTCGTCAGTTCAATTCCGACCATCGGCACCAATTAAAACAATGAGTTACATCTGTTTTAACGACGATGCAAACAAGTCCTGTGTCGAATTTGTGTCGTTAGCATTGAGCATGCCATCTATCTGCTTGGCATGTTCAGCCAAGTGATTTGGCGCTAAATGCGCATATCGCATTACCATATCCAGCGTTTCCCACCCGCCCATCTCTTTTAATGCAGAGAGCGGTGTTCCTGCTTGAACCAGCCAGCTTGCCCATGTGTGCCTAAGATCGTGAAATCGAAAATTATCAATTCCGGCATTGGCGCATGCTGTGCCAAATGCCTTGCGGAAATCGCCAATTTTGTAAACTTGCTCCTTCCGTTTTGACTTGATAAATTTAACTTCACGAACAAACACAAATTGATGATGTTTTCCGATTTGTTCTCGTAGCACTCCGCAAGCTGTATCGTTCAGAGCGACGCCGATTGCCTTGCCCGCTTTGGCGTCCTCTGGATAGATCCAGCAAACCTTTCTCTGCATATCAATTTGCGACCACTCAAGATCAACAATGTTTGATTTGCGAAGCCCGGTTGCGAGTGCAAAAGTAACTACCGGCTTTAGATAGTCTGGAAGGCCTTTTATCAGTAAATTTGCCTCTGCATGCGTTATCCATCGGATTCGCTTATTTTTCAGCTTTGGCGTTTTTACTGTCGGCAATCTATCCAGCCATTTCCATTCATTGGCTGCAATGCGCAGTAGGGAACGAATGAATGCCAGGTATGAGGCTTTTGTTGCCACAGCTACTGGCTTGGGAACAAACTTAGGCACTGGTTTTCTCAAGCGCATTAATCGATCGCGCATTGCTTCCCAGTTCTCTCTGTGTTTTCTGTTCTCGAGCTTGCTGATCGCTTCCGCTATTGCTAATTCAGTGATACTGGATAGCAATTTTCCACTAAAGTGCTGCAACCAAAAACCCATTCTCGTTTTATCATCATCAATAGATTTTTTGTCTGATTTTTCATTAAGCCAGCGCAGGCACGCCTCATCAAAGGTTTTAGCCGGAGCCTCACCAAGCCGGTGAGTTCTCCAGAGCTGAGCCTTCAAAGTATCGTGGTATTCCTGGGCGAGCCTTTTGTCCTCTGTGCCAGCCGAGCACCTAACTCTACTACCGTCTGGTGCTGTGATGTCACAGTGCCACATTTTGCCCCTGAGGTTGATTGCCATGTTTTAGTTACCTCCGTTTTGTTGCTGCAATCAATCCCGCCAACACTTTCATTGTGTGTCATGTTCTTGATGCAATCAATGCAGCTTGATTTGAGAATGCGGTATTCGCCATTTTTAGATGTCTGAGATGCCAGCAATTTTCTGGCTTTGATTAAACCCCTTGTGAAACGCTCACCGAATTTCATGAATGCGGCGGCCTCACGAAGAGTGAACACTTCTTCGTCCATTTGATGGCCTTATTTGATTTAACTTGATTTGATGTTTAGAGGGCGTAGCGGGTAGTGCGGTTATTCTGGCTGTTCCGGTGCTGCTGGTAATGGCATCCAGTGAGTTACGCCATCAAGCTTTTTCATTTGCGGGAATCTAAACCAACCGTTAGGCTCTTTTCTGCATATAAACTGATAACCGCCATGGCCAACACAAATAGACATAGAATAATCATCAGGCATCCGCTCACTAACCGGAATCCACCCATCTGATACCACTGAATTTGCATACTCCTCATTCATCGCAATCGCATCACTCAGGCATTGGTTATACCCATCAGCAAAGGTGTTGTGATGTGAGTCAATAACGGTGTCGCCATGCAATTCATAATCCATGCGGTCGGGCAGGCTGAATGATGCGGCCTGACCAGCTCTATATGCTGCTTGCCATACTTTCCAGTAATCTCTCTCAAGTCTTGCTGGATATGGATGTGTGCTACCCACGATTATTTTTGCTACGTTTACCATCCACTTTTCAAACTCTTCGCGCTGTGTCATTTGCTGGACTCCAATTTATCCAACAACGAATCGGCGTATGAAATGGAATCTTCAATAAACCCGTTGTATGTATTTCCTGTTGATATTGACGCAGACATAAAATGCATGGCGAACATTTCTCGCTTAGTTAGTCCTGTAAACTGAAATCGCGCGTTATCACCAACCTGATAAGACCAAACCTCATCGGTTTTGCTTATTTCTCCGGTCGTTGGTGCCGCTGGTTTATTTCCGTTTTTCATTTAAATCTCCTCTTAAAACTTTGCAGGACCACATGCGCTGCAAAGTAATTTTCCTTTCAACTCTGGCGAATATGACCAGTCAAACCATTGCTCTGGATAACCAGAAAACCCTTGGCAAGATAAAGCTGTATTCTCAACGCACCCGCAGTTTTCACACTGGAATAAGCTCATTACTCACCATCCAATTTAAATCCGAATACAACATATCCATCACGCTGAAAATAATTGGTTACATAAGTAATGACGCCATTAATTGTTCGTCCAGTTTCGATGCCGTTATGTTTTGCTATTTCATGTTTTGTGAAAGTATCTCCAGCCTGAAATCCACGATCATCATTAAATCTGATTGCAAACCGTTTTCTTCCATCTAAAACAGCACTGAAGTAGCAAGATTCTGTTTTTAAATCATGGTGCATCACTCCACCTGGCGCTTTAAGTTCGCCAGATCGCATTGACCTATGAAGCTCTCGCCATTGCTTTTCTGTTAAAATTGGCAGGATGTCAGCGTTTAATTGCTGAATAACCCATTCATTCTCCAACCGCTGCGCTTTTTCGGCTGTGGTTTCGATGGGACAGAATCGGCTCATAAACTCAGGCTCAAACATACTGAAACCACGCACATAATCATTATCCCACCAAGTTACCATTCCGCCTTTTACGCGTATGATTTCATGTATTTTTCCGGTGTCCTTGCACTTTGCTTCGCAGCCAACCTCCGGCAACCGCCCCGCCTTCTGATCTTCAGCATTCCATACTGGCGTTTTGATGATGCGGCGCATGGCCGCTATGAAATCAGCATAACCTTGATATCGAACCAAATCTCTCAGCGCGATGATGATGCTTGTGTATTGAAACATTTCTCCAGTTTCATCATTTTTCGAAACGAACACAACATCCGGCATGGCACCATCAAACAACTCCTGAGGACCAAACACCGGCTCATATTTAATTTCTTCACTCATAAAACCTTCCTGATAATTTAGTTACAACAAAAGCCGTTAATAAATAAGCGCTACTATTGAAAGCGATATAGCAAGCTATTGCATATTCCATAGCGCTTTATTCTCTTTCTGTAACGATTCGATAAACTTCAAAATCACCTGAGCGCATTCACCTTGTGTTTTTAACCACTCCAGCGAATATTCCAGCGTTGGAGGTTCGTGAGTTACTGGTTGCATTTCCTGCCGGTCTGCCATTGTGATTGTTTTCGTTAGTTCATGAGGCATATTAATCTCTCTCTTTAATGACGCCATTAATCAGACTCATCTGATAAAGGAATTGAGTGTGACTAAATCCGAGAAGCTTTATTGTTTCTCTGTGCTTGTCGAATATTTTAAATATCACACCGATGTGTTTTGATTTAATACGATCCTTCGGTTCAACTCCGGCAAGCTGAACATCAATATCAGTGTTAATCTGCCGTATAATTGCGCGAAGGGCGTTTTGTTTTGCGGAGTCCATAATTTAACTCCAGACAATAGAAATCCGCTGCTGATGAGTTATCAACAGTTTCTGTGGTTAAGTGGGGTATTGGTTAGTGTAAAGTGATGATTTTTCTATGTATGTGGTGTGGCGAGCACCAATCTTGAATGGATTGAACACAAGGATAAATTGAGGCTTGTTATTGCCTGATATTGGTTCGTTTTTCTCATTCAGGAAGGCAAGACGCCCGCTTGCATAACCGCCTGTTTCTTTTTCATCTGCAATGATGTATCGGATTTCAGAGACTGCTTTAAATGCCTCTTTAAACCAGCCTACAGATGTGTCTGCATTCAACAACATCACCACCCCAAGCCCGTTAATCTGTGACTCAATAGCTTTTTTAACCCATGGCATTGGGTCTGAGTACGGAGGGTTACACCAGACGTAATCCGTTTTACTGGAGAAGCCATACGCATCAATAATCAGTTCGCGCCAGTCATTATTCAGTGAGTCACTTTCCTGCGTGAAATAAACCTCATGCAGATTGTTATCATCATCGCTGGCCATATCAGCACAAAACTCAAACTCAGCATCCAGCGCATTAAATACTTGTTTCGGCGTTCTCCATTCATCGTTAGCCATTCTATGCCGCCTCCCATTCCTTAACGCGATAGTTGTCATAAACGTACTTGTTTGCGCACTCCATGATGGCTTGCGCTGTTTTATCGCCAATGCCTTTCATTTTTGATAGCTTGAATGCTTGGTGGATCATGATGTCGTGTAACGTGAGGATGCCGTTTTGTTCTAATAAGCCTGATAACTTTTCTGTCACTACATCACGCACAATTATTGATTGCGCCCATGTTGCTCTGGTCAGTATCGGCTGGTGTGTTTCTGATAACGCATCCATTGCAAAACCCATAATGGCGTCGATGATTTCTTTTGATAGCGACCGAGAGAAATCGCATGGCGGAAGGACAGGGCAACACCATTCAGACATCATTACCATCACGCCCTCTCCGAATGAAGACATCACAAAGATTTTCCACTCCAGCTTCAGAACTTGCGTATCAAGTGATGTAATTCCGTGCGGAAGAACGTAAATGAAAAACGGGTTTTTCTTATCAGTATCATTCTCAGCAAAGAAGTGTTTGTTCAGATGCAGGTTATACAGTGCGCGGTATTTATCCTGTCGCTGCAAAGCCTGTATTTCGCTGTCATAGCGCTCAGCGTCTTTAACCAGTGCAGCTATCTTGCGCTGGCTTTCCGCTTCATTCCTGCGATGCTCGATATTTGCGGTTCTAAGCTCAGTTAATGCTTTTCGCTGATCATCGAGCAGCTTGGTTTTCTCTTTGTTTCTACGAGCAAGAGAATCTGGATTTAACTCACGCAGGCGTTTAAGTTCACGCTCTGCAGTGTCGGCTCTCAGCTTTGCGGCAACAGACTTTGTTTCTGCCTTGGATGCTGCAGTTTCAGCATCCAGCGCCCGACCTTCAAACTCAATTTGAGCTTCTTTCAGGCTGTGTATCTCGATCTTTAAAGCGCTTACTTCTCGCTGACTTTGTTCAATATCAGCGGTTAGTTTTTCATTCAAATCAACCGCAGCGTTATAGTCATCAATACTGGTTGATTCAAACTGCTCCGCATTATCGAGCAGGAATTGCTCTTGGTTATTCAGGTGGTCCAGGGCGTTCTGTAATTGCTGTCGTGATGATGCAAAGGCGCGGGTTATCGCCGCGCATGGTGTCAGTTGTGGTTCCATAGTGGTGTCCTAAACGATGCTGCCAATCGTGTTAAAAACGAGGTCGCGAGAGAGGGCTATAGGCTGAATTTGGTCATTGGATACGAGAGCTTGGTAAATCTTTTCGAGCAATTCATTGTTGTCACTTTCTTTGAATCCTAATTGATGACCACGGCGTTCCAACTCATCAATCAGATCCTGTGTGTCGATATCATCAAGCTCTACATCAACGTCAACATTTACGCTTATCGTTGGCATAGTGGTGTCCGATTAAAGCCCCGAAGGGCTAGGGTTAGACGGGTATGTCGTCGGATTTGCGAGAGTTGATCAGGTTTTGAACCACAACCTTATCTTGCGGGTTCAGAGTGTTCATGATGTCTTGAGCAACATCAATTTCCCCGCGTCTCACCGCTGCACAAGCATCTTCAAGCATCGGATCAACTGCTGCGGCCTGCGGTATTTCTTCGCTCTGCGGTTGGTCGTATGTCATTGGCTCGTCTGTTGGCACGCCCGAACCGTCATCAATAATGTCAAACTCACCGGAAACGACCAGATTATTATCCTGGCTAACCCCGGCGTCCGTTCTTTCATCCAGCGCAACGGCAGTTTGCAGCTCTATGGACACAGGCAGGTATTTGAACAAACGGCGGATCACGGTTTTCTTTGCCATTTCTTCGAAGTGAGTAACCCACGGGCCGTTATCCTTTGATTTGCTTTGAGCGCGAACAGCATTTACTTGCTCAATGCTCATCACTTCAAACTGAACGCCACCATCTTTCAGCTTCGCAACGGCATAGACATGAGTTAATCGTCCGGGATCGCCTTTTTCATATGGCTTGTGGTGGAGTTTTTCATCCAGTCCGTATTCGTAACTAAATTCGTCATTCTCGTTAACTGCTCGAGCAGATAGACTGACTATCTGTCCAGAACGGCGGGCCAAATCAATCATGCCGCGATAGCCGACAATGAACTGAACTTCTACGCAATTCTTTTTGCGGTTATTGAATGGCAAAAGGTAGGCGTGACCCAACGCGCCACCGGGCTCTAAACCGAGCTGAGCACATTGCATGATTGCACCAAGAAACGATGTTTGGTCACAACGGGCCAGCATTGGGGTTCTGCGGATTTCAGTGGTAGCGATACGAGCCAGGCGATCTGCTGTCATGTGCTTTGGCAGTGCCAGCGCCATTTGCTGTTTGATTTTTGGGTCAGCCATCAACCCCGCGATTGTTTGTGGCCGTTGTTGTTGCGTTGCCGGAGCTGCGCCAGTGGCAGCTCTCAGCGCATTAGTAGCTGATGTCATAGAGGTTATTCCTGAATTTGTTTAAATTGCGGTTGTGTACGAACTACTTGATCCGCATGACGCGAGACTCAGAAGGCTTTTTGAATTGTTCGTACAGGGCAGGGTAAGCGGCTTGAAATTCTTTGGTGCTGAACCGGTTGGTCGTTTGGTTCTTCCAGGTAATGAGCGGCTGGCCTGACATGGTGATGACCGAGGCATCTTTCATTGCCAGCTTGACCTTGGTTTCCGCCGCTTCGATTTGAACATCCAACTGCTTGGCTTGAGCTTTTAGCTCTTTCAGTTGCATGATTGCTTCGAGAGATTCAGCGTCAGCCTCAACCTCTAGGCCGGAGTCTTTCTTGAATAGTCGCTCTGCATCACTCAGCGTTTGCGCTTCGGGTGGTATGCGCTGTTCCATGTTGTGCCAGAATGCGATTTCTTTCTGACGGAGCAACTGGATCACATCTTCATCACGCTCAACCCGGTATGTTCTGAAATCATCCATTCCGATCATCGCACCGAAGATACAAACCTGTTTTCCAGTAACCATTAGCCCATGCATTGCCTGTGCAGCGTAATAGACGGGGATGTCATCGGTATCCATGATCCCCCAATCTTTGGAAGCAAATGGATGAACCGTTTTGATTTCGATGTTTTCGCCTGATTCCGCTTCGGCATCGATTTCAGCACACAAGAACGGATATTCAGGATCTTGATAGCGGAACCCACGACGAATAATATTCAATCCAGTTTCTTCTGCGAACAAGTCGATGATGTACGGCTCCATGCGTTTTCCGCGAGCAAAGATTTTTGCCTTGGATGGATCATCCGGTTGTTTGCCGTTGACTTTATCCATGTAAACATCAAGGGCGGTGCGCCACTTTGATACACCAAGAATGGCGGCAGCATCAGAACCACCAATGTAAAGTGAGCGATCTAATTCGCCAACCTGATTTAATTCAACTTGTGCGTTCATGAAGCCTCCCGCATTGATATGATCATGTCAGTGTTGCGTTGCTCCAGTTCTGCCGGAGCTTCGTCGTAAGCGATTGAACTAACTATTTGATTGGTTACCCCCATCAACTTGGCAACCATTAGTTCCAACTCAGAACCACGCACACCGCGATACCAAGCCTCACGAAGTTCAGCTTCTTTATCCCAGAACAGCTCGGTATCAGCCTGAATTTCTTGGATTGAGTAGAGATCGATTTTTGAGTAATTGCCTTTGAGCGTTGCCGCTGTGATTTCATCAGCAACTTGCTGAATGGCGATGTTGTGCTGTTCTTCTTTGCCTTGTTGGTAAGCGAATTCATCAGCGGAAAGAGTATTCGCATCGAAGTGCTTTCTGAGATTTACATCTAGGTGAGACATTATTGATTGCATCACGCACCAACCTTAGCCGGAATAATCGATTTATGATTGCCGGTTTCGATGATTTGATCTGATATAACGCCGAACTGCTGGCTGCGTAATGTAGGGACTGATCGTTGCATGTTGCGGAAAATTCGAGCGTTGCGACGGCGTTGCATGAAATGGCGGTATGCGTTACTTACCGCCTTCGTTGTTGCACAAAATAGGCGCATGGTGATAACCTCCGAATTAAGGTTTTATTGGATGTGGTGTCCGATTAAATCTGGAAGGTCAGCGGGTGAGAGCGATGGCCTTTTTTTATTGGGCGTAAATCAGCGGGATAAAGCAGACCGTCAGGACGACAGCCATAGCGAACCAAGCGGCGTAGTAAGCGATTTTCATAGCTGGTACTCGCGTTCGATTCGATTTAAATCATGCTGCAACTCGATCATGCGGCGTCTTGCGGTGAACTGTTTGCTCTTTGCTGACGACGGAATTGGAGCTGGCGTGGCAGGGCGTTTTGGTCGCCAATTAAACTCTGCTCTCGGTAACTCATCGAAGTTAATTTCCATTTCATTCCCTCGAAAAAAGCCCGGTAATCCGGGCGCATTGAATGGCTGGTTAGTAGGGCTTTAGCCGTCGCCGTAGCCGTTGCCGTTGCCGTCGCCGTAGCCGTAGCCGTTGCCGTTGCCGTCGCCGTAGCCGTAGCCGTTGCCGTTGCCGTCGCCGTAGCCGTTGCCGTTGCCGTCGCCGTAGCCGTAGCCGTTGCCGTCGCCGTAGCCGTAGCCGTTGCCGTCGCCGTAGCCGTAGCCGTTGCCGTCGCCGTAGCCGTAGCCGTAGCCGTAGCCGTAGCCGTAGCCGTAGCCGTAGCCGTAGCCGTAGCCGTCGCCGTTTTTGCTAACGGCCAGCGTTACCGATTCGGCATCACAAAATTTGATAGTCATACAGACCTCATAATTTGTCGTTTTGCACGCGCATCAGGTGAATTACTGTTAATTCATGCGTCAGCATTTCAGCTGTTTTGCGGAGGCGGGTATCTGATGTTGGCCCGGTAATAGCTAACTGACCAAGACCTTCGGTTGTGCCCCAGCGCTCAATAACTGATGGGTTTTCGATTGACAGGTAATCGCCCTGCTTTGTTACGTTACCGACAACAATCCAGCCTCGCTGCATGGTGACGATATAGCGAGCGCCTTGCTCAATTGGGTTTTGTTGTTCAATTGCTGGTTTAGCTCCGAAAAACGCAGCTAATTCTTTGGCTTGGCCGATTGTTAATTTATCAATGTTCATAACATCCTCTGGTGGTGGTGATTTATCTGGTAGCGCACTGGTCGCTGGCTTTTTTGACTGTGGCTCAACAATCGGGGTAAACGCCAATGCGCTGTCAGATAAGGCCTGTAACCAAGCCTTTTCGTATCACTCATTACCACTAAAGAGCCTTGGCGCCAGCTAACTGGCGTTGCAGTATTGATTCAATTTTAGGCCACTACGAATAGCCAAACTATTTGCTGCACTACGAATACAGCGGAAGCCACATTATGCGGAGCTAATTACCGCACTCGTGCAGGAACTGGATCTGCACATCCAGCAATGTGGCTTCCGATGTACTCGATTTGGCGCCCTGTGCAGGATTCGAACCTGCGACCGAAGGATTAGAAATCCTTTGCTCTATCCGACTGAGCTAGCGGCGCGTGTATATCTTTTCGGTCAACCGCCGGGCGCGTTCCCGGTTACCGTCATCACCCGCATGCTGCAGCAGACTGTCGGTTGCCTCGCGTTTCACATCTTCATCAGCATCACAGGCCGTATCGTATTTATTTCACGGTCGGTACTGCGTGTTGTTCACTTACTCAACATGCGAAAGCTTTCTTCTTAACCATGTTTTTACTGCGTCTCCCGCTTATCACTACTTCACAGGTCAGTTAGTTCCGTAGGGCGGCTTCCGCTGCGTAACCACAGCAAATTCATGGCCGTGTAACCCAATTCTCTTAAAGAACTGCGAAATTCAGGTTGAGTTTTCCCGCGTCAAGAAATCCGAAGATTTGACGTAAGGTTTCAATCTGTCGCGGGGTAAGGGAAAGCTCTCTGATCCAGCTTTGCATTACCTACGTTTTCGCTTCGGCTATCTCGGGGCCACCGGACTTTTTCTATCGCTGCGACTCTGCGCTGCTGATGGTTATAAATCTACAAGAGCGCCTTTAATAAATCAAGAGCAACTTGATAATAAATTCAATTAAACTTGATTTATCTTTATAATAACTTGATTTTTCTTGATAAAAAAATCAAAGAAAACTTGATTAATTTTCGACAGACAACAAAAAACCCGCCGTAGCGGGTTGGTTTGAATGGATAATAAAGATTAAGACATTGTTATTGATTGGTAGATGCGCTTGTTTATTACATGTTTAATAATCTGTTTTGATGACTCTGATACATTAGTCATTTTTACTTTATTTTTGAAAGCATCAAATCCCATATCCCTGGCAAGAATCCCAATAAATTCATCAGCGAATGACGGAGAGATAGCTTTACCATTGAAATCAAGAGTCACAGTGTTGTCATCAGAAAGCTTAAGCAATAACTGCTCCCTGGCTAACTTCCCAATATCTCTAGTAGATAAGGTTTGGAAGTCAGTAGATAGATCAATCAAAGAGTTCATTGTACTCATCCTCTGATAGGCAATTAGGAGTAGGCCATCCGTTATAAACGGAAGTGACATCAAGTGGCCTATCAAGATTCCATTCAAATATTAGTAATGTACCATCCCAGCCACAACCAAGGGTCCCATGAGAAACGCCATGATGAGAATTCTGGTAATACTCATTTCCAGATACAAGCAGTAGGTGTCCATTACAATGTGATATTAGATCATTGGTTAAAGTTAAGCCATAACCAGAATGAGATTTGCCAGGCTTACCGGTAACTCCATACTCCACTGCCACAGAGCATGCGTTTTCATTCCTTAGTCTTTCATGGAGCAGTTCATTATCAAGAAGAGATTTTCTGATGCCAATTCCGCAGTCAGTTATACAAATTTGAGCTAAATTCGCCTTTTTCCATGCTTGTCCGCAAACTAAGCCAAAAGTATCTTCTTTTTGTGAGTCTGTTGTTGAGTGAGAGCAACAGTTATCAAGAAGTTCTGCCATTAATGTCTGAATGCTATCAACTGTTAATTGGCAATTAATTCCACCGCCAAACATTTCTGATATATCGATCGATGTTTGATGAACATCACCGGTTTTTGAAATTGACCTTGCTTCAACAAATCTACCAGCAGCTGGATTCTTATTTACCATGATCGGTGGTTTTTGTCCTATAGCATCCCACAACCCCATTCTAGCTGCATATTGCTCTTGATAGGGCGGGATAGATATATCCGCATTTAGAAGTTTTGCTTTTGTGGCTATAGTTGCAAAGTGGAATGGTTTCCAAAAGTGAGGTGCATTGTAAGATCTTGAATTGTGGATATTTTCCATTTGTTCAATCCAATTGATCACATCACCAATATCCGTTATGTTCATTTTTATATTTCCCGCGATGAAAAGACCGCACTCTGGCGGCCTTATTGAATTCTTTTTAATGAGAGTGACGTAATTACTTTCCCAATCACCTTCATGCTAGCTCTTTCGCTGGACGGTATGGTGAATGGCTCATACTGCTTATTATCTGAGATCATCAACAGCGATCCATCAGGTATGCGCTGTAATCGCTTGATAAAAGACTGTTTATTCATTGTGAAAACGTAAATACCATCACTAATTACATCATTAATTCCGGTATCAACAAACACTGTTTCGCCTATGTTAATTGTTTCTGCCATTGAGTCATCGAACGCTAAAACGTAGCGGATCGAAGCGGCATTAACCCCTGGTATTTCCTGTGACAATAGCGATGGCGTGACGATAAAGCTTTTAATAAATGAGGGTTTTAATTTTGAATTTGATTCATCTAATTCAATTCTGAGTATTTCGGCTTTATCTGTTGAGCTTTGTATTTCCCCTACATCATCGAGTGCTATTAAAGCTAAAGGTGATACACCAAAAAAAGCAGCTATCGGGATCATTTTATCTTTCTTTGGCTCAGAGCCGCCTTGATCGAGCTCTTTGCACCATAGAGTCACTGTCTGGTTGGAGACGCCAATAGCTCTTGCCAGATCCGCCTTAGACTTATCCTGCAAATTCAGTAATTCATTAATCTTTTGAGCTGTTGATTTAGCCATTTAGTACCAGCCATTTTTAAAAGAGTACACATTTCGCAATCATACAAGCAGTGCTTTATTTTTCCACTTGATGAAAACTCAAGCGCTACTTGACATAAATCCGCTTATGATCAAGAATCTCTTTATTGAATCATAAAGAGGTAGTTGATATGCAAAACCAAGACAAAACGCCACTAGAAAAAGCAATTAATTCTGCCGGGAGTCAGGTTCTTCTGGCTGAAATGCTTGGTGTAACACCGCAAGCCGTACAGCAATGGAAAAAAAGTAACAAAGTCCCAGCAGAGCGAGTGATTTCAGTGGAGCGTATTACCGGCGTTAGCCGTCACGATATCCGTCCTGATATTTATCCACGCGAATCAGCCGCTTAACCACAACTTAAGGATAAACAATCCATTCACAAGCGCTTGTCAATTCAATGACATCTGAGAGGTATCTATGAAGGGAGAAAATCAGCTATTTCCCGAGGGACTGTGTGAGGCAATCAATCAGTGGAAACGCGTCGCTACACGAAAAAATATTTTACTTTCCATTGAGGACGCATTCTTCCTCCTTAAGGCGCAGGGCAAGCAATTGCCTTTTGAGCTGGCAGCACAGGGTAGCGAAGCCAATCACCGCCGCATTGAGCGCAATCTGATGAGTTTTGAAGACGTCAGAACGTTGTCAGCAGAACGGCGTCTGTTTTTCCTGACGTTCTATCCCGCCGTGATCTTGGCAATGCCGCTTGAAATCAAAGCCAAGTTCTTTGAGACAACATTCGGATCATACGGGGTCACGTTTTATGAGCCAGTAAAAATTGACCCGTCGCAATTCAAACAGTTGGTTTGTTCGCTGAATGAGTCAATAGGGCGGCTGAATATTGATGTTATCAACGGGAACGATGGCATGGCGTACATAGCACAGATGCGTGATGCGTTGGAGCGGGCCTCATCGACTGGATACAGAGCAGCATGAAGCAGGAAATAAAAAGCCCGAGCGTTGCGGGAACAACCTCAGGCGGCGAATCGTTCAACAACCACGAAGAAGGATTAAAAAGATGGTAGCAGTCGGAGACATTTTAGGCAAATTCAGTTCGCGTAAAGCGGCTGAACAAGAGGCGGCTCGTCTTGGTTACACGAAGACCAAAGCGGGCTGGATGGGTTCAAAGCCTGGCGCACAGATCATCTATCTGCCAGCAACTAAACGTTATCAAGTGCAGATGGTGGTGCCAGCATGAACATTATTCCATTTAACTTCGAGTCAAAAGAAATTCGCGTTGTTGAGATCAATAATGATCCTTGGTTTGTTGCAAAAGATGTTGCTGTTGCGCTTGGGTATACAAATACAAACGATGCAATTTCACGCCACTGCAAGGGGGTCGTGAAACGCTACCCCCTTATGACACCAGGCGGAACGCAGGAAGCTCGTATTATTTCTGAATCTGACGTGCTAAGGCTTATTGTTGGAAGCGCACTTCCAGAAGCAGTTCAGTTTGAAAACTGGGTATTTGAAACAGTTCTTCCATCTATCCGCAAGAACGGTGGTTACATCGCTGGTCAGGAAACTGATGATCCTGAATTAATCATGGCCAAGGCGCTACAGGTAGCTCAGAACGTCATCTATAGGAAAACGCTGGAGCTGAAGCAGGCTAAAGAGATCATCGCTATTCAGTCCCCAAAGGCTGAGTTTGCTGATCGCATTGCAAGCGCCGAAAAAGGAACCCTTATCGGTAATTTCGCTAAGGCGGTTGGATTGGGCCCGAAATCAATTTTCAAAGTATTGCGCGATCAACGAGTGTTAATGAAGGGAGGTAATCGTCACAACCTGCCATTCCAGGAATACATAGAGCGTGGCTACTTTGAAGTCACAGAGCGGCCGTATGAAGTTAATGACGAAACCCGCATTGCATTTACGCCGCTGATCACAGGTAAAGGCCAACAGTGGATCACTCAAAAACTGATCGCGTCTGGCCACCTGAAAGCTATTTCGACGGGGGTTCCGGCATGAGCACTGCAGAAGTAATCGCATTCCCAACACCTCAAATTCAACCGGCAGAGCCACCAAAGGAGGTTCGCGTGGCTGATTGTGATGATGGCTATACAAAAACGGCAAATGAAATTCAGAAGATGAAATGCAAGATCCGCTTATCTGGGCGTGAGCACAACATCCTCGAAGCGGTCATCTATTCGACATATGGATGGAACAAGAAACAGGACAGGCTAACCAATACTTACTTGGCGAATATGTGTGATATGGACCCGTCAGACGTCAACAAAGCACTGATCGAACTAGGTAAGCGCAACGTGATAACCATTCAGAAGATTGGTGTAATGAAGCTTGTCGGCATTAATAAAACAGTAAGCGATTGGGTGTTGGATAAGCAACCAAAACCAAAAAAACAAGATTCAAATGAAAATGGTGAAATCACCCAGAATTTAGGCGAAATCGCCCAAAGTGATAGGCGGAACCGCCTTTCAGATCGGGCGAAACTACCCAACACCCAATACAGTCTTACCCAAGACAATAAAGAACTAAAAGATCCTTCGTCCGAGAATCCTGGCGGATTCACAAACGTTGATTCAAATGAGATTGTTCCTATTGAGCAAGATTTAAAACCTAATCCCGTTAAAAACCGACCCGATGCGGCAGTGCAAACCCCGAAAGGCGACAAGTGGGGAACCGCTGAAGACCTGCAAGCGGCTGAGTACCTGTTCAAGAAAATTCAAATTATTCGGCCAACTGCGAAAACCCCGAATTGGCCTGAGTGGGCCAACACTATCCGAATCATGCGAGAGGCCGACGGAAGGACTCATCGTGAAATCTGTGAGCTGTTTAAATTTGCCAATCAAGACGCATTCTGGTCATCAAACATCCTGAGCCCGGCAAAACTGCGCGACAAGTGGGACACGCTCTGCATTCAGAGAGAAACTAATCCAGCTAAAAATCATAAAGCATCTTCCGATGAATGGGCTGCTGCTGCCAAGGATACATCTTGGGGCAAAAACCTGGGGGGTTGGTAAGCATGACTATGCAATCACTACAGAAAATCGCAGCAGGGATTACGCCTGACAATCTGCCAGCCATTCCAGCAGAGCGTAAGCCAGTTTTTATCTCTGATCGGGATACCGAAGTTGTAAACGAGATATTTGAACGCTTGCAGGCAATATTCCCAGCATGGAAACACGCATTTCCAAAACCAGAGCATCTGGCAGCTGCAAAATCTGAATGGACCAAAGCGCTGGTTGAAGCGGGTTGCGTGAGTGATGCGCACTTGACGCATGGGTTCCGTATTGCAAGAGAACAGGATATCCCATTCTTTCCGGCGCCAGGTCAATTTATTAAGTGGTGTCAGCCAACACCAGAAACACTTGGGATGCCAACTATTGAGCAGGCATTACATGAGATTAGCCGTCATCGTGCATCACATCCAGCAGTGATTCTAGCCGCAAGAGCGACTCGGTTTGAACGAGAAACGCTATCAGCATCTGAATATCAGCCAGTATTTGAGCGGTTCTATGAAGTGTTGGTTCGCAGGGTTATGGCAGGAGAAGATCTGTCAGTTGAAATCCCTAAGGCACTCCCTAAACAAAAAGATATTCAAATAAGCCCTGAGGAGCGTCAGCGTATAGCAGAAAAATGGGGCCCCAAAATACGTGAACTATTTAAACATGGCGGTGCGGTATGAACTTCTCAAAACTTTCCAACGATGAGTTACATGAACTGCTTGCAGCAAGAACACAACATGCTCGGAACATCGATGCAGAACGCGCAGTGCTGGAGGACGAGATCGCCGAAATTCAGACGGTGCTGAGTGATCGCAAGGAACAGGTGGCAGCATGAGTTTGAAGCTATCAAAAAAACAACGTGAAGAGTTGCGCATGAAATTTGGCGGTCGTTGCGCCTATTGTGGTTGTCAGCTTCCAGAAAAAGGATGGCATGCCGATCATGTTAAAGCGGTTTATAGAGAACTTGAGATTGATCGTGAGGCAGGGAAGCAAGGTCAGTTTAAGCTGAAACAAACTGGAGAAGTATTCAAGCCAGAACATGATTGCCTTGAAAACCTGTTTCCTGCATGCGCTCCATGCAATTTATTTAAATCGACATTTAGCATTAATGGATTTAGAGCTGAGATCGGAAGGCAAACAGAACGAGCGCGTGACTATTCAGTTAATTTCAGAACCGCAGAGCGATTTGGTCTGGTTCAGGTAGTAAGCAAGCCGGTTGTGTTCTGGTTTGAGCAATACCAGGCTGAGGTGACAGCATGACAGCCAGAATTGACATATCACCAGTTGATATAGAACGTTTGGTCAAACAGCAGGTAACAGGGAAGATGCTTGCCGTGAAATATCGATGTAATCCAAAGACAATTTGCCGGAAGCTGAAAGATACAGGCGATCAGCGAGTCATTGATGCACTGAGGAAAAACTCTGTCAGCCGTAAATTCAAAAAGAACCAATCGGGATGCCGAAAAGCCGCCGAAATGGTTTTAATGGGGGAGAAGATGGCCGTTATTGAGCTGGTCACTGGATGCTCAACGCAGACAATTTCAAGACTCAGGAGTGAGCTGTCAGAGATATTGCAATATGTATCATTAGGATAAAATGACCTATTAGGATAGTTCGTGATATTGTTATTAGTATGAGTTCATATATTGGCGATTAAAAAGGTTTTATTACGAAATGAACCAACTGGATTTTATGTCGGCAATCGAGTCAGACCCGTTTGATAGAGCTATAGCTCCATTTACTGAAATGGCGGCTTATGAGGCTTTATGGGCTGAACAAGGTGCGACATTTAAAACTATTGCTGATAAGTTTCGTGGTAACTCAAATCTACTACCATCTGATTTAGTTGATCCTTCTAAAATTGAAGAATTTAAAGCGATTCTTAGATCCATTTTTGGGAAATATAGTGTAAAAAATGTTGGCGTTCGCGTCCATGGCGCAGCTGAATACCCTGCAAAACTAAGAGATGCAAGACATCCAATTGAGTTGCTTTATTATCAGGGTTGGTGGGATTTGGTTAATACCAGATCTGTTGCTGTCGTTGGATCTAGAAAAGTTTCAGAAGAAGGACGCAGAAGAACAGTTAGGTTGGTTAAGAACCTTGTCAAGGATGAGTTTACAATAATATCAGGGCTTGCAGAAGGTGTTGATTCTGCTGCTCATACAGCAGCGCTTGCTCTTGGTGGGAAGACTATTGCTGTAATTGGCACTCCATTATCGCATTTTTATCCGAAACAAAATAAAAACCTTCAAGAAAGAATAAGGGAAGATTTTTTGTTGATTAGTCAGGTACCTTTTAAGCGGTATCTCGATCAGGATTATCGTAGTAACCGGATTTTCTTCCCTGAACGTAATGTAACAATGTCTGCACTTAGTGAGGCAACAATTATTGTGGAAGCCAGCGACACATCAGGAACATTGACGCAGGCAAGAGCGGCTCTTCACCAAGGTAGAAAGTTATTTATACTGGAATCCTGCTTCCATAATCCAGATATCTCATGGCCTAAAAAATATGCTGAACTAGGTGCTATTCGTGTTTCTGACTATGAAGACATCAAGAGGGTTTTGGGATGAAATTCAAATGGTCTCAAATTGATGAGCTGCTATTACCAGACCACTATTATCTTAGCCTAGATGATGAATGTTTCTTCCTTGGTGAATATACCGCAAGGCAGGGAGCAAATTATAGCGATACAAATCAGTTGATCATTAATCTCAAAAAGGGTGTTGATCGTAAGGGTAGAACTGAATACAAATACAAGATATCTGCTATTGATGAAGTGGCACAATATCTGGCTAATAACATTAATGCAAAAGGATGGACATTAGTTCCAGTGCCCCCGTCAAAATCAAAAGATGACCCAATGTATGACGATCGCCTAGTACAAATCTTGGCGAAGGCAAAAATGTTAAACAGTGATATAGATTACAGGGAATTAGTTGTTCAGATTGGATCATACCAAGCTGCGCACTTGACTAATGGGAATCGACCACGTCCTGATGCGTTGGCTGATAGGTATCAAATAGACAATTCGTTAATGGGTGGCCTTAGAGACATAATCATATTTGATGATGTTTTAACTGCGGGCAGTCATTTTGCTGCAATGAAGAGATTTATTTCTGACCATGTCCCAGATAAACGGATTGTAGGCTTGTTTGTAGCCAGAACAACGAGAGATTCTGATGACCCATTTGAGGATTTTGAGGTGATAGCTTAATTATTACAGCATGGGTCAGATAACCACTGGTAAATCATCCCAACGTGTCGTATAAGCCGGTGACAAGTTACCACGCTTCATAGCCCACTCCTGCTTCACCCCCTGACCTGCAAACCAGATATTGCCTTTTCCGCTGTGGTTTATCTTGTCGATTACCGTCATAAGTTCTTTGCTGTCTGTCCGACTACTGATCTCATCAAACAAGCTCATCTGATAAATGCCCGGCTCGAAAAAATCAGCCAGCATGATCCCAGCTTTCATGTATCTGTAACCTGGCTTCCAAATACCACGCAGCATTCTTATGGCGTAGAGAATTATGTCTCTGCTGTCATCTGTTGGAATTGGCATTCTTGCGGTGGCAGAGTTTGAGTAATAGGGCTCAGTTTTTGAGAATGGATTGGTTCGCAGGAATACGGTAACCGACTGCGCATATTGTTTTTCTAACCTGAGTTTTTCTGCTGCCCGGACAGCATAATTGCAGATCGCTTCGCGTATATGCTGAAACTGTTTGATACGTTGACCAAACGAGCGTGAGCAGACTATCTGTTTTTTGGTTGGCGACACATCATCAAGTTCAAGACATGATTCGCCATTCAACTCATGGATAGTTCGCTCAAGCACAACGGAAAACTGTTTACGGATCAGCTTTGGATTTGCATTTGCCAATTGCAAAGCCGTTTTAATACCCATCATCTGCAGTTGCTTCGTTAACTTTCGGCCAACACCCCACACTTCCTCTATTGGTGTTATGGATAACAATTTACGCTGCCGGTCACGTGAAGTCAGGTCAACAACTCCGCCGGTTGCCGGATATATCTTTGCAGCATGGTTAGCCAGCTTTGCCAGTGTCTTGGTTGGTGCAATTCCAACGCAAACAGTAATGCCTGTCCACTGGACAACTGTTTGTCTTACCTGTTTGCCGAAATCAACCAATGACATCGCATTTGAAACGCCGGTTAAATCCAAAAAGGATTCGTCTATTGAGTAAACCTCAACTCTTGGTGCCAGCATTTCAAGAACAGACATGACGCGGTTTGAAATATCTGCATATAGAGCATAGTTGGATGAGAACACCTGCACACCGTAGTAGGTGAGTTGATCTTGTATCTGGAAAAGCGGAACGCCCATCTTGATACCGATCTCTTTAGCTTCCCTGGAACGAGCCACCACGCAGCCATCGTTATTTGATAGCACAACGATGGGGGTGTTTTTTAAGTCAGGTCGGAATAGTTTTTCGCATGATGCGTAAAAATTATTGCAGTCAACCAAGGCAAAGGTCTTAGACATGGCGATTCAGCATATTCTTAATGACGTTAGTGACAACACCGAAAATATCAAGTTCCAAACCATCAGTTATCTCGATTAGTTGATATTTTGGGTTATGCGGTATTAATCGGTATGTCGGCTTAGTACAAAGCTCTTTAACTGTCATTTCTCCATTGAGGCAGGCAATAACAATGTGACCGTGCTCTGCAGTGATCGACCGGTCAACAACCAAAATGTCGCCAGGATATATGCCAACACCAATCATGGATAAACCTGAAGCACGAACAAGAAAGGTTGCTGATGGATGGCGAATGCACAACTCGTTTAAATCCAGCGTCTTCTCGATGTAGTCCTGCGCTGGTGATGGAAAGCCCGCTTGAACAGATTCAAGAAACAGCGGAAGTGGGAAGTGTGTTGCTGGGTCTAATTGACCTAATAGTTGTGTTTGCATACGGACAATTACAAATATGTGTACATATATACAGTATATTTGTAACGTTTGGGTTGTCTATAGATGGAAAATAAAAACTCCATGAAGAGGCTGATTAGGAATTAAATAGAAATCAGGAATCAGCGAGCTCTACAAAATCATCATACTGACGAGATAAAACCAGATACTCATCCCTTAGAAGCTGGACGTGTTCAAGCTTTAGTAAAAAAGCAGAATGAAGTAGTCAACTCAAACTGTGGCCAATTTTATTTGATCATTTCACTTTGCTGTTCTCCACACTGCGTATGCTACGGTATTCTCAACATCGATTTGTTCTTGTTGATCTATTGGGAGAGAGCCGATGTTGAGAGACATTTTAATTGCATTAATAATTTGATTTGTGAGGTAAAAAACAGGAAAGAAGCTCCTCCCTGTTTTATTGTGCTGGTGGTTGTTATCGCAGTTGAACAGCAACCGGTTTGTTCACGGGTTGTTTAGCATTCATGCCAACTTTCTTGTATTTAACTACAACGGTCTTCCCTGTTTTGCTATCCACACGTCGTGTGATTGATTCGTGGGTATCTGCAAAACCTGCAAAAGGATGGACCCACCCGTCACAATAAACCCATGGTGCAGATGACATTTCTTCTAGTTTCAAATGACCTGAGCTAAATGATGGCAGGCCAATGCCATACGCGGCATACTTCCCAGTAGGCAATGATGGGTCAATGCGATTAATTAACTCTTGAGAAACAAGAGTTGAAAATTTCACTTTTGCCACTGATTTATCTTTATCAGACACAGCTAATTCGCCGTTATCCATAATAAAGGTTGCACCATTTAGCCGAGCAGCATCTTGTTTTGTGGCGTATTTGAACGCCTTTTCCAACGAAGCCTGAGAAGCTGGATCATCGCTAGGATCGATCTTCATTAAAACCAAATATCCATAGTCAGGGTGTTTATAGTTATCCTGCCCCAGCAACATAAGGTTCGCGACACCGAAAGCCAGATTTCCGACAGTGAGTGCTCCTGTAGCCATCGCATCAACAGATGTTTTACCAGCAATGATAGCAGCATTGGTGGTTGCCGCCGCCGCTGACATATCCGCCTTGGTGGCATCTTCATCCCTATTGGTAGAGCTGTTCCCAGCCAGTAGCTCCATGTTTGATGATAAACTCAGTGTTTTATCTCCAGTAAAAGGCATGTTGCCGGTTGGCATTTCATGTTTAGCTGCACACCCACTCAATATAATGGTGAAAATTGCCGCGGCAGCACATAAATTTTTCATATATAAACCTTTGTATTTTTTGTAAGAAGAAGCTGGAAATCAGCACTGAGGCGCTGGATATGTCCATTGGTTATTAAATGAATCGAACTCCGGCCGGACCTGAACGTGAATTTTGCATCCGTTTTCATAGGTTACAACGCAGTTTCCATTGGTGCATTGAGATGAGCAGCGAATGGTTGGAGTGTTTGGTCGGCAATTTCTTTCTGATACTTGGGATGGCGTTGATGTGGATTGTGATGGAATTTTCTTTTTGACGTTAACTGCGCCAGGAATGCTAAAAACTCTATATAAAACACATTTACCTTTAAAGTGCTCTTGGCAATTATTTTGCGCAACACTTAAATCCGCTTCTGGGTTAGTTGATCCATATTGAGCAAAAAAGTCACCATCCTTTTTGTCCTCCTGTTCTATAATTACAAACCCAGGGTCCGTGATTGTCCACTGCAACTTGCAGTCTGGCATGCCACAACTGTGCATTGCACTTTGCACGGCTTTATCACTGCTTTTAGTTGACCAGCCAAGACCTACATCGGTTTTATTTACTGCTCGAGATATCGCAACAATGTTGTGTAATATACAGTCATGGGTAGTTTTTCCATTGTTGCACAATTTAAGCGCTTCACTATCTGCGCTTTTCTGTGATTTTCTTACAGCCCAACCGAAAGCGTCTCCGCTACCAAATGCAATTGATGTATAAACCTTCTCTGCATGGACTTGTGATGACGCAAGAAGGGTGAAAATGGCGAATAGTAAACCAGTTAGTTTTTTCATGTTTTTCCTATGTTTAATTGTTTTAAACTTCCATTTTTGCATTTTGCGAAAGATTACACTACTTAGCATTTGCGTTGCGAATGCAAGATGTTAAGTTAATCATGAACTGACAAAGCTCATTCGCATTTTGCAAATAAACTGCTGTATATCCGATCACCTTTTGATATAATGCAAAGCACAGGGTGACTCCTGTCTATCGCTTCAAACTGTATCCATGCGTGAGCATCGAAACAGACAATTCGACTTCATGCGTCTGCTGATTCGGCTATAACGAATCGGGAGAATTGGCATGCCTGAAACATCAAGTTCACGGCTCGCTCAAGAGCTGCGCAATCTAATCCTGTCTCTGTCTGATGAAGCGGTTATTTCGCTCATGAGTCATGCCTGTGAATCAAAAATACAGCACCTGTTTTTAGCCAAAACCCAATCACCAGGTTTGGTCGGGATGCCTGTTGTCGGCGGTGTCCAGTAATGGCTGAACTGACTCACGTTATCCAATCAAGAAACGACCTTCCATGCGCATACAACGCTATGGCACGGTTGTCTATTGATGGGCCGCATGAGGTATCCATTAAACCAGTCAAAAAAACCAGAACCCTAAATCAGAACGCAGTCTTTCACATGTGGATGAATGAACTGTCAGCGTTCCTGATCGCCGCAGGTCGCAAATTTGCCACTCCAGAGTGGAGCAAAGATGCGATGAAGCATTCATTCCTTGGTTATATCGAAACTGATCGCGTTGATGTTGTTACCGGAGCGGTAATGACGGTCCGAGAACTTCAGCACACAAGCCGATTAAACACCGGGGCTATGTATCACTTCATGGAACAGGTAGAAGCATGGTGCGCCAGCATCGGATGCCTGCTAACCATCCCCAACAATTCCGAATACATGAAATTAAAAATGGAGCAGAACCAATGAGTTTACTTTCAGCCATCCAGTCAGCATTCGGCGTTGCTCCGCATATCCAGGCAGCAATGCAGCAGCTATTCCAAGTGCAGCCGGCACCAATTAAACACTCGCGCATTACCGGCATTGCTAAATCCCGCCGCGCAGCCAAGCAGCGGAGAAACCGCAAATGACCAGTGCGTATTTAAAACATCTGATGACCGAACGAACTGACTCTGCAGTTCGTGAAATGGTTGTTTCGGTGATGTGTGATGAAAAGCCACGGTCAATCCCAGCAATCAGCCGGGCAATTAGGGAGATGAATGGACACGAACTGCCGGATAAAGAAATCCGCACGGCACTGAACAACCCTCGGGAGATCGGCTGGAACGTGATGCGGATTTGGGGCGATGTGGCCACTGAATATAAGTTGGTGAAGGCATGATTAAAATCATCGTGCTTGTTGTTGTCTTTGTGATCATGCTGGAGATTTTATGAATGAATTAAAGCCACGCATCTGTCCAGAGTGCTGGAAAGAATTCACTCCGCGAAACTCTATGCAAAAGTGCGATTCAATATCCTGCGCCATAGCGTATGCAAAGAAAAAACAGGAGCAGAAAGACAAACGTGAAGCTGTAGCTGCTACCAGGGAAAAGAGGCGAAATTTGCGTGAACGGAAGATTGCTCTAAAAAAAAGAAGTGACTGGGTTGCTGATGTTCAACGTGAATTTAATAAATTCATACGACTTCGCGATGCCGATATGCCGTGCATTAGTTGTGGTGAAAAAAACCCTCCAATGCTTCATGGCGGACAATGGGATTGCGGACATTTTTTGTCAGTGGGACACGCTCCTGAATTGCGGTTTGAAGAACTTAATGCACATAAGCAATGCAAGTCATGTAACGGTGGCGCTGGTCACTACGCACATAAAAACAAAACAGTTAGTCAGAAATATCGCGAAAACCTGATTCAAAAAATCGGGCTACCCAAAGTCGAATGGTTAGAGGGTCCGCACGAACCAAAGAAATACACCATAGACCAGTTGAAAGAATTATTGGTGCTTTACAGATCAAAGCAACGAGAAATAAACAAGCAATTGCGCGCACAGATAGAGCAAGGAGAATGATATGGGTTTATTTGCGCAACATTCAATTCATGAGATTCACAACGCTATCGCAGCCACCGCCATTTCAAATGTTTCATCTAACTGTATTTATGGAAAGCATAACGATCAGTTAATGAGTTATGAACAATTCATTCGTAACCAGCCATACGCAAATGCTGCGGCTCAACAAAATATCCACCAAAACCTAATTATAGATGGTGAGTGCGAAGAGGTTGATCGTGATGATTAATCCAAGCTATGGCGTAAAAGTTATTAGGCCGGAACTAATGATAGAAGTAATCACAACTCCTGGATTGTCATATAGCCAGCTTTTGCTGATTGAGCGCGCAAAACTAATTATGTTGTGGATTATTTGGTTTTTGTCGATTTTAGCAATAAATAGTTTATCAAGATAAGGCGGATAAAATGTCTTTAGAAACATATCTTCTGCTTCACCAGGCAAAAACCGTGGCCACTGATTCTCGTGGAAGTTCTCATGGAATTGGACGGGATGAGATCCTTCATGCTGGGGCTGTTGCTGCGCTGAAATATCCGATTGGTCATCATTTGTTTTTAGCTGAAAACGGTGATGAGAAATCACTATTGGCACTGATCCAGTTTGCTAACGAACATTTGCCAGAACTAACAGAAGAAGTGGTTGCTGTGGCGATGGGTAAGCCAACGACTGAACAGTGGAACCGATTGGTTAGAGCGCATCCTAGGTATGAACGTGAGAGAAAACGTGCTGATAAAATAAAGTCACAAGCAAAGTTCGTGCTGCGGAAAGGCGATGAGGGGGAAGCTGAAAGACTAACCAAGATAGCTGAAAAGGTGAAATCTGATGCCGTTGCGCATTGCCGGAAAGACATTCTATCTACTGGTAGCTGCCCATCATGCAGAGGCGATGGAATTGCTGTTAGACGAAAAACAACCTGCGTAACTTGCCGGGGGACAGGAAAAATAATTCCGGATGACGCATCAATAAAACGGATTCATGGCGATGAGGTTTACGCAAAATTCAGAAAAGTAGTCGAGTCGATGTTATTCGATAAATCTGACTGGGTGCGCATGTATTATCGTCAAATTAATTGCGAAAAATGCGAGTAGGTTATTGCGGTATTTTTAAGCAGTTGGTAAGATTTACTAAACATGGGCGCTCTCTGATTGAAGCGCCTTTTTATTTTAATGACCCGCCAAGTGCGGGTTTTTTATTGCCTGAAATATATGCCTGAACGAATAACCACCACCGCTGCATATGGGGTTAGCGGATTCTTGGCTACGTCATGGGTGTGGCTAAAATCCGTTAATTGGAATGAGGTGGCGGTTATTCTCGGGATAATTCTCGGCCTTGTTACCTACTTCACCAATCTCTATTTCCAAAGGCGCCAAACAAAAGCCATTGAACAGGCCGCGAAATACGGCGTCTTGATTAAATCAAAGAATTCAACTCCGCAAAGACAAGAGGCTTATCGCGATGAATAAGCTCTTACTCCAGATCGAACAATTCCTATCTCAATTAACCACCAAACAACCAGTTACTAAGGATGAACCGAAAATGACTGACCAGTTACCAGTTCAAGATCAATCTACCACCACTGTTGATAATGTAATTACCGAAGCTCAAACCGTAATTGCTGCGGCCGAACCCGTTGTTCAGGCCGTTTCCGCTATTATCCCACAAGCTGCTGTTGCCGATCCATTCCTGCGCGCTCTCGGTCTGGTTTTAAGCGAGCTTGGCCATGATTCAGAAGGCATCATTGGTGCGGCATCCGCTCTGGCAAAATTGTTTAAGTAGCCCCGGAGGCGGTAATGCCAGAAATCACGCCGCAAAAAGCTGGAGGCGCTAATATCTGCGCCTTCTTGGATATGATTGCTCATAGTGAATTAGGTCATGCGCTGCTTGATTCTTCAGATAATGGTTATAACGTCATCGTAGGAAGCACGGCAAGCCATCCGATATTGTTTGATGATTATAATGATCACCCAAACCGTCTGATTGGCCCACCAATAATTCCTGTCGCATCTACTGCTGCTGGGCGTTATCAATTGCTTCATCGCTACTTTGAAGCATACAAAGTTCAACTAAACCTGCCAGATTTCGGGCCACTGTCTCAGGATGTGATCGCTATCCAGCAAATCAAAGAGCGCCACGCGATCGACTTAATTAATAACGGTCATATCGCACAAGCGATTTATGCTTGCTCGAATATCTGGGCAAGTTTGCCCGGTAATAACTACGGCCAGCACCAGAATCAAGCGGCCGCCTTGATTTCAGCATATCAGGCGGCTGGCGGAAAATTAGCTGCAGCATAAGGATGTCTCATGTCGTTATCTCAGGCTGATGTAATAGCATATCTCCAGATAGCGGGGGATATTATCGGTTGCGCTGCGGTAGTTGCCGCATCACTGCCTCACCCATCTGAAAAAGCTAATCTCATCATCAAAATCCTGCGGGGTTTCTTGGATGTCGTAGCTGCTAACGTTGGTCATGCAGCTAATTCCGCGCAACCAGTAACCCAGCCAACTCAGAATCAAGATCAATCACAGCAATAGGTGGTGATCCTTCTTGGCAGCCGGAAAGACGGAAGTGAATGAGCAACGCTGGCAAGCATCGCGAAGTTTGCGCTCAATATCCGGAGGTCTTATGCAAGAAGAAGATTGGGGTGTCTCGTAATAATTTTGCTGTCGTAGCTCAATAGGGAGAGCAGCTGACCTGTAATCAGTTGGTTGTAGGTTAAATCCCTACCGACAGCACCAATTCGCTCCGGTTGCTAATGATGGCCTAAGGGTGGAGCTTATACCTCCATAAGCAATCACCAGATAAGTGATTTAACACTGGTTCGATTCCAGTCCGGAGCACCAATTCAGGGTAGTAAGCATAAGTGGTACATGCGAACAGCTGTTAACCGTTAGACAGAAGGTTCGAATCCTTCACTGCCCGCCACATTCGACCGTTGCCTCTTGGTTCATTCACCTACGCAGGGGTTATCACTTTCAGATATCAGCAAACAATCGCCGGTCCCGGCAAATCATCATTTGTGTCTAATCGGCATTGCGTGTCGCGTGGTGGTGACGCTGGTATCTGATTCAAAAAACGGAGTGCTGTATGTTTATACAGGTTAATAAGCAACTGCTACGCAACCAGCAGTATGACGACGCACTCCGGCAAGCTTGCGACAAACTCAGCTCGCAAGGCATCAAGAATTTCATTCATTACGTTGAACCGTGCAGAGTAGTTGAGTTATTCGATCCACCACAACGACTCAAGGCGCAAATCGACCCAATGCGGGGTGGTATCTGGTTAATAAGGAGCTGATATGGGATTACTGGCTGTATTAGCTGCTGTCACGCTGATCGTGTTTATCCAGAACCTGGGTATATACGAAATAAACCGGCGCAGCAATAGACTGTCGTTTATCAAAGAGGCCTTTATGGATGAGATCGTCAAATCAACTCAAGAAGCCGGATTTATTTGCGTCATCATCATTTTGTTTTACGCCTTCCAATATTTCGCAGACAAAACCCAATGAAGAAAGAATTCGAAGTCTATGTTGCTGATGTCATCAAATGCGTCAGTGGTAAGAACGTCAAAGACATCGAGCATCTCGCGGCTGAAGAAACCAAGCGGAGGTTTATCCGGGCCGGGATCAAATTCGATGACCGGGAAGGGCTATATCCAATCGGTCACAGTCACGTTACCAAATCCGGAACCTACCAAGGTCATCCGATTATCAAAATTGTTCAATACTTGGATGAATAACATGGCATCTAAAAACACACCTAAAGCAGCATCTGTTTCTGATGATGAACGCCGCTGGCGCGCCCAGTCTGATGTGAGGACTTTGCAAGAAGCGGAGAAGATCCGCAGTGATAAGTCTCGGATGACTGAGGCACAGAAAGAGGCGAAATCACAACTCGACGCTATGGCTCAAATCGCCAAGGCCGCACCGGCCGCCAAGGCTCCAGTAAAGAAACCCGCATCAAACTCCATGGATGATTTCATTAAACAACGTGAATCCAGGAAATAAGGATCGGAAACATGGCCGAACAACTCAACAAGAAGTCAGATAAATCCCCTGACAAAGAAAAGAAACCTGAATCCATGGAACAGTTTGCGGCTCGTCGTGAGCGCGAAGCCAAGAAACGTTAACAACAAAGAGGAAATGTAAATGGGTATTTACGATGGTAACGGCAACGCAAAAGCAGCCGCATATCCACTATCTGGTTCTGAGAACATCCCGGCATCTACCGGCCTATCTGGCGGCGCTCAACCGCAGGATGAAGTTATCACACCAGACCAGCTCAATGGCTTCGGTCGCGCTAACGTAGCGATTGCGTATGCTGCGTCAATTACGCCTGATGTGTCGAAGCTGAATAAAGGCCTCGGTGTCGTTGCAACACTGACCGGCAACGTCACGCTGGCCAACCCAACCAATCTGGTAGCAGGCTCAAGCGCGAAGTGGGATATGGTGTTCACCCAAGATGGTACCGGATCGCGCACTCTGTCTTTCGGTACGGCTTACAAGAAAGTCGGCGGCGCAGTGGCGCTGTCTACCGCAGCGGGTTCTGTGGATGTAGTTCACTTCGTGTCTGATGGTACAACCGTGTACGTCACTATCGATAAGGCGTTTTCCTAATGTGATTGCCCTGCTTATGTGGGGCATCTTTTAAATGAGCTTTACATAAAAACTCATCTCAAAGATTTAAGGTTTAAAAATGGCAGAACCAAAGCAAGAAAAAAAACAGGTTGATTGGGAAAGCCTAGAAACTGAATACAGAGCAGGGATTCTAAATAACTGCGAATTGGGTAAAAAGTATGGCGTTAGCGAAGGCGCCATCCGAAAGAAAGCTAAAGCGCTTGATTGGGTTAAAGATATATCAGGGAAGATACAAGCAAGAGCCCAAGAGTTGGTACGAAAACGTGAAGTACGAGAAAAAGTACGAGAAGAGGAAAGTTCGAACCAACGCGTACTTATTGAGGCTACGGCCGAGGTTATTGCTGATGTTCAACTCAACCAGCGCAAGGATATTACCCGAACTCGCGGATTGGTAATGAAGATGCTTGCAGAGTTAGAGGCCGAAACAGATAACATTGATTTGTTCGAACAGCTCGGCGAAATGATGCGCCGTGAGAACGATAAGGGCATCGATAAGCTCAACGATCTCTATCACAAGGTGATCAGTCTTGCCGGAAGGAGTAAGACAATAAAAGACTTGTCCGACTCTTTGAAAACGCTGGTTGCTCTCGAACGCCAAGCCTTCAATATCCCTGATGACCCAAGCAAAGTTGAATTGTCTGGACCGAATGGTCAGCCACTAAATTCTGAAAAAATGTCTGCCGAAGAGGCATACAAAGCACTGCTGAATAAATAATGCCGTTACCAGATTGGTTTGATTTCCGTCACCCTGATTACAACCGGGTGTATAAGTTGCGATCTGAGCGTTTGGAGTTGATGCGCAATACTCCTGGCATGGCGAATGGCTTAAAGGATTATTACGCAGAGAATCCGTCTGATTTCATTAATGACTGGGGCATGACATTCGACCCGCGTAACGCCGAGATCGGATTACCCAACACCATTCCATTTCTTCTGTTCCCAAAGCAAGCGCAGTTTATTGATTGGTTGATCGCCAGGTGGAAAAGCCGAGAGGATGGGCTTGTCGAAAAATCGCGTGATATGGGGTTGTCCTGGTTATGCGTGGCTGCTGCGGCATGGATGTGGCTATTCAAGCCTGGAACAGTTGTTGGTTTTGGGTCACGCAAAGAAGAATACGTCGATAAGCTTGGTGATCCGAAATCTCTATTCTGGAAATGCCGCCAGTTCATCAATTTGTTGCCGGAAGAGTTTCGCCCTGTTGGGTACGATGAAAAGAAACATGCGCCACATATGCGGATCATTAATCCCGAAACAGGCTCAACAATCATCGGTGAGGCTGGGGATAATATCGGACGTGGTAACCGCACATCGATTTATCTGAAAGACGAATCTGCGTTCTACGACCGACCAGAAACGATTGATGCGGCACTATCTCAGACGTCTAACTGCAAGATTGATATCTCAACACCAAACGGTAACGGGAATCCGTTCTACAAAAAGCGCCACTCTGGGAAAATTCCGGTATTCACGTTTCACTGGCGCGATGATCCGCGCAAAGACGATGCGTGGTATCAGAAACAAATAAACTCTCTTGACCCCATTATTGTCGCCCAGGAAATTGACATTGATTACAACTCATCACGAGGCGATGTCTGGATCACGGGCGACTTAGTCACCGCGGCTCAAGGTAACGGCCCTGCTGATGTTGAAGCGGTTGGTGGTTGGGTTGTTGGTGTCGATGCTGCGCACATGGGGGACGATGAGTCAGTGATCCACAAGCGCAAAGGGCGACTGAATTTACCGCAGGTATTTCGCAGGGGAGCTGATGGTCAGCAATTGGCCGGCGCCGTTGAGGAAGAGTGTCGGCAGATAGAAGATTCTGGTGGCTGGATCCACTCAATCATCATTGAATTGGATGGCCCAGGGGTTTCCGCATACGACTTTCTAAAAAAAGGGAAGTACGCAGCTCTGGTTCTTGGTGTTCACACTGGCACTAGGCTTAAAGACGACCGGAATTACAATCTCAAAGCGAGACTGTGGCGAACGGCGCGGGATTACCTGAAAGACTATCCAGTCTGCCTGCCAAACGATTCAGAGCTTAAGTCACAGCTATCATCATACAGATACGGTTATCGTGACGGCATGCTGCTAATGCAAAGCAAAAAAGAGTACAAGTCTGAAACAGGGAAATCTCCTGACCGGGCAGACGCATTTGTGCTTACATTTGCTGCGCCAGAAAAACCCATGAAGAAACCAGAAGAATACAAGCCAAATATCCTGCCTAAGGGCATGAACGGAGGGTGGATGAGATGAGTAAATTTTCAGACGCATACAAACTAAAAGTACAACGCCAAACGTTGTTGGATAGTATCGATGCGGAAGTGGGATGCAAAAGCACTAATGAAATGCTGGTTGAATTACTTAAATCGGTGCGTGAAGCAAAAAACAATCTAACTGAAGTTAGCGAGTCATCACATTGATGCACTGTATAAATATTGACTACTTTTCGGTAGTTGGTAGAATTCTCCAATAATACGAATTCCTGTCTGTAACCCGCCATTGAGCGGGTTTTTGCGTTTCTGGCCCTCAGAAAATCTCTATGACCCGAAAAAAAAGCAAAGACTCTGTGAGCGAAAATCTCACGGAGGATCAGGTTATTGTCAAAGAAGCCAAAGAACGGTTTAAGCGTGCGATGGAGTGGGAGTCTGACTTCCGTAAACTCTTTATCGAAGACGTTAAATTCGGCATGGCTGACCCTGACAACCAATGGGCATGGCCTGATGCTATCCGCAGGAACCGTGAGATTGACGATAAGCCGTGTTTGACTATTAACAAAGCTAAGCAGCACTGCCTGCAAATCGTCAATGACAACAGACAACATTCCCCGCAAATCAAAATTCACCCTGTCGGTGATGGTGCTGATCTCGAATCAGCTAAAATACTAGACGGGGTTGTACGTCACATCGAATACCGATCGGCAGCCCAAGGCGCATATAACACTGCTCAAGAATTTTCTGTCTTTGGTGGTATTGGGTTCTGGCGCGTCATTACTGAGTACATTTCCGATGACTCATTTGATCAAGATATTCGTATCAGTCGTGTCCGTGACCCAATGTCTGTATTACTCGATCCAGACATTAAAGAGGTTGATGGTTCAGATGCTAATTTCGCCTTTGTTTTCTCCGATCTAACGAAAGAGGAATACAAATACAAATACGGCGACAAGGCAGCAGAAAAAGCCACTGACTATGTGCTTGATATGAATTTCGGCTGGAATACGCCAGATCACATCCGTGTAGCTGAATATTTCCGCATAAATCTCTCAAAAGGCATGATTGCCGCTGTCAGTTCTGATGACATTGAAGCCATTCCAGGCGCAACCACTAACGTATTCAAACAATGGGAACTAGATACTGATACCTGGGATGTCATCGTTAACCTGCCTAACACCAAAACCCGCCAAGTCGATCGCCGAGAAATTCAGTATTTCAAAATTGCTGGCGAAGAAATCATTGAGCGCACCATTATTCCCTGCGATTACATCCCGATCATTCGTGTTGTCGGTGAAGAGATGGTTATCGAAGGTAAGCTTGAGCGAAAAGGACATATTCGCAGCATTAAAGACGCGCAAAGGATGTACAACTACTGGACATCATCAGCGGTTGAGCATGTGGCGCTGCAAAACAAGGTGCCGTATATCGGGCCAACCAAAGCCTTTGAGGGGAATGAAAACTACTGGTCTGCCGCTAATACCGACAATCTGGCATATCTTCCATACAACCACACTGACGAAGCTGGAAACCCAATTCCACGCCCTGAGCGACAACAGCCACCACAAACATCACAAGCTTACATGCAAGGCATGCAGGTAGCCGCCAATGAAATGATGATGGTGACTGGCCAATATCAGGCTGTGATGGGTCAGCAATCGAATGAAACCTCTGGTATCGCCATTCAAAACCGCCAGCGTCAAGGCGATAACGCCACTTATCACTACATAGACCATCTTTCATCTGCCATTCGATTTACCGGACGCATCCTTGTTTCCATGATCCCGCGCGTGTACGACACCCCTCGTATCCTTCGCATTTTGGGTGAGGATGGGGTAGAGGATTTCGTGCATGTGGATCCAATGGCACAGCAGGCCCTGCAGAAACAACAAATGCAGCAGCAAGAAGAAATAAAACACATTTTGAATCCGAAAATCGGAACTTATGACGTCGCTGTCGATACCGGACCGGCATATTCAACTCGCCGCCAAGAAGCCTTTGCGGCTATGACGCAAATCATGGGGAAGAACGGGGAATTGATGAAAGCCGCGGGCGATCTGATGTTCAAGGCTGCTGACTTCCCGATGGCGCAGGATATTGCTGAACGCCTCAATCGCATGGTTCCTCCGCAACTGAAGGGGGAAGGGCCAGACCCACAAGTTCAGGCTCTCCAGCAGCAGCTACAGCAGGCACAACTCGCTAACCAGAAACTTATGGAAGCGATGGATAAATACAAGACTGAGCGTGAATCTGGAATGCTGCGAGCGAATGCCGATGCCTATCGAGCTGAAACTGATCGCGCTGTGGCTATGCACAATGCCGAAATGGACAGGAAGCAGTTTATCCATGATGTCGCTACATCCATGCTTCAGATGCAAAACCAGCAAAATGCTGGTGCAGTTCAGGGTGGTCAGGACGCATCAATCATCAGCCAGCAAGCACCGAATCAAGTGATGACGCAGCCACCCCAACAACAAATTCCAAATCAGCAACCCAATCAATAACTAATTCCTAACCACGTTACTCGGTTCTGCCCCGCAGCGCTGAGGGGCGATCTATTGTCTTAACCGGAGATAACACAATGCAATTCCAAGGTATCGCAAGCGATAACCCCACGGTTGAAAACATCGTCATCACGAAACTCATTTTTGAATCTTATCAAGATGGCATTACTGCAACTGCAGGTGGCGGTCAGTCTAACGCTTATCAGATGCTGTATGAAACAAACCGCATCACAACCGTTGCTAATATCGGCGACTCAGTAAAACTGCCTGCGGCACAGGCCGGTTTGACCATGTTCGTCATCAACCATGGTGCTAACGCAATGCAGGTATATGGCACAGGCACAGACACCATTGATGATGTCGCTGCGGCATCTGGTGTTAGTCAGATGGCTGGCTCAAATGTGATGTACACCTGCACAACAAATGGTCTGTGGTACTCCAATGGGATCGGTACAGGCTATTCAGGACAACTGCCAACCACCAGTTACACCAATGGTATTACGGCACGCGCAGGTGGCGGTCAATCATCAGCTATACAGTTAACTACCAACATTAACCGTGTTACCACCGTAGCCACTGCGGGAGATTCGGTAAAACTGCCCGCATCCGCGCCAGGTCTGCAAATTATAGTGGTTAACTCCGGTGCGAACTCGATGCAAGTATTCGGCGCTGGTACAGATACGATCAATGGCGTTGCTACCGCTACCGGCATCAGCCAGATGCCAAACTCTGTCTATAACTACGTTTGCACGGTTGCCGGTACGTGGGTTTGTGAAAGTGTCGGGCAAGGATTTTCAGGTAACTACCCAACAGTATCAACTGCCAGCGCATTAACGGCAAAAGCTGGCGGCGGTCAAGCAGGTGCAACACTTGCTTCATCATCTATCAACCGATTCTCAACTGTGGCCACTGCAGGTGACTCTGGGATTTTGCCCGCATCAGCTCCGGGCATGCAGATCACCGTCATCAATGCTGGTGCGGCTTCAATGAACCTATTCCCGGCAACCGGCGAACAAATCAACTCCGCTGGTGCGAACACCGCTTACGCCATCGCAGCAGGTAAAACTGCCCTGCTTTCCTGTGCAATCACAGGTCAATGGCATGCCGTGCTATCAGCTTAATTAAAGCCAAATTCACCAACTTAAGGCGCCCCTAAAAAGGCGCCTTTTTCGTTCCTGCGTAGCGGTGCGCCATCACCGTGTAAATCTCTTGAGGCTAATCACTCATGGAAGTTAACGAACTGCAACAAGCCGCGATCCCTGCGGGCGAACAGTCATCTGCAAGCGAAGTGGAGTTACAGCCGAGCAATCTCATCAGTTCAGAAACCGGCGCTGAACAAAACACTGCAAGCGGTCAGCAAGCTGATCAAGGTAATGGCGAATCAGGCGGTCAAGGTCAGCAGCAACAGACCAAGAAAACTCCCTGGTACCAACACCGGATCAACGAGTTAACCCGCAAGCAGAAAGAGGAATCAGAACGAGCAACTCGAGCGGAGTCAGAAAGGCAGCGCCTTGAAGCGCAGTTGGCATCATACCAGAACCAGCAACCACAGCAGGGTCAGCAACAGTCTGCAACACAACAGCCTGTCCAGCAGTCTCAGCAAGATGTTGATCGCTTGGTTCAGGAGCGAGTCCAGCAGCAACTCAAGCAGCAATCTTTCAACGATCGGTGCAATCAGATCTATCAGGACGGCATCAAAGAGTTTCCAGACTTTGGTGAATCAATCAAGTCATTCGCTGACTTGGGCGGCCTGCCGGACGGATTTGTTGAAGCGGCCATTTCGTTGGATGGAGGACATCGCGTCCTACACCACCTTTCTCAAAACCTCGAACTCGCCTTCGAACTGAAAAACCTCTCACCAATCCAGTTGGGCGCACGAATGAGTCAGCTATCCAGCGACCTCAAAAAGCCCACAACCAAGCCAGTTTCTAGCGCTCCTTCTCCAGTTAAACCCATCGATGGCGGCAGCAGCCGAGGTGATATCGACCTTAGCAAAGCGTCATTGGATGAGTTTATGGAGCAGCGAGCAAAAAAACCTATCAAACGATGAGGATTTTGCTAAATGTCTAACTCTATTTTAACGATCCAGATGATCACCCGCGAAGCGTTGCGGTTGTTCAAAAACTCCAATGCGTTGCTGAAAAACGTAGACCGTCAGTATGACGAAGATTTTGCCCGTAAAGGCGCGAAAATCGGTTCTTCTCTGCGTATCCGGCTGCCTAATGATTTCACTGTTCGCCGTGGCGCTGCTGCTTCAGTGCAGGGCACCAATGAACAACAGGTCGGTCTGGTGGTGGCAAATCAAATCGGTGTGGACATCCAGTTCAGCTCAGCAGAACGAGCGCTGTCTTTGGATGACTACTCAGAACGCATCCTGAAACCAGCCATCAACAGCATTGCTGGGATCATGGCGGCCGACATTATGGGTGCTGTTGATGGTCTGGTGCCATCCACCACGCTGTACACTGACACGCAAACACCAGTGTCAAACTTCGTGGCCCGTCAGGACGGTAACGGTAATATCCTGCAGGCGGATATTAACGCTTTCCTGAAAGCGAATGCCGTACTGAACCAACGCTCTGCACCGGGAAACCGTAAAATCATTCTGGATCCACTAACAGAAGGTCGCATGGTTGGCTCTCTGGCTGGTCTGTTGAACCCATCCGCTGACATTTCTGAGCAGTATCTGACTGGCCAGATGAAGCGTGGCTTAGGCTTCGACTGGATGATGGATCAGACTGTTATTGCTCACACCACTGGCGCTTATAGCTCAGCGCCAACCGTTAGTGGTGCCGGACAAACAGGCAACACATTAGTTGTTTCTGCCTTGTCAGGCCCATTGAATGCAGGCGATGTGTTCACCATGCCAGGCGTGTACGCCGTTAACCGCGTCACCAAGCAGACACTGCCTGATTTGATGCAGTTCACCGTTACTGCTAACGCGGCAGCGGGTGCTACGGCGATCAGCATCTACCCAGCACTTACTCCACCAGTGAGCGGCGCAGCGGTGCAGTATCAGACTGTTTCTGCATCTCCAGCCAACGGCGCGCAGATCAACGTGCTGACCAACTCCGGATCTCAGTACCGTTGCAACTTGGCGTATGTACCAGAAGCAATCACGCTGGTCACTGCCGATCTGGAATTACCACAGGGCGTTCATGAAGCCTATCGTGAAACCTACGATAACACATCAATGCGTATCGTGACTGCATACAACGTGGCGACTGACCAGTTTATTACTCGTCTGGACGTGTTGTACGGTTACAAGATCCTGCGTCCTGAGTGGTGCGTCCGCGTCGCTGACGCTATCTAAGAGTAGGGGCTTTAGCCCCTTTCTTGTTTTTGGTGGTTTAGTCAATGAGCACGAATAACTTGATTGAAGATCAATACAACGGCCCGTTTCGTCATTCGTCCGGCACTCAGTATGTCCATCAAGAGTATCCGAAGTGGATTCATTCTTTGACTGGTGAATCTCGCATCGTCGATAGCGAAGATGACTATCTTGCTTTGGATGGGGATTGGTTTGATTCGAAAGAAGAGGCGAAAAATGCTGTAAATAAAAACAGTATTTTAACTTCTGGTGACGATGAACAATCAGAAAAGCCTAAGCGTGGCCGCAAATCCAAGGAAGAAAAGGAAGTTGATGAGCTACTGGTGAAGGTAGAGCTCTACGGCCTGCCAATTCAGGAAGATTGGACGCTGGATAAGATCCGCGAAGAAGTAGCTAAAGCCGAAGCTGAGCAGGAGTAATTATGTCATTACAAAATATTCAGCCTTTGCGTCAGAACGGAAACACTTACGCGCTATCAGTAACTAACTCGGCGCATGCAGCGGTGACTATTACTGCGAATGATGCTGATCAACCTGGGTATGTTGAACTATTGAATCTCGGAACGGTCGCTGTGGCTATGACATTTGCACCCGCGGGTTCCAGCGCAATCACAACACCAGTATTCCCGACTGATGGAAGTCCGCAACAGGTCATCGTATTGCCACCAAACATGACAGCGCCGATCACAAAAAGCGCACCAGGTGCGTCGTTTATTGTGTCAGCTATTGCGGCAGCGGCAGGCCCCGCGCTGGTCTATGTAACTCCAGTAGCGCCATAAGGTAACACCATGTCGCAAAATGTCGGAACAGATGCCAACTTCCTGATCAACATGGCGGCCAAGCAGTTGGGGGTACTTGGGGATGGTCAAACATTATCCGGCCCCATTATTCAGGACTGCTTTGCGCTGCTGAACATGATGCTGAACCAGTTCAGCGAAGAGTCACTGACGGTTTACCAGATGCTCGATCTGAAATTCACCGCGACCGGGGCGCAGACGTATTCAGTGGGAAGTGGTGGCGATGTTCCGCTGGCGTATCCACCTGTTTCGATTGTTGGCGCTGAATCCACACTGAATAACGTGGTAACGCCACTGCGCATTGTACAGGCCAAGGAAGATTTTCGGCGTATCGCACTGCCTGGAATGCAGGGTTTCCCCAAAATGGTATTTCTCGATACTGGATACCCACTGGCGACGCTGTACGTTTGGCCTATCCCAACAAGCGCTTACACCATCACGCTGCAGGTTATGCAGCCATTCACTGAGTTTCAGTATCTGACTGATGCGGTAAATTTGCGCCCATCCTACAAGTCACTGCTGATGTTCAATCTGGCTTGCTGGATCGCCCCCATTTTCGGTATTGACCCTCCGGCAACTGTAGTGGCGCAGGCGCTTAATTCAAAACGAGTGGTATCCAGAGCAAATGCTCAAGTGCCATTGCTGCAAGTGGATCAATCGCTGCTGAGTGGTGGCCACTACAACATTTACGCTGATAGATCTAACTGATGACTACTCGTTTAACGCTCACGGGTGGGTTTTACGAAGCCCGGTCATACATTGCTGATGCTCAGCGCTGTCTTAATCTCTATCCTGAGATCAATGACCAAAACAGTGAAAGTCAGGTCACGCATTATCCAACGCCGGGAAAAACTTTGATCAATTCTGTCGGAGCTGGCCCAATACGCATGATTTATCAGGCGACGACCGGTAATGTGTTTGTTGTGTCAGGTAATAAGTTGTTTGTAGTAGATGGATTGTTTAATGCAACCTTACTGCAAACAATGACCACCTTTTCAGGTCAGTGTTACGCAAAAGATAACGGGAATTACTGCATCGTCGTTGATGGTTCAGTGCAGGGATATCGGATAAAACTATCCGACAACACATCATCAATAATTAATTCATCTACTGATTCGGCATGGAAGCCGGCGCAAAACATTGCCTACATGGACGGTTATTTCATTTGCAATGTTACTGGAACATCTCAGTGGTTCTTATCTGATGTTCAAGCTGAAACATTCACTAACGATCTGTATTTTGCCAGTAAAGAAGGGTACAGCGATAAGCTATCTACTATTGCCGCACTACACAGAGAAGTTTGGCTGATTGGTGAGCAGACTTGCGAAGTGTTCTATAATGCAGGCAATTCTGATTTTCCATTCTCCCGCATGCCTGGGGTATTTATTCAGCATGGCTGTGCAGCGCCCGAGTCTGTGGCGCAGATGGATTTATCCTTATTCTTGCTGTCCAAAGATCAGCAAGGGCAGTATATCGTTCATAGAATTGTTGGCTATCAAGCTGTTCGAATTTCAACTCATGCCGTTGAAGAAGTTATTAGTCAATACGCCGTAGTATCTGATGCTATTGGGTTCTGCTACCAACAAGAAGGACATCATTTCTATGTGCTCACGTTCCCGTCTGCTGATGCAACGTGGGTTTACGATTTACAAACAGGGAAGTGGCATGAGCGCGGATACATGGACAACCAAGGTGTTATTCACCGAGACATTTCCAACTGTCACTGCGTAGTGAATGGTGTGAATCATGTTGGGGATTATTCAAATGGCAATATTTACCGGTTAGACATCAACAATTACACCGATAACGGCCAGCCAATCATGCGTCTGCGCAGTTTTCCAACTTTGGAGATGGAAGATAAGCGCGTTCTGTATGGAAAGATGACATTCGATATGCAGGTGGGTATCGGTCAGGCGTCAGGAAATTTCGAAGATCCGCAAATATTTGCCAGATGGTCAGATGATAGAGGGGTAACCTGGGGTACACCAGTGCCAATATCACTTGGCAAGATAGGTAATTATAAATGTCGTCCAGTTCTCTGGCGATCTGGCATTGCCCGTGGTCGCGTATTTGAAGTGTCATGGTCATTCCCGTGCTTCACAGCGCTAAATGGTGCATGGCTTGATTACAAAGTAGTCCCTCGCTAATGGCACAGAATTTCAACTTCCCTCAGATTTCTACTCCATTGGTTGATCCGCAGAGTGGCAGGATGACGCCTGAGTGGATGATGTTCTTTATCAGTATATTCAATATTGTGGGTGGTGGTGATGCACCTCAAATTGACATTGCAGACTTGTATAGCCTATTTGCCCCAGCAAACATCACCAAGCAAACAGACCATCAAATTGATAATTTTCTTGCTGACACAGCATCGAGAAGAATTCAGGTATTACCCCAGCAGATTGATAGCGGATCAGATGCTAATCAGGCGATTAATGGCGAGATAAGACGCCTACTTAGTCGCGTTTCGGATTTAGAGAAATTGCTTGGCACGCAGAAATCGACCACGACACCTGCACAATCCGTGATCGGAAACTTTCTAACATCAAGCATTCCATCTGGTTCGGCTGTTTCGCTGACGACAAACACCGTTGTAAACGTAACCTCGCTGGTATTGCCGGCGGGGGATTATGACCTGTCGGCTACCGTTGATTTTTCATCAACCGGCGCATCGCCTACCTATTTTCAGGCCGGAGTGTCACTAACCACGGCGACAATGCCGGGTCAGACTGGTGGCTCTGGACTGGGAACAGACCCCGCAGCCGGGACTCCGTTCTCCACTTCACTGGTTAATGGTGTGTTTTCCCAGGTGGTACCGACAACGAGACTAAACCTAACCACACTAACAACTGTTTATCTCGTCGCCAAATCAATATTTTCTGTCGGCTCAATATCAGCCTACGGAACCCTCAGAGCAAGACGCTTCTCTTAAGGAAATACCATGGCTTTAACCTTTCAAAAGCTGTTTCAGCCGACACAGCTTGGCACGTCTGCGGCCACTATTTACACCATGCCAGCAGCTCCTGTGACTAGCTTTCTGCGCAATGCACGGCTGATGCTGGTTAATACATCTGCATCAGCCGTGTCGGTGACACTGTATTCCGTTCCTTCCGGCGGCACTGCATCAGCAACCAATGAATTCTTACCGGCGGTATCTGTTAGTCCTAATGCGCAATTGCAGGTTGATGTTCCTGAACTATCAGCTGGTGACTTTATCCAAGGTCTCGCCTCTACTGGATCAGTAATTTCAGTACACGCCATGGATGGAGTGATTTATTCATAAATGGAAATAACAACGGATTATCATTGGATCCGTTCTGTTATCTGTCACCCGCGTAACTGGCCTCGATTAGCCGAAGACACTACCAACCAAGAAGCATTCCAGCCAAACCCAAACAGCATTTATTTCAAGCATGAACATTACGGGTTCGTCGAGGCCCGTCATGTGCTTTCGCGTACCTGCGAACTGCATATCTGCATGCTTCCTGGTGCTACTGGTGTGACTGAGTTTGGCTGCTTGGTTCTGGAATACCTCTCATCCAAAGGCATCAAGTCAGTGTTTTCAAGCATTCCTTCGGATAACCGCGCGGCCATTGCATACGCAAAACGGGTCGGCATGACAGAAACAGGTCGGATCAAAAAATCCATGCTTCGGCGTGGCGAGATGATTGATTTAGTGATCATGGGGAAAACGTATGAGTAGTGTAGTTGGTGACGTCGCGTCAATAGCTGGTGGCATCCTTGGAATGGATTCCGCTCAGTCTGCAGCTCAGACGCAATCAGATGCGGCGACTGCAGCCGCGAATGCCACAATGTCGATGTACAATCAGAATCGACAGGATTTATCGCCATATCGGACGTTGGGGCAGAATTCAATCAACCCGCTTTTGTCTGCCATGGGATATAACACTGATTCATCAGGGAATATCACTGGAACCAACTCGAATAATATTCTGCAGCAGAAATTCAGTTTTGATGGTTCAAACTTATCAAATAACCCTGGCTATCAATTCAATTTGCAGCAGGGATTGAATGGTGTTAACGCATCAGCTGCCGCTCGAGGTCTTGGCGTATCAGGGGCCAACATTAAAGGCGCCGAGTCATACGCAGAAGGGCTATCCAATCAGTATTACAACGATTACTACAATCAAGCAAAAAACACCTTCGACACTAATTACAACTCAGCTGCCAATAACGTTAATCGGTTATATAACCTGGTGAACATGGGTCAAAACTCATCAGCACAGACAGCACAATTAGGCTCGAACGCACAAAGTACAGCGAACAACTATCTTACTTCTGGTGCGGCTGCCACTGCTGCTGGGACGGTTGGTTCAACCAACTCACTGACCAGCGCCATCAATAATGCGGTTAATTACGGCAATCAGGCTAACCAAGTCAATAACGCATATAACACGTCCAGCAACAGCAACAACCTTCTCGCTGCAATTTTCTAAAAGGTCATGATCATGGCTATTAATCCAGATATCAGTCTTGGCGTACAACCAGTTCAACTTCAAAACCCTCTGACGCTCGCCATGCAAGGGCAAAGCCTGAGAAATTCGGCGATACAGGGGAACATGCTTACCCAGGCCGTGCAGTCAAATCAGGCTGTCGGTCAGGCCATCCAGCACAACACCGATCAAAACGGCAATGTGAATTATGGTGGGGTACAAAAAGAGCTCTCTACAAACCCATTTGCACAGTACAACTTACAGCAAGCGACGGGGAATAACATTACACAGCAAAATCAGCAGACTGCGAATCAGCAGGCGCAATTTGATTTAGCTAACAAGCAGTTGACCTATTATAAGGATCAGTTGGCTCCATTTGCTTCAAATCCAAATTCAACGCGGGCAGACCTTATCGGGGCAATGGCGACCGCAGTGAAAGAAAAAATGATGACGTATAATCAAATGGAAGCTGAGTTGGCAGATCCGTCATTCCCTAGCTCTGACGGCCAAGCAGTTCAAAGCTACGCTGCTCAGCATCTAAATACTGCAACGGGCGCCCTAGAGTCGCTGCGTAATATTTCCCCGGGTGGATTGATGATTAACACCGGCGATAAGACCATTATCGCTAACGGCAATAACCCACTTCTTACCAACAAGCCATATGCCAGTCCAGAAGCGACGTATCAGCAACAAGTAACACCAGCGCAACTCAATACTCCAATACAGGTTGTTGGACCTAACGGTCAGATGCAATGGACGACTCAAGGTCACGTTATTCAGCAAGCTAATCAGGCTGATAATCCATGGAATGGGGTAACTGGAAAAGCCTCACAACCAACCACAGCACAAACACAACCTGCCTCAGCCTCGCTCCCGCCGGGCTTTGCCGAAGCAACCACAACACTAGCTAAAGGTGGTGCCGACGCAGCTCAACAATTAACAAATTCAGTTCAGGACGCGCCAACGCGCATCACATTACTGAATAAAGCGCTCGATGAACTGCGTAGCGGTGATGTTAAGACGGGTATCGGTACGGAAAATGTGCGAAATGTTACCGCTGCGATCAGCAACGCAGCTCCCGGCTTGGCGCAGGCAATTGGCATCGACCCAACAAAGATTCAGAGTCAGGATGAACTTAATAAGCTGCTTACTCAGTACGCCTCTCGAAAATCCGCTGAGTTTGGAACGGGAACGGACGCAAAATTGGCCGCCGCATTAACGGGTAATGCGAATATGCATGTCAGCTCATTGGCGAATGATGACATTCTGCGTTACACGATTGGTATTGAGAAAATGAACCAAGCTAAAAATGCAGCTTGGCAACAATATGCAGCACAAGGTGGCCCAGCTGCGGCGGCTAATTTCAATAATTGGTCAACAAACTGGAATGCTCAGAATGATCCTCGCATCTTTATGATGGATGAGATGACACCACAACAGCAGCAACGCATGATCTCAAATCTAAGTAAGCCTGACTTCGATAAGCTGAAACAGCAATACAACTCCGCTTATCAGCAGGGATTGGTGGGCCATTAATATGTCAAATCAAGAATTGCCAGATCTGAGTTCATATGACTCACTAATAAACCAGGCAGCGCAGAAATATGATGTGGACCCTTTGCTTATTAAGTCTGTTATTGCTACTGAATCATCAGGTAAATCAGATGCAATAGGAAAGCCTACATCAGCTGGTCAGGCTGTTGGACTCATGCAATTGATGCCATCAATTCAGAAAGCGTATGGCGTCACAGACCCAAAAGATCCAAGCCAGAATATCAATGCTGGTGTGGCGTTACTTGCCGACAACTTAAAGCAATACGGAAATCCACAAGCTGCGGTATTGGCATTCAACGGTGGATCAGATCAGAGCAATTGGAACCCTGATTATGCTAACTCAGTGATCCAGAAATATCGTCAATACCAGCAGCAACAACCACAGCAACAAACTCAATTACTGACAACGCAAGAGAATGCTCCTGATGTGTTTACTCAACGGTTCGGAGATCACCCGCAAAATGAACAAGATCCATTTTCAAGAAAGTTTTTAAGTAATAATCAAAGCCAAGCCGACGAATCAGACCCATTTACTCAGCGGTTTTTAAGCAAGCAACAGCCTCAATATCAGCAAACACTGGAGCAAAAAGCTAACTCTGACGTACCGACTGATGAGAACCTTGCTGCATCAACGGAACTAGCTAACCAGCGAGCTGAGAAAGCAAAAATACAATCAACTCAAGAGGCAAGTAAGCCAGCAGATGTTTCAAATAATCTTGGCATTGATATATCGATACCAAGCAACTCACCATTTGGAAAACCAAGTCCATTACAGCCAATAAAGGATGCTGCAAATGGATTAGAGGAGGCAGCGACATCAGCCATTACGGGCGCAACAACTGGTCAAGCTGCTGGTGCGGTGGGTGCTGCTCAGGCGATCATGGAATCCATTGGAAATGGAACATTCGGAACGCAGCAAGCTGCTGATGAAGCAGAAAAACTATCACAACAATATCAACAGGCAGCAACATATCAACCACAATCCGAACAAGGGCAGAAATATACCGAGATGCTCGGTGACACCTTTTCTAAGTTTGCGCCACTACTTCCTGAATCATCTTTAATGTCTGATATTGGTGAGATGGCAGGTAACGCAGGAAATTCTGCAAAATTTGCAGCAACAAAAACCTCAAACACCATGTCATCAGTTAAAGATCTATGGAAACCAGAGCAGGAATGGGAAGGAAGTCAAAGCTCACAGCCAGCCAAATCTTCATTTGGCGGGGAGTCGTCAAAAAGCGCTGGGGCAGCGGAGGCAACCCCAGAGTCTATTGTTAGGTCTACTGTATCCAACTCATCACCAGAATTGCAGGCAGAAGTTGAAGATGCAATATCATCAAAGCATGGTGTTAATGATATTGATCAGGGCGCGTTAAATAGACAAGCAGTGGCTGATAAATTTGGGATAAATCTCACCGCTGGACAAGCATCTCGGGATGCTCAGTTATTCTCAGATGAGAAAAACTTGCGTGGTGAACATGCTGAGTTTGCTCAACGATTTGCCGATCAACAACAATCGCTATCTAATTCACTTCAAAAAATAAAAGCAGAAGCAGCGCCAGATGTTTATGCGTCAACTCCAGTTGAACATGGAGACAATATGATTGACGCTTATCAGCAGCTGATTGATAAGAAAAACGAAGAGATTGATGGTAAATATCAGGCATTGAGAGATGCGGCAGGCGGATCTTTCCCTGTCGATACCGGCGCGCTATACGACAACATTACCGAGGCACTTGGCAAGCAATTACTCACGCATGACGCCCCTCAGTCACAGCTCAATGCGATAGAAGAAATGGCGGCATCTGGTCAAATGTCATTTGAGCAATATCTTAACCTGCGTCGCAACTTGGGCAATGTTGCAAGAACGGCACAGGACGGAAATACACGCCACGCAGCAAGCATCATGATTGATCAACTGGAAAATATTCCCCTTAATGACGATGTCGCCAAACTTAAACCATTAGCCGATGATGCTCGTTCTACTGCAAGGGCGTTCTATCAGATGCAGGAAGCAGATCCAGCATTGAAAGCAGTAGTTCAAGGGAAAGCATCACCAGATCGTTTTATAAATAAATACATTATCAACGCAGATACTAACAAGGTTCAGCAGATGATGAATAATTTGCAGGACTATCCGCTTGCTCAGCAAACCGCAGCTGCTGGATTGATGGATTATTTATCGCCAAAGGGTACAAGAGAAATTACTCAAGATGCATTGAATCGAGGGATTCAAAATGTTCAATCAAAAATCCCTATCGTTATGCCGCAAGAGCAAGCTAACAACCTAAGGGATCTTGGTAGTGTTGCAGAATGGATGCAGAAGCAACCACCAGGATCATATGTAAACAATTCAAACACCAACACATCGGCAATGAGATACGCAACCAATGCTGCAATGAAGGCGGTGGGTCAAAATCCAGTTATCAATATTGCATCCGATGCTCTATCGGCAATAAAAACGAAAAGAATGTTGGATAAGCATCTTAAGCCTGGGGCTGGAATTCGCTATAGCGAAAGATGATCACCGCTTAATCCATATGGTTGCGGCAATTATTACCGATCCAATTATTATTGCCGCCGCTATAGATAGACCGTTTATTGTGATGTAAGCCACTGTCGCCGTTATGCACGATACGACGATTATTTTGCGGAAGTTTCTTGATATAAACTCAACAATATATGGAATGCATGATATGAATAAGCTTATTGCTACAGAGCAAGATATTGCCATGCATATGTTTTTTTCTGTATTTTGATATGTAGCCAATAAGTAAAATATCCAAACTCCCATGATAATTGGTAGGTGGATAAACCAAAGGGAAAGAGGGCCGCCTTTTGAGAAAATCATATCAATCACCTCTAATTTTAGATTGAAATGCTGTTAACTTATTGAAAATTATTTAGATTCCCATCAATCACATTTTGAGAATACGTCATCACATCGGTTATTCCTGACAAATTTAGCCTAACAACTGTAAAAACACTGTTTCCTATAGGTACTGCAACTGCAAAAATCTTTGCATCATGAACGAGTCTATACATTTGATTAAAGTCATTGATTATCATTGATGATCTTCCGTCACTATCAACTAGGCATACTCCTGTTATTGAGGTTGCAGCTAGATCGGTATTCAAAAGAAGCGGTGTTTCATCTCCATTTCTGCATGTTGTTTTGGCTCTAATTGAAAATGCGCATTTTTTATTAGATGAATAACATCGATAAAACAACCCTGTTTCATAATTATCAACGCTAGTTCCAGCCACAACATCTCCATTTTCAACTAATAGCACTCTCCACAATCCAAATGTTTTTCCATTTGAATTAGATTGATTGGCCGATGAAGAAGCAAAGGATAAAAACACCACAACCAGCAAAATCCATCTCATATCTCGCACTCCACAATTCTAATGGTTTAATAATGAGTCCGGTTTGGTGGTTTGGCAATAAAGTATTGTAAATTAAGCTAGACCAACAAGACCCGCTCCGGCAGGTTTTTTGTTGGACGAGTGGGGCGATACCGACATTCCGGTATCGATGGACAGATTTGTCCATCACTAACCATGAAGATATTCGGAGTTAACTACCGAGATCTCGGTAGTTTGATTTTTTAGCAGAGCACGTTAAAGGGCTTTGGTGATTCCGGACAAATTTGTCCAGTTAATGGAAATGATTTTATTATTCTATCTTGCTTTTATTTGGTGGGCTGTTGTTTTGATCATCATGAGTGACATCATTACCTTCGCTTATTTCAGCAACAGATTTACTGATTCCCTCAAGCGCCCTAATTGCTTCATCAAGAGTCCTTATGAATTGATGGCTATGGTAAATCTTATACCCATCAGGAACTGTTATCTCAACTCGGCCAGATCTATCTTCAGCTTCATTTTGTAGCAAAACTCTTTCAAAGCTTTGCTGCAGTCGATATACGATCTCCGCGTTCATTGTTCGACCGGATTCTTTGGCGGCAGCATGTATAGCCTCATGAAGACTTTTTGGGAGTCTTAGGGCTGTTTTCTGGATTTCATCATTCATAGCAATAATGATATCACTGTGAATTCATTTTTATCAAAAAAATGTTTGACTCCACAGTGAAGTCAGATCTATTCTTGTTGTGACTTCACGGTAAAGTCAAAGAGAGGTGAGCATGATCGTTTCAAGGAATGTAAAACCAAAAACAGTACGTTTTCCAAAGGACATTGAAGATTTTTTTATTCAGGAGGCTTTTGACGAAGGGAGAAGCTTTAACAGCGAGGTAATGCGAGTGCTTAAAAATGAAATGGAGGCTCGAATTGAAAAGAAAAAGCAGAAGCACGCAGCGTAGAAATGTTGAAGTCCTAACTGCTTGCGACAGTCAGGACTTCGGTGAAGTTGTAATCCCTAACCCATCGAATGATTGAGGATAAACATCATGGTTAGTATAACCAAAGTAACAAACAATTCCAGTACAGGTATTGTTGTGGATTCAGAATCAGGATCAATCTCTAACAATGCTATTGTTGTGCCATTTCACGGCACTGAATTACTGCTAGCGCCATTCAATGGTGAGCCATATGTTCCGATGAAACCGGTGGTTGAAGGAATGGGGTTAGCTTGGTCGGTACAACACCGTAAGATTCAGGCTAAGTTCGGGTCAACCATCACCGAAATGGTGATAGTTGCCGAGGATGGTAAGAATCGTGAAATGTCATGCCTCGCGTTACGGAAACTTACAGCTTGGCTGTATTCCGTAAACCCAAACAAAGTAGCACCTGAAATTAAAGCAAAGGTGATCCAGTACCAGGAAGAGTGCGACGAAGTTCTCTGGCAATACTGGACAAAGGGCTCTGTCACCAAAGAATCGGTAGTCAAAGCGCAGAAACCAATCCGCGAACACGCATCAAAAAGCTACCTGCCGGAGTTTCGCAAAGCCAAGGCCATGAAGATGTCCATGGAGGCGATGGATCTGTGCCTGAAATACACAAACCTGTCGCCAGAATCGAAACAAACTTGTGTCGCCATGGTAGTGAATGACATTGCTGGGTTTGAAGCCATTCCGCTTCCGCGTATCGAAGAGCATTACCACACAGCAAAAGAAGTGGGCGACATGCTCGGTTGTTCTGCTAACAAGATCGGCAAGGTGGCGAACGAGCACGGACTGAAAACTGACGAATACGGCAAGTTCTTTCTGGATAAGTCACCGTTCTCTGCAAAACAGGTTGAAGCGTTCCGCTATAACGCCAATGGTGTGTCAGCCCTGAAACACATTATCGTCGGGGAGGATGCAGCATGACCACATCGACACTTGCTCGAACAGATTTACAGCGAATCGACGCTGCACTTGAAGATATTGCATTCATTGCGTCGATACTGGCTAATGCGGCAGATCATTGGCCTGATCCAAAAGCATTAAAGTGGGCGGCAAATGAAATTCATGGTAACGTCAGCCGATTGCATCAAGTCAGAAACAAGATGAGATAACGAAAAGGCCCCGATAAGTCGGGGCTTATTTTATTCAGCCGTTCCAAATCCGGATGAAATCGACTGGTAATAATTGAGTAAAAACCACTCAGTTGGTAATATCCACTAATCATAGGCATCCTTTCGGGTGCCTTTTTTATTTCCGTAAAACGAGCCCTGGCAGAGATGTCGGGGCTTTTTATTTTCCGCCTGATCCAGCACGAAAATTAACTATCACGCCTTTGGTGTGAGGCATTTTCACGTCTGCAATTTGGAGTGATCCATGACCTTATCTATTTTGCCGCAGGGTAAATCAACGTTTTTTTATCCGAATGGAAGTCCTCTAGCCAACGGTTCAGTTGGGTTTTACCAGCCTGGAACACTCACTCCATTAACGACATACGCCGATAATGCCGGAGTAACCCCAAATGCGAACCCGCTATCTTTAGATGCTAATGGACAAGCGGTTGTGTGGGCCACGGGCACATTCAGGCAGATAGTTAAAGATGTAAACGGCAATACGATCTGGGATCAGATTATTTCAGATCCAACTGTAGCATTAAAAAGCGATCTTTCTGCACCATCCGGCGCAGGTCTTAGCGGAATAAATCTGTTAATGGCGTATCAAGTTGGCACTATCGGGGCAACACTTGTTCCAGTTCCCAACGGAGATAACACAGGTACAACAGACTGCTCGTCAGCATTTAACTCAGCATTACAAGCAAAGGCTTTATCTGGTGGTGGTGTTTTAAAACCAATCCCAGGCACATATAAAATCAACGGAAGCGTCCTGATCCCATCCAACATTGTGCTTGATTTGACAGGAGTTACGCTTACCGGAAATGGCAGCAATACAATACTTAAATCTGGCGCGATTATTTCTGGCGTACTTACAGATATTACAACTGAGTGGGGTACATCTGACACTGGAAATGGAACTCACGCAGTATTCGGTTCTACAATATTAAACGGAACTTTGACTAACGCCGCCTTGGGGGTGCGCGGGCATCGTTTAAATTTTGGTTGCTCTTTAAATGGGGTTTTCTTCGCTAATACCTTAACTCAATCCTGGGACACGACACATAGTTGGGGTTTAGAAATAACTAAATGCACAGTGTATGCCCCTGCAGTATGTAGAGATTTTGTTGATTGGACGGAAATACACAACAACAGCTTTGAGGGTTCTGGTTCCACCAATAATACTGTAGGTCTTACAATTGGCGGGACGTGGGGTGGTTCTTATTCTGCGAATATCCACTCTAACGGCTTCCATCACCTCACAACAGCTATCACATTCGCATGCGAAGCTGCGAATACGATTATTGAATCTAACCACTTTGAAGACTGCATGTACCATGTTACCGGCGGCTCACTGCAAGTCAGTAAATTGAGAATTAAAAACAACTGGATGAAGGCGAATTTAGCAACACCAGCTAACACAGTAATACCTATAGATTTTCAAAATATAGTATTTTCTGAAATAGGTCCAAATAACTTCATTACAGATGGTTCTAGTGGGTATTCCGCACTGGTGATAATGAATACAACAAACTGCATCGGTAATAAAATATATGTAGATTACAGTGTGGCGTCTTTACCAGATCTAACCATGTACCAAATCGGTGTTGCTAATACTATCGAACTGGTGGGAGGTTCAAATAATTCAAGCGTGGCCCAACCATTTAAAGAGACGTGGGCTGGATCATCCGGGCTTACTAGCGAAAAGTACCATTCTCGGTACAACGCCGTAGCAAACTCAATACCATTTTGTACAACCACATACTCTGGTACAACGATAACAATAGATACATTCATCCCTTGCACTGCGTACGGCACAACACAGTTATGCGCATTTAATTTAAAAATAAACGGTTCTACAACGTACATAATGGCGGGGACATTAGCCAGATTTACGGTTTCTTACACTGTTAATATCGGTTTTTTTGGTGGTGAAACTGGGCTGACAATGACCTTATCAAATAACGGCGGATTTTTACGCTTAACGATAATTGGAGCACCGAGTGGCGGTAACGTTACCGGGTGGATCAAGGAGTTATAAATGGCTTTATCTATCACTTTGAACAAAAAAGATAACTTTGGCAGAGAAGCATCATTTGCCTCAGCTTACTTATGTATAGAGTCAGTTACAGGAAGTAAAAGCAATCTTACTGTCTCATTGGTAGCTAGAGACAAGAAAGATGGTGTATTTATTGAGTCTAATCAGATAAATGTGCCGATAGATTTAGAGGGTGATAACTTTATAAAGCAAAGTTATCTTTATATAAAAAGCATGCCAGATTATTCATCAGCTAGTGATTGCTGACACACCTTTAACCCGCTTCGGCGGGTTTGTTTTTTTGCTTGGTGATTTAATTTTAGGATTCGCCATACTGTGGCGAATTTGTGTCGTAACTTGTGCCACACGGCAGATATATTATGCCGCAGAATGACACAAAATTAGAAGTTGGCGTGATTAATTGCTTATATATCAAATAGTTAAAAAATACACTGGTGATTCGTAATGCGAAGGTCGCAGGTTCGACTCCTGTCTCCGGCACCAGTAAAAATTTTATTAATTACTATTATCATTCCTGATATTCATAAACCCCCATTCTTGTTTCAACTGATAAATATCTATTCACCTCATAAAAACTTCTGGCTATGTTGTTTTGGAAGGAAAGTCTCGGAACTAGCTAATGTCTGAGTAGGGATAAAATCTTCAAAAATTTGATTAAAGAAAGTAGTTTTTGATCTGTAGCAATCTCGGTATCTCTATCGGTTTAGCAACCCGATAAAATTCTGCTTTACTTTTAATTGATCCAGTCAAAATTTTATAAAATGCCGGAGGCTATATGCGAAGAATCGTATTGTTCCTGGTGTCTGTCTGCTTGGTTGGGATATTTAGTGGATGTGCTTCAATGGATCAGAGCACAAAGCAGAGACAGGTATCTTCGGTGCTAGCTTATCTTTATCCTGATTCAGATAATTTACCCGTAAAATCAAACTCGATTGCTGTTTTGAAAGTACCATTCCGTGTTGGAATTGCATTTGTGCCAGATAATACGAATGCTGAATTCCGTTTATCCGAAAGCGACCGACAAAAACTAGCTACCAAAGTACGAAATTCATTTATAAATTATCCATTTGTCAGTGACTTGGTTACGGTACCTTCTGTGTACTTAAAATCTGGAGGTGGATTTAACAATCTTGACCAAGTGGCATCAATGCTTCGGTTGGATGTAATTGCGTTGATCTCTTTTGACCAGATTCAAAACTCAGGTGCGACTAAACAATCATTACTTTATTGGACAGGTGTTGGTGCTTATTTAATCCAAGGTGATCAATATAATATTTTAACTGCAGTTGAAACATCTGTGTTTGATATTAAAAGCAGACAATTATTGCTTCGTGCAGGAGGGATTTCTAACGTAGATGGTTCAGCAAGTATGATTTCTTTTCCGAAACAAGCCAGAGAAGCCAGAGTCAGAGGTTTTGATCAGGCCATTGATGACATGATCAATAAACTACATACTGAAGTTGATTCATTTAGGCTTCATGCGCCTGCCGATCCGAATATTAAATTGATTTTACCTCCTGGCTATAATGCCAATGAAGTGCATAAATGACATTAAATCAGCACAATATGAACCGATTCAAGATGGGCTATTGTTTGTTTCGGTCGTTTGACCTGATTGTGTCACCGCAGCCATAGGATAAAATCAGATTTACAAATATTAACCAAAATTGGTTTGATCCTTGCTGAATCAGTCAATCATTTGACGTTGTATATGTTATCGCTATGACCCAAATACGTTTTTATTTCTATTGGATATGTCTGTTCTGGATCCCTTTTGTGCATGCAGATTTTGATGAAGACGATCGCGCCGTGGATTTGTATCAGATTACTCTTCCTGCCTCTCAGGAGGAAAAGATGTTGTTTCATGATTTATGGTGCAATGATGAATCGGTTTGTTATGGTGAAGGCAAGTTTGATAAATATGTTTTGTCTGAGATGAAAAATCTGAGATTGAATGTGAATGTGTTCAATCAAAACGGAAATCTGACTAGTTACCAGAAGAAGCAAAAATTATACGCATTGCATCGGGCCGTTTATTTTGCAAAGCAAATCAATGTTGCCGTAGGTGGTTCGCTGTTTGATTTAATTCGGCGCTGCTCGGCGCCCAACAGTATCAATAATTCTTATGCCCAGCTTGATTTTGATACTGTCCATGATATGAAAACGATGAAAATCAGCTTCTTTCCGGTATTCAAAAACACCACAACAGGGGAGGCTGAGTATATGGAATTCACCTTCATCCGCAATGGTGACAAAATTTTACCCAAACGCGATCTGTTTTCCCCAGATATCCTGCAGCAGAAAGATTTTTTCCGAAATTACGGTATTCGTTGCTGGTCTTAAAATTGACTGCCGGGGCTATTGGTATTAGCGTTGAGCCCTTTGTGTTACTGAGAGATTTATATGAATAAACTTAGTTTTGACCGTCTTTCTGCGTTAAGTGCCGAAGCTCAGCAATCTCCGCGTCAGCGGATGAATCATAATATGCATACTGAGCTGGCTGCTCCTATCCAACGCTTGGCGATTGCAATGGAACCGGGCACATATATTCGTCCTCACCGACATACCCAGACTTGGGAACTTCTGACGTCATTACGTGGCCGGTTTGTTGTGTTGAACTTTGATGACACAGGAATGGTGATTCAGCGTGCTGTGTTAGGTGAAGATGTCTCTGTCATCGAAACACCGGTCGGAGGTTGGCATGCTGTGTTATCTCTGGATCCGGGCGCTGTTATTTTTGAGGTCAAACATGGCCCTTATGTTCCGTTCAAGGAAGAGGATTTTGCTCCCTGGTCGCCTGCTGCAGATAACGAACAATATAAAGATCTGATGGCTTGGTTCCGTCATGCAGAAGTCGGGCAACGTTGGCCTGGTTAATTTTTTTTGTGCTGACACGATTTGTCACATTTTCACATAGTTCAGTGAAATCTCGTTTATAGACTGAATTTCGATAGATTAAAGACTGATATCTGAAAATAGTCGTATTTGAGCAAATGGTAGTAACACCTCGTTTTTTCGTGAGGAAAAGCTGAGGTGTTTTTTCATTTGTATTTGTAGATATCGTCATAAATCAAAAAGAGAAATCGACTATGTTTTTTATAGGTTGATTATAAAAAATTAATTCAAACACTCTCTTTGGAATGCAGCTATGTCTGAAATACAAACCCAGGCGTCATCTTCCAAGTTAAAAATCTATTTTGGGTTAATAGTCATCATTGCCGGAATTGGTGGATGGCTCTATTTCAGACAGGTAGGCCAATCGACGAATGCTGTTGCCCGGCGAAGCCCTCCCGTTTCCGTTTCGGTCGCCAAGGCGGAGAAACAGGATGTTCCGATCCAGTTGTCGGCATTAGGAACGGTTAACTCCACCTATACTGTGACCCTGCACAGCCGGGTAGATGGTCAGCTGAACAAAATTCATTTCGACGAAGGTCAGACAGTAAAACAAGGGCAATTACTGGCGGAACTGGATCCGCGCCCGTATCAGGCGGCACTGACGCAAACGCAGGGACAATTGCTGCGTGATCAGGCCTTACTGCGGAATGCAGAAATTGATCTGGCGCGTTATCGTCGGTTGTGGGCGCAAAATTCGGTGGCCAAACAACAGGTGGATACACAAGAAGCCTTAGTTAATCAGTACCGTGGTACGGTGAAACTGGATCAGGGGTTGGTTGCAAATGCCCAATTGCAACTGAGCTATAGTCGAATATCCTCGCCTATCAGTGGGCGGGTGGGGTTACGCCAAGTTGATCCGGGTAACATTGTGCATAGCAGTGATAGTTCCGGTCTGGTGACAATTACACAAACACAACCAATCAACGTGCTGTTCAGTATTCCGGAAACTAATCTGAGTCAGTTATTGCAGGCGACCCGACAGAACCCACAGTTGGTTGTTGAAGCTTGGGATCGCGACTATCACACAAAGCTAGCAACCGGACATCTGCTGGCGATCGACAATCAGCTGAATACCAACACAGGGACGGTCAGCCTGAAGGCGCAGTTTGCCAATGATGATCAGCAGTTATTTCCCAATCAGTTTGTGAATATCCGTCTGTTACTTACGACGCGAAAAAACGCGGTAACGGTGCCGGATGTTGCGGTGCAGACCGCTCGGCAGGGTAGTTATGTCTATCTGCTGAATACTGATAATTCAATCAGCATGACCCCTGTCTCCGTCGGGGCTGGCTATGGTGATCGGGTTATTGTTGAAAAGGGGGTGCAACCCGGACAACAAGTGGTTGTTGATGGTCTGGATCGGTTACGCAATGGTAGTAAAGTCGTTGTGCGGGGTGAACAGGGCAAAACGGGCGGCAGCGGCCAATCGGGTCAGTCCGGCAGGAGTAAGGGCGGAGCGGGTCAGCGTGCTCCATCAAATGCACAGTAAAGAAGAGCGACGCTATGAATCCTTCCTGTCTGTTCATACAACGCCCGGTTGCCACAACGCTACTGATGCTGGCGATTTTGTTAGCTGGGCTGACTGCCTGGCGTTCGCTACCGGTTTCGGCACTGCCTGAAATTGATTATCCCACCATTCAGGTGGTGACACTCTATCCCGGTGCCAGCCCCGACGTGATCACGTCATCCATTACCGCGCCACTGGAACGTCAATTCGGGCAGATGCCGGGGCTGTCACAGATGTCGTCTTCCAGTTCTGGGGGCGCATCGGTGATCACGTTGCAATTCAGTCTGGATTTGAGTCTGGATGTGGCTGAACAAGAGGTTCAGGCCGCCATCAATGCCGCCAGTAATCTGTTACCCTCCGATCTGCCTAATCCGCCTGTCTATAACAAGGTAAATCCGGCGGACACACCGATCATGACGATTGCGGTGACCTCTGCAACCATGCCGATGACCAAGCTGGAGGACATGGTCGACACTCGCATGGCTCAGAAAATTTCGCAGGTCCCTGATGTCGGTTTGGTCAGTATCGGTGGTGGTCAGCGACCAGCGGTGCGTATTCAGATCAATCCCAAGGTCCTTGCCGCGAAAGGGATGACACTGGAGGATGTGCGAACTGCCATCAGCAGTGCCAATGTGAATCAGGCCAAGGGCAGTTTTGACGGAAAAAAACAGGCTTCAACAATTGATGGAAATGATCAGCTAAAATCGGCAGATGAGTATCGGAATTTGATCCTCTCTTATCGCTCGGGGGCGCCAATCCGTCTGTCAGATGTGGCCGCTGTAGTGGATTCAGCGGAAAATATCCGGTTATCGGCCTGGGCGGGTGTGACACCGGCGGTGATCCTGAATATTCAGCGTCAGCCGGGCGCGAACGTGATCCAGGTGAGTGATCGCATCAAGGCATTATTGCCGCAACTGACCCATGATCTGCCCGGTTCGGTCGACGTAAAAATCATGAGTGATCGCACCGTCACCATTCGCTCCTCAGTTCAGGATGTCGAATTTGAGCTGATGATGTCAGTGGCACTGGTGGTTATGGTGATATTCCTGTTTTTGCGCAATTTGGCCGCGACCATTATTCCTGCCGTCGCGGTTCCGCTATCCCTGATTGGTACTTTCTTTGTCATGTATCTGATTGGTTTTTCGATCAATAACCTGACGCTGATGGCGTTAACCATTGCGACCGGTTTCGTGGTCGATGATGCCATTGTGATGATTGAGAATATTGCGCGTTATATTGAGGAGGGCGAACAACCCTTTGCGGCGGCATTAAAAGGCTCGCGGCAAATCGGTTTTACCATTATTTCGCTGACCTTTTCGCTGATTGCGGTGCTGATCCCGCTGCTGTTCATGGGCGATGTGGTGGGTCGCCTGTTCCGCGAATTTGCGATCACACTGGCGGTTTCAATCCTGCTATCAGCGTTCATTTCGCTGACGCTGACGCCGATGATGTGTGCACGGTTACTCAAGTATATTCCGGAAGAAAAGCAAAGCCGTTTTTATCACAAGAGTGGGCAATTCATCGAGCGTATCATTGCAGGTTATGCCCAATGGCTACGCTGGGTGCTGGAGCGGCAGGGGCTGTTTTTGCTGGTAGCCGCAGGCACACTGGTGCTGACCGCTGTGTTGTATCTGGTTGTGCCAAAGGGCTTTTTCCCATTGCAGGATACCGGCGCCATTCAGGGGATCAGCGAAGCCCGGCAATCGGTATCTTTTGGGGAGATGGCAAGGCAGCAGGAAAAGCTAGCGAGTCTGCTATTACAAGATCCTGCTATTGAAAGTCTGACCGCGTTTATTGGCGTTGATGGTAACAACGCGTCGCTTAATAATGGCCGTTTACAGATCACGCTCAAGCCCAAAGAATTGCGGGATGATATCAGTACGGTGTTAACCCGCTTGCAAAATTTAGCGAAGGCAGCGCCGGAGACAACACTCTATCTGCAACCGGTACAGGATCTAACCATTGACTCCCGGCTGAGCCGCACGCAGTATCAGTTTACGCTGCAGGACAGCAATGCAGATGAATTGACGCAATGGACATCCTCGTTGGTGGATAAGCTGCGGCAACGACCGGAATTAGCTGATGTGGCTTCCGATCTGCAAGACAAAGGGCTGCAGGCCTACGTCAATATCAACCGTGATACGGCTTCGCGTCTGGGAATTTCGATATCGGCGATTGATAATGCGCTCTACGATGCCTTTGGGCAGAGGCTGATTTCGACTATTTTTACCCAGACCAACCAGTATCGCGTGGTGCTTGAAGTCGATCCTGCACATCAACAAAGCCCGCTGGCACTCAAAGAGATTTACGTTCCAACCGCCTCAGGAACGCCGGTATCTCTGGATACGGTGGCTTCGATAGAATCACGGAACAGCCCGCTGACGATTAACCACCTTGGACAGTTCCCGACGGCCACCATATCGTTCAATCTGGCTGCCGGGGTGGCGCTGGGGAAAGCGGTGGATGCCATTAACCAGACGGAGCAACAGATCAATCTGCCAGCCAGTATCAATACGCGTTTTCAGGGGGCAGCGTTGGCATTTCAGGCTTCGCTGAGCAATTCACTTTGGCTGATTCTGGCTGCTGTTATCACTATGTATATCGTGCTTGGCGTGTTGTATGAGAGTTATATTCATCCCGTCACCATTCTGTCAACGTTACCTTCTGGCGGTATTGGCGCTTTACTGGCACTGATGCTTTCCGGTACCGATCTGAATGTACTGGCGATCATTGGCATCATCCTGCTGATTGGTATCGTGAAAAAAAATGCGATCATGATGATCGATTTTGCACTGGAAGCAGAGCGTGAACAGCATATGAGCCCGCGCGATGCTATCTATCAGGCCTGTCTGTTGCGGTTCCGGCCAATTATTATGACCACAATGTCGGCATTGTTGGGGGCATTACCCCTGATGTTGGGTAGTGGCATGGGGTCAGAATTGCGCCATCCGCTGGGCATTACCATGGTGGGTGGCCTGATTTTTAGTCAGGCTCTGACGCTGTTTACGACTCCAGTTATCTATCTTGCCTTTGATCGACTGGCCCGTCGGTTGGGGTATAAGCAGCCGGTTTCGCTGGAACAAGAGGCGCAGTCATGAATTTCGCCGCGTTGTTTATTCGTCGTCCTGTTGCGACGACATTATTAACACTGGCGATTTTATTATCCGGGGCGCTGGCATTTTATCTGTTGCCGGTTTCACCGCTACCGCAGGTCGATTTTCCGACTATTTCCGTGTCTGCTCGTTTACCCGGCGCTAGCCCGGAAACGATGGCGGCAACGGTGGCAACACCGCTGGAACGTGCATTAGGTCGAATTGCCGGTGTCAGCGAAATTACGTCGTCGAGTTCGTTGGGTTCTACCCGGGTCACGCTGCAGTTTGATTTGCAGCGCGATATTAACGGTGCCGCGCGGGATGTTCAGGCCGCGATCAATGCCGCGCGCTCCATGTTGCCGACCATGCCTTCCAATCCGACTTACCGCAAGGTCAACCCGGCAGATGCGCCGATCATGATCCTGGCTCTGACCTCCGATATGCTGTCGCGAAGCGAGATGTATGATGCTGCAGATTCGATCCTAAGCCAGAAACTGGCACAGGTGGAAGGCATTGGCGATGTCAATATTGGTGGTGGTGCACAGCCTGCCGTGCGAGTAGAACTCAATCCGCTACAACTGAATCATTATGGTGTGAGTCTGGAAACTGTTCGTAGTGTCATTACCACAACGAATGCAAACCGACCGAAAGGTACCGTCGAGAACAACCGTGATCACTGGCAGATACAGGCAAATGATCAAGCCAAAACGGCCAGAGAGTATATGCCACTGATTGTCAGTTATAAAAATGGCGCCGCGATTAGAATGTCAGATATCGCGCAGGTCACCGATTCGTCTGTTGACCTGCGCAATGCCGGTCTGGTTGGAAAACAACCCGCCGTAATGATCATTTTATTCCGGCAACCCGGTGCCAATATCATTGCAACAGAAAACCGCATCAATGCACTGCTGCCATCCCTGCAAGCATCTATTCCCGCCGCCATCAAATTACAGGTGGTGATGAGTCGCAGCCCAACTATCCGGGCTTCACTCAATGAGGTGGAACGTTCGCTGATCGTTTCTGTGAGTCTGGTTATTCTGGTGGTTTACCTTTTCCTGCGCAGTGGTCGTGCGACCTTGATCCCTGCGGTGACAGTACCGGTGTCACTGATTGGTACTTTTGCTGTCATGTATCTGCTCGATTTTTCTCTGAATAATCTGAGCCTGATGGCGCTGACGATTGCGACCGGATTTGTTGTGGATGACACAATCGTGGTATTGGAAAACGTATCACGCTATATCGAACAGGGCTTCAGACCATTTGACGCGGCAGTGAAAGGGGTCAAAGAGGTCATGTTCACTGTGCTGTCGATGAGCTTATCGCTGATCGCGGTATTTATACCGATCCTGTTGATGGGTGGCATTATCGGCCGCTTGTTTCGCGAATTTGCCATTACCTTGTCGGTATCGATTCTGGTGTCTTTGCTGGTTTCGGTGACGACGGCTCCCATGCTGTGTGCCCGTCATCTGAAACCGTTGTCTACGTTGAAACACAATACATTATTGAACACCTGTGAGCAGATATTTACGCATTTACATTCCGGCTACAGGAAGACGCTGGGCTGGGCATTGCGGCATCCACGGTTCATGCTGCTTTTGCTGGCCATAACCGTGACATTGAATGTCATCTTGTATATTACGGTGCCGAAAGGCTTTTTCCCGCAGCAGGATACCGGCAGTCTTAATGGTACGATCCGTGCCGATCAGAGTATTTCGTTTCAGGCCATGCAGACCAAACTGCAATATTTTATCAATGCCGTCAGTCAGGATCCGGCAGTGGATAAAGTGATTGGTTTCACCGGCGGCGGGCAAAGAAATACCGCCAATATGTTTATCAGCCTGAAACCATTGCCGCAGCGGACGGAAAGTGCCGATCAGGTTATCGCCCGTTTACGAAAGAAGCTGGCGAGTGAGCCGGGAGCGACGCTGTATTTGCAGGCCGTGCAGGATATTCGCATGGGCGGGCGTTCCAGCAGCGCGCAATATCAGTACACGCTGCAAGGGGATGATCTGACGGAACTCAGGTCTTGGACCATTAAGGCTCAGCAGGCGATCATGAAACTGCCGATGCTGGCGGATGTGAATTCCGATCAGGAAGTGAAGGGATTACAGACCTCGCTGGTATTTGACCGGGACACCATGTCGCGCCTGGGGATTACCCAGCAGCAAGTCGATGCCATTTTATATGACGCATTTGGTCAGCGACAGGTTTCCACCATCTATAACCCGCTGAATCAATATCATGTGGTGATGGAGGTCGCGCCAGCATTCTGGCAGAGCCCGGCCGCGTTAGAGAATATTTTTATTCAGACATCAGCCGGTCATGCTATTCCGCTATCTGCGATCGCCCATTGGGGGCCGACCAATACTGCCTTGTCAGTCAATCATCAGGGGCAGTTTGCCGCAACAACCCTCTCTTTCAACTTGTTACCAGGCAGCTCGTTATCTGATGCAACGATGGCTATTGAAAAAACACTGAGTAATATTGGTATGCCTGACACCATTCATGGCAGTTTTCAGGGGAATGCCAAGCTGTTTCAGTCTTCGCTAGATAACCAGCCGTTGTTGATTCTGGCGGCGCTGATTGCGGTGTATATCGTTCTGGGGATGCTATATGAAAGTGCGGTTCATCCAATCACAATTCTGTCTACGTTGCCATCAGCAGGGGTCGGCGCCTTGCTGGCATTGCTTGCCAGCGGCAATGAGCTGAATATCATCGGGTTGATCGGTATTTTGCTGTTGATCGGCATCGTAAAGAAAAATGCCATCATGATGATTGATTTTGCATTAAGTGCAGAACGGGAACAAAACCTGTCAGCAGAACAGGCCATTTATCAGGCTTGCCTGTTGCGATTTCGCCCCATCATGATGACCACGCTGGCCGCCCTGTTTGGCGCGTTGCCACTCGCCTTAGGGCATGGCAATGGCGCAGAAATGCGTATTCCACTGGGTATTTCGATCGTTGGTGGCCTGATTTTCAGCCAGTTACTGACACTGTATACGACCCCGATTGTTTATCTGTATCTGGACCGACTCCGGCAATGGGGGTTCAGTTGGCAGAAAAAATCGCCGCCGGAATCAAACAGCATGAGGATAGAAACAGATGAATAAACGTTTGGCTGTTAACCTGTTGCTGGGATTGCTGCTGAGTGGTTGTGCGGTCGGGCCTGATTACGTCAAACCCACTCTGAAGCTACCCGCCAGTTTTAAAGAGGATGGCCGTTGGAAGATTGCCCAACCGAAGGATGAATATCCGCGCGGGGCGTGGTGGCACATCTATCAAGATCCGCAGCTTGATCAGTTGATGGCGACATTAAACCGGCAGAGCCCGACGATAGCGCAGGCAGAAGCACAATATCGGAGTGCGCAGGCTTTACTGAAAGAGGCGGATGCGGGTTTGTATCCGTCACTTTCCGCCTCAACATCCCGAAGCCGCACTGTTTCATCGCCCGGTACAGCTGCCAATACAGTTTATCTGGGCAGTCTCAATGCTAGCTGGGAAATGGATCTCTGGGGTAGCATCCGCAGAACAATAGAAGCTGATCGGGCGAAACAGGAAGCCAGTGCCGCACAACTTGCGGCGATTAGACTCAGCAGCCAAGCCCAACTGGCCAGTGCCTATCTACAGCTGGTTGTTGCCGATCAGCAAATCAACCGGTTGCAACAAAGTCTGCATCTTTTAGAACAAACCTTGACGCTGACTCGAAATCAGTTCGCCGCTGGGATCATCTCTGATGCCAATGTGGCTCAGGCGGAAAGTGCCGTCGAAAGTGCGCGGGCACAACTGACGGATAAGCAGTTAACCAGATCACAGTTGGAACATGCTATTGCGGCTAGCCTTGGTGAAACACCAGCAGAACTATCGCTTAGTAGCAACCATCCGCAGCCTTACTTGCCGGAGATTCCTGCCGGTGTTCCGTCACAGCTACTGGAACGGCGCCCCGACATCGCGAGTGCTGAGCGTAGCGTTGCGGCGGCCAATGCGCAGATCGGAGTAGCCGAAGCCGCATTTTTCCCAACGCTGACGCTCTCTGCCAGCGGTGGTTATCGCAGTAATGATTTTAGTCAGTGGGCTACCTTGCCAAACCGTATCTGGTCGATTGGCCCGCAGGCAGCATTAACCCTGTTTGATGGTGGGCTGCGTAAAGCTCAGAAAGAGGCTGCGATAGCCAATTATGATGCCAGCGTTGCCAGTTACCGTTCTACCGTATTGGCTGCATTTCAGGCAGTAGAAGACGATCTGGCGGCTCAACGGTTGTTATCACAGGAAGCAGAACAGCAGCAGCGTGCTTTTCAGGCTGCCAGTCGGGCAGAGCAAATAGCCCTCAACGAATACAGGGCTGGTACGGTCAGTTATCTGAATGTGCTAACCGCACAAAATAGCCGTATCACGGCAGAAAACACGCTCTGGAATGTGAAAAACCGGCAATACGTCAGCAGCGTATCCTTGATCGCTTCGCTGGGAGGGGGTTGGTGATCAAACCCAGTTTATTTTAATTCTCGTACCCTGAATTCTGATTCAATCAACTCTGTTGATAGTTGTTCAGATGCCAGTGAATCAGAACTCACGCAGAGTCCTCCACAGATAGCGGCGTATTTCATGCAGTCTGCCAATGATGCGCCGCGTGCATGTCCGTATAAAAAACCGGAAAAGAACGCATCACCAGCACCATTGGTATCAATAACGTCATAGTTGGAAATGATGCCGGTTTCTACAAATTCTCCCTTGGCATTCAATGCACAAGCGCCTTTTTTCCCGTTGGTACAAACGACAAGCTGTTTTCCAGAGGCTATTTGGTGCCGCATAAAACGGAGGGGATCAGCCATACGTTCTGCACTCAAAAACAAATAATCAGCACCGGCAACAAAATCTTGGTGGTATTCACTGACCCCATCATAGTCGTGAAGATCGCACCAAATTTTCTTTCCATGCTTTTTCCCGATGGGAATGATCTTCCGCGCATAGTTTAAGATATTGACGACAAGATAATCTGTTTCCATGACGACTTGCTCAAGTGCCTGAAAATCCATATCAGGTTCAAAGGTGTTATATCCTGTGTAAATAGAAATTCGCGAACCGGATTTGTCCATCAGATTAACGTGTGTTTCTGTACCTCTCGGGTCGTCAAAGAACAATGTCTGCATTGGCAATGCCGAGAAATATCTGCGAACTTTTTCTCCTGCCGCATCAGTTCCAACTTGCGCATGCAAGAGAACCTGAAAGCCAAGATGACAGAGGTTGGCAGCCTTCCCTGTGCCTGTCGACCCAATTTGTTCCCGCATGCCGGAGCTAAAAAGCGTTTCAGATTTTCCCTGTGGCAGCTCTTGCAAATAGATCACGGTATCAAGCGAAACACCACCGAAGACGCTAACTTTCTTCATATTTGCTCCTCGAATCTGATGACATCTCATGACAGACAAGTATTGACGATCTGTTCTGGAAGAGTGTCTTTGTGCTTGAGAACAGATAAATAAAGAGGAACTTGGTGTTCCCCTTTATAGGCTGTCAAAAGTCGGAATGACTATTTCATTTCAATGATAAATTGTTCGCGAGGGCGTCGAACTTTCTTTAAGTTAACCAGCCAGTCGCCTTCTGCAGCACGATATCCCAGAGGGAGTAATATCACTGAGCGCAAGCCCAGCTTGCTAAGGCCGAGGATCTCGTCAACTTTAGCCGGGTCAAAACCCTCCATTGGTGTGCAGTCCACTTTCAGCTCAGCCGCAGCAACCAGCGCTGTTCCCAGACCGATATAAGCTTGTCGTGCCGCATGTTGGTAGTTGGTTTCGGCATCGCGTTGCGGGTAATTGTGGAGGAGCATCTGACGATAGTTTTCCCAACCTTCATTGATGAAGCCGCGTTCCTCATTGACCAGATCAAACATCATGTTAATTCGTTCCGCGGTGTAATTATCCCAGGCGGCAAACACCAGCAGATGTGAGCAATCGGTGATTTGGCTTTGATCCCATGCGTTTGGTTTAATTTGCGCCTTTAATTCTGGATTGGTAACCACAATAACCTGATAAGGCTGCAGGCCGCTGGAGGTTGCGCTGAGACGGATCGCCTCCAGAATGAAATCGACTTTTTCGGCTGATACTGCCTGGTTTGAATCCAGTTTTTTGGCGGCATAACGCCATTCTAGTTTTTCCAATAAAGTAGTCATTTTCTCTTTCCATTGTTTACAAGGGGGAGAGCAGCCTCGGGCGGAAAACGCTGAGACTGCAAAGCGATAACGCAGAAAGCAACAACAGATGACTTTCAGATCACAACTTAAGATATGCCAAAGATACATTTATCGCGAGGAAATTAGGCTACTTCATCAGAGAAACTAAAATAGTTCACCATATCCATTCAATGCTCGGTAATATTATTGGGAATTTTTAACAGCCAAAGGACGTCATCATGAAAAAACAAGCACTTACCATCGCATTATGCTTGTTCACTTCATCCGTATTCGCTACTAGCTGTCCGCAACACTATTTCAGCGGGCAGGAACCCGGCTTAACAATCCCGTTGCAACAAAACAGAGAAATTTGTTATACCGTTTTTGCTACGGGTTATTCCGATGCAACCCGGACGGCTTTCTATTCAGCAGAGCATTTGATTAAAAAGAACGTTCTGGCCGCGAAGAAATTAAAGCGGGAAGATTCATTCCATGAAGATCCTAACCTGCCGGATTCGGCACAAGCCAAATTAACTGATTATAAAGGTAGTGGCTTTGATCGCGGCCATCTGGCACCGAATGCCGATATGCCAACCAAACAAGCCCAATATGAATCATTTTCTCTGGCAAATATGGTGCCCCAACTGCATGTGAACAATGCAGGGATCTGGAGCGAAATAGAATCAACCGTCAGGAATATGGCGACGACATATGGTGACGTCTATGTGGTCACAGGTGGGCTATATAATGCGTCGACCCAAACAATTAAAAATCGTATACCGGTTCCCAATGCGTTATTTAAAGCGGTTTATGTTCCTAAAATGAAAGAGGCCGGTGTCTTTATTTCCGACAATAACAGCAGTGGCAGCTATAAAGTTATTTCTGTTAATCAGCTGAAAAAGCTATCGGGTATTGATGTGTTCCCTAGTTTGCCCAACCAGAAAAAAGAACTGGCAATGGAATTGCCGGAAGTGAAGCAAAAAGATCATAAACCGGCCAAATTCACATTGAAAAACTTACTTGGTAAATGAGCTTAATGGCTGAGAGCCCAATGGATAAAGTCTTCCGACGGTATCGGTTTGCTGTAATAGTAACCCTGAGCTTCATCGCAATGATAAAGTCGCAGATATTTAACCAAGTGTTCTTCTTCAACACCTTCTGCAATGGTGCGAAGCCCTAAGCTTTTCGACATTTGAATAACAGCTCTGACAATGCTGGTGTCACTTGAATTTTTATCCATTTCACGGATAAACGATTGATCGATTTTCACTTTGTCTACGGCAAAACGCTTTAAATAGGACAGGCTGGAATAGCCTGTCCCGAAATCGTCAAGTGATAATTTAATACCAAGCGCTTTTAGTCGTTGTACGGTTTGTAATACCTTTTCGGTATCGCCAATAAGAATGGATTCTGTCAATTCGAGTTCAAGATATTGCGGTTCTAATCCGGATTCACTCAGTGCTGAAATAACCGTTTCTTCCAAATTTCCCCGCTGAAACTGAATGGCAGAAAGGTTCACCGCGACCACGAGATCGGATAATCCCATTTCTTGCCAGACAATAGCCTGACGGCAGGCTTCACGTAATGCCCATTCACCAATAGGCACAATCAGGCCGCTTTCTTCGGCAATAGCAATGAATTTGCCCGGCGGTAACAGCCCCCATTTCGGATGCTGCCAGCGGATCAATGCTTCTGCACCAATGACCGCACCACTTGCCAGTTCTATTTGTGGCTGATAGTGCAAAACAAACTCGTTGTGTTCCAGCGCTAGTCGCAGGCCATTCCGAAGTTCGATTTGCTCCATAGCGTAACTGTTCATCTGGCTATCAAAAAAGCGATAGGTGTTACCTTTCGCCTCTTTGGCTGAATACATTGCCGAATCAGCTTTACGTAATAAGGTGTCAAAATCAGTGCCATCATCAGGGTAAACGGTGACGCCGATAGAGCTGGTAATGAAGAGGGAGTGACCATCTACGTTAACGGGTTTGACGATCTCATCCAGAATTTTGGTACAGACTACAGAAATAGAATCGTCGGGTGTTATTTGTGAGAGAATAATCAGAAATTCATCTCCTCCAAATCGGCTGACAGTGTCTGAACCTCGAATGATATTCAGTAAGCGGTGAGAAACGGCATCCAGCAAAATGTCGCCACTTGCATGTCCTAAACTGTCATTGACGGATTTAAAGTTATCCAGATCCATAAAAAGGAATGCAACCTTTTGTCCTTTCCGTTTTGCACTTACCATCGCTTGTTCAGCCCGATCGCGAACTAAAAGCCGATTGGGTAACCCGGTTAAGGCATCATGGTGGGATAGAAAATCAATTACCCGTTCTGATTTCTTTTTCTCGGTAATATCAGACAACATCCGTAAAACACATTGTTGCCCCCCAATATCAATCAGTTCAGCCGATATCAATAAAGAGCCAGTTTCACCAGATTTCTTTTTGAACATCAATTCATAGTTTTTTATTTGTTTGTGCTCATTGAGTGAAGAAAACAACTGCTTTTTTTCTTCAGGATACAGCCATGAGTTCAGTTCAAAAGAGGTATGTTCAATGACCTCATCGCGGGTATAACCGAAGAGTTGTAAAAAGGCTTCATTGACATCAATGAACTTTCCCGAAGGGTAATGACTGATTGCGATGGCAAGGGGGTTTTCATAGAAAACCGTAGAAAAACGAGCTTCACTCTCCATGAGTGCCAGCTCCCTTTTTTTACGGGCAGTTATATTATGGGCTATACCAAAAATGCCTGAAACTTGGCCATTATGGTCCATCATCGGACCTTTGGTAACGTGAAAGGTCATTGATTCATTTGAGAGTGTGGTTAATGACTCTTCATGTGTTTGGATCTGACCGGAATTCATGATCGATTTATCGATAGCCGTGATTTGTGCGGCAATGTCTTCAGGAAAAATGAACGCATCATCATGACCTATGATGTCAGTCAACGGTTTACCAACAAAGGTTGATGCAGCCTGATTAGCCAGTAGGTAGATACCGTTGAGGTCTTTGACAAAAATAGCATCGGTTGAGCCTGTTACGACGGCGCTCAGCAGTCGCTGTTGCTTGGTTAGTTCTTCCTCGGCCAGTTTACGCGCCATACGGTCGTTGGCTTCGCGTAAACAGCGATGTAACGATGGTACTAATCGTTTCAAGTTATCTTTCAGCAAGAAATCCCACACGCCAAGCCTTAGCAATTCAAAGGCTTTTTCCTCTCCGATGCTGCCTGATACGAGGATGACCGGGGTATTGGGTAAACGAGAACAAATCAATGCTAAATTATTTTCAAAGCTGAGCTTGGGGACACTGTAATCCGATAAAATAATATCCCAGTGACCAGTTTCCAATGCGTGCTGTAACTCATCAATGGTATCGATTCTAACGCAGAGAGCATTGACGCCTTCAACCCGCAGATGCCGTTCAATGAGCCGAAAATCAGAGTGGGAATCTTCGATAACAAGAATGGAGAGCGAGTCAGTCATGGGAGTTGATTCCTTGAAGGCGCGGGTTTATTGGTCAGCATCCAATAAATACCGAGACGAGCGACGGTTTCTGCAAATTCACTGAAATCCAGCGGTTTATTGACGAAGCTATTTGCCCCATTCTCATAACTTTTCAGTCGATCGCGTTCATCATCGGATGATGTCAGGATCACTATGGGTAATAATTTGGTCTGTGGATCAAGGCGTAATTTAGCTAATACGTCTAAGCCGTTGACCCGAGGCAGGTTGATGTCGAGCAACACTACGGTAGGTAAGGGCATTCCTTGCAGATGAGCAAATTCATTTTCCTGAAAAAGATAATCTAACGCTTGCTGACCATCTCTGACGACATCAATCTGATTGGCCAGATTCATTTTCTTCAGCGAACGCAATATCAGTTTTTCATCTTGAGGATTATCTTCAACCAGTAATAAACTCATGCTTTGTCCCCATCTTCCACGTTGTGCTCTTGTGGTAGTGTAAAACAGAATGTTGCACCTTCACCGGGTTGGGCCGTCGCGGTGATTTGTCCTCCGTGACGATGAATGATCCGTTGCACCGTGGCTAACCCGATCCCCATGCCTGGAAATTCATCTTGCCGGTGTAAGCGTTGGAAAGGTTTAAACAGGCGGTCTGCATGCGCCATATCAAATCCGTCACCGTTATCAGAAATACAAAAACCGGGTTGGTTTTCTATTGCGCCGGCGTAAACCCTGATCGTGGCATCGCTTTTTTTCGCTGTATATTTCCAGGCATTACTGAGTAAATTACGCATGACTGCTTCCAGCATGCGCTCATCACCGTAGGCTTGCAATCCATCTGCTATTTGCTGTTGGACGTTTCGCGTTGGTTCAGAACGAGATAACTCAGCTAAAATACGTGCTGCCATCAGGGTAAGATCAACATGATCACGACGTAATTCTCCGCGGGTGCTGCGAGACAGAATCAAAATGCCATCAATCAATTCTCCCATCCGCTGGCTGGCCATGTTTATTTCATTCAGATAATCCAGTGCTTCTTCATTGAGCTGTGGGCCGTAATCTTCGGTTAAAGCCTGCGAAAAACCACTCATGGCGCGTAGCGGGGCGCGTAAATCATGTGAAACCGCATAGGCAAAAGCATCTAACTCTTGATTGGCTGCTTTTAACTCCGTGGTGCGTTGTTCCACCCTGAGTTCCAATTCAGAATTCAGCTTCCGAATTTCTTCTTCGGCATGTTTACGATCCGTAATATCAGTGAAAATACAGGCAAATCGCCCTTTTTGAGGGGAGTACAGCGAGTTTTCGTAATATCGATTATTGACGGCCACTAATCCTTCCAAATGCACTGGTTGGCCGGTAAATGCAGTCTTTTTATAGGCATCAAGCCAATAAGGTTCCAGCCCTGGAAATAACTCCAAAATAGTGTGCCCAACCACCTCTTCACGTTTTAACCCGATTATTTTGGAGTGTGCTGGATTCACATCCAGAAAACGCCAGTCGATAGGTTGCCCTGTTGTATCAACAACGGCCTCGGCGAGAAAAAAGCCTTCCAGCATTGTTTCAAACAATTGTCGATAACGTGCTTCACTCTGGCGTAGTTCCTCTACGCTACGTTGTCGGATGGACAGCAAATTAGCGACATGGATGATAATCTCCTGACTGGAAAATGGCTTGGTCAGATAGGCTTGTATGCCCATTTGAAACATTTTTATTCGTATATCATCGTCTTCACGGGCCGTTAGCAAAACAATGGGAACATCTGCCATATCCTCTTGTTGTCGTAGTGTCGCAATCATTTGTTCACCACTCATTTTGGGCATCATCAAATCGGAAATAATTAAATCCGGCTTGAGTGATAAGGCTTTCTGAAGCCCTTCTTCGCCATTAAATGAGCTTGCTACCTGATATGTTTCCGACAGCAAGGAGACAAGATAAGCATTCATGTCCGGGTTGTCTTCAACAACCAATATCAGAGTTCGCTGTCTATTTTGAGAGCTATTGAATTCTTGTTCGTTCGAGGTAGCTGTGTGTTCTTGCTTCAGTTCATCAATGACCTGAAGTTGCAACGCAGCGTCAACATGGCTGGATTCCGTGTTGATGATAGATCCTTCCGGGGCAACTAATGGCAGGATCACCTGGAAGGTGGTTCCTCCGCCATCGGCGTCGAGACATGCCACGTGACCTTTATGTAAGGCCACAAATTCTTTTACAATCGCCAGCCCTAAGCCTGTGCCACCATGCTGACGGTTTGTCTGGCCATCAATCTGTCGGAATCGTTCAAATATCGATTGTCTCATAGCAGGTGGAATAGACGGGCCGTTATCGGAAATGGCTATCACGGCATTGCCAGCTTGCGCCGATAAAGTAAGGGTAATGACGCCCTCATCAGGCACAAACTTAAAGGCATTGGACAATAAATTCAGCAATACGCGCTGGATTTTTCCACCATCCAGTTGGGCAGTCATCTGTTCTGGCACAATGATTTTGAAGTCGAGTTTTCTGTCTGTAGCCACACTGTCGAAGAAAGAGGCCGTGACTCTGATAAGGTGAGCCAGATCGACAGATGCATAATGCGCCGTCATTTGTTTTGCTTCTAATTTCGCTACATCCAATAGATCTGAGACATGTCGATAAAGAAAACGGGCATTTCGTTCAATGACCTCAAGGGTATGGTGATGTTTGGGATTTAAATCTGCATCCGCCAGCATGTTTTCAATAGGCTCAAGGATCAACGTCAGTGGTGTGCGCAACTCATGGCTGACATTGGAGAAGAATTGCGTTTTTAATTCATCTAATTCAAGTGTTTGCTGATAAAGCTGATCAATTGTCAGGTTTGCAGCGTGCGATTGTTCCAGTGCTTTTTCGGTTTGAAGGTTGGCCTGCCGCAGCCGTTCCTGCGATTCACTGAATAAATAGCCCATGAATAAAAACAATATCATCGACCAGAGGGTACCGATCTTTTCAAGCTCAAAGGAAAAACGTACCGGAATAAAAAAATACCAGACAAACAATAATGAGAGGAGGGTAGCGGCCAGGCCTCCTTTTAATCCTGCAACGCGGGCACTGAAGAACACTGCAGGAAAGAAAAAAAACCAGACAAAAGGCTCAATCCAGTGCCAAAGTAATAGCTGAGTGCAAAGTGCCAATATTGGGAATGTGGCAGCCAAAACATATTGTGTTTTGATGGAGTATTGCATCGCGATATAAACCCTCCGCAGGTCATTGGTCGTCTAAAACATAAGGACTCGATTTAGTATAGGCTATCGCACGGGGGGTAAAGGGGAAGCAAATGGGACAGAGAATGAAATGTGGTTCACGAAGCTGGCAAGAATAAGAGGGGCGATAGGTATCCTGCCAGCTAGTCATCATGAGATATTTGAATAGAAAACTATTTCACTCAGGCATCTTACGAAATGCAATGGCTATGCGATTCCAAGTATTGATCGTGCCAATCAGTAAGGTCAGATCAACCAATTCTTTGGCGGTGAAATGCACTTTGAGCTGTTCCCAAATCTCATCGGGTGCATGCGTCTGGGCAATTAACGTCAGAGATTCCGTCCACTCCAACGCCGCGCGCTCACGCTCACTAAAAAAGGGCGTCTCACGCCAGACAACAACTGCTGCAAGCCGTCTTTCATCTTCACCTGTTTTCCGGGCATCACTCGTGTGCAAATCAACACAATAGGCACAACCATTAATCTGTGATGCACGTAAACGTACCAATTCCATCAGTGATTTTGGCAGAGTTGAAGTACGAATGTATTTTTCTAAATTGACCATCGATTCTATGGCTTCAGGTGCTGATGAATAGAAATTAAGACGTTGTTCCATGGTGGATCTCCTGAGTGGTTTAGATAATGATCACGATAATTCATGGAACAATGGATGATAAGACACCAAAATTAAGAATAATTATCTCATTTATAGGACAATAAAATGGATTTAAATGATTTGCGATATTTTGCGTTGGTAGTCCAGCATGGTGGTTTCAGTGCGGCAGAACGCCATACCAACATCAGTAAATCTAAATTAAGCCGCCGAATTGCATTAATGGAAAATGATCTGGGCGTGCGACTGTTGCAAAGGAACACACGCCGTTTTTCTCTGACAGAAACAGGGCGGATCTTTTATGAGCACTGTGCTGCCATGATGATAGAGGCTGAGGCGGCTCAACATGCCGTTGAGCAATTACAGAGTGAACCTGCAGGCCATTTGCGAATGACATGTCCTACGGCAATGGCACAGTCTTATATTATTCAGCTGATAGCCAATTTTATGCGGTCTTATCCGAAAGTGTCTGTGGAGTTAGACTCTTCTGATCGTGTAGTGAATTTGATTGATGAACGTATTGATATTGCACTGCGGGCGTTAGATGCCGGTTTGCGAGAGCCGGGTTTGGTTGCCAAGCGCATAGCTTCGGGCCATATGATATTAGTTGCCAGCCCTGCTTACCTAAAAACGTGCGGCAATATTGACGATCCCCAGCTTCTTTCACAATTCGATACCATTGGCTCATTGCACGGTGGGGCGGAACAAACGTGGTCGCTAATCTCAAATGCGGAAGACAAAATAAAAGTGACACACCGACCGCGCTTAACCTGTTCTGATTTTATGGTGCAATATAACGCCGCACTCAGTGGTGTCGGAATAGCATTACTGCCTGAACGGATTGTTTCACCAGGAATTAAAAAGGGGGCGCTCGTACATATACTGGAAGAGTGGGGAACCCAAGAACAAGATATTCATATTGTCTATGCCAGTCGCAGAGGCATGTTACCGTCCGTGCGGGCAATGATAGATTATCTGACGGAATATGTGCCTCAGGTCTTAACGGTATAGACGGGTATGGCTATTTATCATAGCCATATCGGAATAATCGTTAGTCAATTTTATCTTCGCTGACCAGCCAGTCCATAATCAGCGTTGTTACTAGCGAGCTCTTACTTTTATCTGCCGATGTCAGCCAGGCTGTTTCTTCAATTTCGGAAGCAGGCTGAAGCGTGCCGTTATAACGGCTGTAGTAACACGTCATCTTAACCATAACGCCTTCTGGTTTTCCGTCGGCCTGAGCGTTAAATGTGCCTGCATATTCCATCGATTCAGGAATCAGATCGACAGACAGCTCTTCGTTAATTTCCCGCATTAATGCTTGCTGATCGCTTTCGCCAGCTTCGCGTTTTCCGCCGGGAGAATAAAAAGGCATCTTTCCTTTTGAACGCGCACATAAAAGTTTTCGGTTCTCGATATATAACCAGGCTAATTTATCAATGCTATTCATAGGTCTATTACTTTTCTTAATTATCAAGCAATTAAATACATTTGGCTGGTTTAGGCAACCCGGCGATTTTGGTGGCCTGTTTAGCCGGGCCTTCTGGAAAAAGACGATATAAATAGCGACTGTTGCCTTTATCCTCACCTAGTTTTTGCGCCATTGCCTTAACCAGGGCACGAATTGCCGGGGATGTTTTATATTCAGCATAGAAATCACGCACAAAATGGATCACTTCCCAGTGCGCATCGGTCAGGGTGATATGCTCTTTCGCCGCAATCAATTCGGCGAGTTCTGGTTTCCAGTCACCTATGTTTTTGAGATATCCGTGCGCATCGGTTTCGATTTCCATGTTGCCAAGAACCAACATTTATTTACTCCAAAAAAAAGCCTTTTCTGCACTATGACTCTGTATAAGGGGTCTTAATAAGCGAGACAGTTTTAAGATCTCTGTGGTCATAATACCGATATGATTCATCTCTTGCTGAATTAACCCTATACGTTGATCTGTGTTTTCATTTGAATCGGCATAGGGGATGGGAGTTAAGGATGCCAACTCAATAGGATTCTCGTTATTATTACCCGACAGGGCTGTAACAGATTCATCTAGCGCCTTAAAAAGAGATTCTGCGTATTGTATCAATTGTGGTTCAAACAAAGAACCATGCAATTCCTGATGGACGCCCAGTGCGGACACATAAGACAACAAACTGTGGTTTCTATAAATCAGTGCAGCACACAACGTAATATAGCGTCGCTGTTGTTTGGGATCGGTTTGCATATTGAGCCATGCTTGCGCCAAGGCGCTATCGGAATGATGCGCCGCTATCCGTTTACGGTTAAATTGCTCATCTTGCTGTGATGTTTGTAATGATGAAATGATCGATTTCAGATATTCATAATTACAGCGAGTCGCATTAGCCAAGAGTTCCGGAATACGCTGATATTGCCATTCAGGCCATAACACGGTCACTGCGCCGAAAGACAGCACACTACCCAATAAGGTGTCGACAAATCGCGGCAGGATGATGCTTTTCTCCTCTACACCTAAAAGCCCAAAAGCCGTCATGGCAAACAAGGTAATAAAAATCACCGCCACACTATAGTTACTTCTCAGTTGGGCAAAAAAGAAAATGGCGGCGATAGCCATTAAAACCAACTGAATACCTGGCTGCGGCGAAAACCACAATAAGGGAAGGCTAAGAATAAGGCCGCTGCAAGTGCCCGCAATACGTTGGAAAAGGCGTTGGCGCGTTGCTGTATAACTCGATTGGCAAACAAAGAGACAGGTTAATAACACCCAAAAACCTTGTTTGATATTAAACAACTGTAAAAGCCCATAAGCCGCCACCAGACATAAACTCATACGACATGCATGACGGAATAATGGCGATTTGAAACTGAAATGAGCACAGAACTTTTGCCAGACAGACAGAGCACTTAGATTGGGGCTCGGTGCAATATTTTTGACAACCAATTTGGTTTCTTGGTTAACACTGTTATCAAGCGAAGCTAATAATTTAACAATTTCCAGCAGGTTTTTTTGCAGAAAACGCAGTGCATTGACAGTATGAGGTGAAAAAGGGGATTTTTCGTGACTGAATTGTAACTGATCGCCCAATGCCTGAATTCCCCAAAGCAGACCGGGTGAGACCTGATATGGGTTATTGATAAGTGTGGCATAGCCCAGTTGCTGCACTGCACTTCCGAGTTGGCGCAGTAATTCGCGAAAACCGTCTAACAACGGATTGCTATGCACATCCTCCTTTAGGCGATTATAAAGATAATGGCTGGAGGTGATCCGTTCATGGATCTGTTCAGTAATAGCTTGCAGTGTCGCAAGTTCTTGTAACTCGGAGTCGGGATGCTGAAGTCTTCTGGCTAGCATTTCCTGACAGGTGTTAATTGAATTCATGCAATCAACATTCAGAATGGCCAATTTCTGATGAATAGCAGACTGTTCATCGGCATTACTCGGGAATAACCACGCTTTTTGCGTGCAATAACGCGCGAGTGAAAAACAGGTCTGAGTGAGTTGTTCACGTAAAGGTTTGTTCGGCGTGATCCGCAGCCAGTTGAGAGAAATAAAGCCATACCACAATGCGCCGGTGCACAACCACACTGGCTGGAACCAAATCGTCGGAGCCTGTGCTGCTCCCATCATGGAATAAACGGCAACCAACAAGCTACCAAAACTAATGCTGCTGTAGCGTTTACCTAAACCACCTAACATGATGAAAAAGAAAGTTGAAAACAAGAGCCCGGTTGCGAAGAGCCAAGGGTAGGGGTAGAGGAGTTGTACCGATAAGGTGGCGATCCAAAAACAACAAAGTGTCAATAATAACGATTTGGCTCGACCAGATGGCGAATCATCAGGCTCGGCGATGGCGCCTGCTACAACCCCTAACGCCATAGCCACTGTTTCATGGATCATATTCAAAAATAGGCCGGGTAGCAGAATGCCAGCCAAGGCACATGATACTTTTAAGGCAAAGAAAACATGCGTATCAGTGATGAACCGCTGCAAAAATCGGGAGAAAGCCAACATACTGAACAATGACCATTCAAGAAGTAGTGATTTATGATAATCAAACCAGAACTGTGCGCAAAACAACAGTTTTATATGAGTATTAGGCAGTAATTAGCTTAATAACTATTCAGTTAGCATCGTGAAATAGCTTTCATATTTACAACGAACAAAAGCTTTAGTAGTATTTGCCGCACTTGGAAGGATGGCAGAGTGGTTAAATGCACCGGTCTTGAAAACCGGCAAGGGTTTGTAGCCCTTCTAGGGTTCGAATCCCTATCCTTCCGCCAAACATTTAGAAAAAAGCCCTGATTTATCAGGGCTTTTTCATTTTCGTCTTTCCTTGGTATGCCATTGATGTTTGGCTTCAGTAATAAATATCGTGAAGTTATGTTACTTCGGTCACTTGTCTGAGCTCATATAAGAGTAGGAGTCAACCAAAACGAGTTAGTTGATTACCCGCCCTTAATGTGTCTCTGGCATTCAGTAATACCGACTCCAGCGATTCGAGTTTATCCAGAACGTGTTTTTCTTCTTCTGAAACCGGAATGATTTTATGTATACCGCCGTTTTGAATCACAATCCGGCTGTTTCCTCGCAGTGCCAGTAACGGATCATGGGTGGAAATGAAGACGATTTTGTCTTCGGATACCAATAGTTCTAATGCCCGCTGGCGATCGACACCGGCATTTTCGATTTCATCAATAAGAATGATGGGAGCTGAACCAAGCAACGCAATGTCGGCAATCATCAGTGCACGGGTTTGACCACCAGAGAGCTGAGTCACTGGCGTGGATGGCAGAAATTGTTCACCGGTTAGGTCGTTGGCGCAGGCAATGACGCGGGCAACCGTTTGTTCAATATCCCTGATATGACGGCAAGTTGCGTGCATGGTGATGAATTCCTGCACAGTCAGGTCAACCACAAAGTTCATGTTCTGTGAGAGCTGTGCCACCAGTTTATGTTGCGAGGAAAAACGCATCTTCCGATCTGGCAGCATGCCATTAATAAGAATGGATCTTCCGGATGGTGTATCGCACTGCGCCAGACATTCAATATCTGCCAGCAACCGGCTTTTCCCTGAACCGGTTGGGCCGACAATGGTGATGATTTCTCCGGGGTGGACACAGATCTGTTTCTCCTCTGGTATCCCCTGTTTGGTTGTGCCGCCAAGGATGGTCAATGAGGTGATCTGTTGGTTTGTCACCGTGTCGATTTTCTGGTATTGGACAATCATTTCCTGCAGATAAGGCAGGAGGGCATTCTGGTGATAACCTGCTTCCTGTAATTGTTCGGGATTCAGCTGATTGATCCACTCTGAAAGAGAAAGATTTTTTCCCTGCACAGGCAACCCGATCTGCTGAACAAAGTCACGGATACAGGGGTATTTGGCGATCAACAGCGACAGTGGCTGCAGGGCAATATCGGGTTGATCAATCATGACACATCTCCTCAAACTGCATTTTCTTCAAATGTCCGCGCTGATGCTGTGGGCCAATGGCAGTTTCGCCGACGCAATAAGGGCAAACTGCAGCCGGCATCGGGAAGCGGAGCTTGTAACCATTCAACGTTGTTAGATGTGGGCTTTGCTGTAGCTGTGAGGCCAGCTCCAGTGCACCCTGGCCCGTCAGACCATTACAGAAAAATACTTCGGCTTTGGGGTTAGCCAGCTGGGTGTAATAGGAAAAGACTTCTCTTTCGGCCTGAGAAACGATGTCACCTTTGGTAATCACCACGAAATCAGCCATCTTCAGCATCGGCCCCATTTTCTGAGGGGTATGAATACCCGAGAGCGCATCAATAACACAGATAGCCGTGACGTTTTTGATATGTGGCGCACACCGGTTGCAAAGCCCGGCACTTTCGCTGATCAGCATATCGAACTGATGACGCAGACCCCACTGCAGACAGTCATCAATGTTAGTGACAAAGAAATGATCAGGGCAAATGCCACCCGAACGTCCGGTTTTCACCGGTATTCCGTGTTTCTGATAGAGCTGATCGTCCAGCGTAGAAAGTGCATCAAATTTAACCACACCGGTTTTTATTCCCTGGCGATGCAATAGCCGAATGGTCTGAATAATCACGGCACTTTTACCTGATGAAGGTGGGCCGGCAAAGGTAATTAACTGCATTGTCTGTACTCCTTTACAGGGATCCGGTTTGCGGGTATCCAGGCATTAAAAAAGAGGGTTGCGGCTGTTTGACTGAGCTGTAGCATCGGGTTTTCGCGCACAAAATCCCAGCCTAACCATTTGAAGGAGGCATCATTCGGCAGTGCCGTACACCACGTTGGCATGACGGGTGGGTAGCAGGCCTGCATCAGGAATTGCTGCCACTGCGCGGAGTAAAAATAATCGATCAGGGGGCGGAGTGACGTGATTGCTTTGGGTTGAATCAGACAGGCGAGCGGCATCGTCAGGGCGCCATCATCGGGCCAAATGATTTCGGTATGAGCACGGTGTGGGCACATCGACGCCTGCATCCAGGGGAGTATCGAAATGGCGGAAGCTTGAGGGCTGCGAGTTCCGGCTGTGCGGGCGATGACGACATGATGCTGTATATCTTTGACGTTTTGCGCAAAGGCATGTAACCCTTTACTGCCGAAAAACCGATAGATAGCCAGCAAAAGAAAACGATTGAATTCGGTATAGGGCTTACCAGGATCGGGTTTCCACCCGCCAAAAACAATATCACTCTGATAGAGTGGGTTGAGTAAATCTGCCCAACGTCGGGGGGCTGGCCGGCCATCCAATTTTTCGTGGTCGATTAATAGAACAAACGGGATGGCAGCAAACAGATGAAAAATATGCTGCGGGTCGGGCAGGCCACTTTGCGCAAATGCCGGGTGCATTGCGCTCGCCGCAAGCAACGCGTGATCATTGCGATAATGCGTCAGATTCGGCGAACTGAGTATATCGGCCGAGCCGGTGATACAGAGCATGTCGGGAAGATTTTGCGGTGCAGTCCGTTGATTCAGTTGTTTAAACGGGGCAAACCATTCTGCCCCAGAACAAGTTTCATAGCGGAGTGTTTTTCCCGTATCTGCCTCATAATGATTAGCCAGACGCTCAATATCGGCCTGAAATGTTTGCCGTAACGGTACCGGTACACGGCCTAGAAATCCGGGAGTTCTCATTCACCCAACCCTCTGATCTCGAATAACTGCTCCTGCATCCACTGAAAACTGTTGAAGCGGTGTGCCGGTGTTTTCCGGGTTGCCAGCATGTGTTGTAAATCGTCGACAGCATCCAGTCCGGCAGTAAAACGATGTTCCGCCAGTGCAATCTGTGCCTGATGCAAAACCTCATTGGCAGTATTGTGGATCAGATAGTCATCAAACCCGTGTTGTGCGGCGATACGGAATAACGCATGATCCGGATGATCCGAACGCCCTTCCAGTTGATGGTCAAGCGCAAGACCAATCAGCAGATAGAAACAGGCGCGGAGTGTGCGGGCATCGGGCATTGCATCAAAAGCTTTGAATTCAATCCGTCCGGTTTCAGATGGCAGCCGTGCCTGTGCTGATAAGGGGTATTGTTGGTCGGAGACATCCTGAACATAGTATTTGCAGCTTGGCCGCAAGCCGCCACGTTCATACGTCCGGCGCGAATAGAGAGTCGGGCCTGCAGGCATAATGCAGGGAGCATTAAAACTGAATGGCACGATGAATGGGGCATAGTAGGTGTATTTTCTGGCAATATCGCGGCATTTTTCCGGACTCATCCCCAGAAAAGACAAATTCAGATCCGGGCCATAGGTCAGTGTGGATACGTGTGATGCCTGATATTCCTTATGCTGCTGGCGAAGAGTTTGTTCAAATGCATTTAACGGTGGATTGTAAACATAAGCCGACTGTTCAGGATTAAAAGCGCTAATGGCAAGCCGCAGCGCATTTTTATGCAGGGTCAGTTTTAACTGATGCTCTATATCCAGTAATGACGCGAGTGCCTCTTCGACAGAGCTGCGTGGCGGCGTTCTTATCTCAACACCTTTCACTTCGAGCTTGCTGAAATGACCATTTTCATCGAAACGCTCGTCACCTTCGAGATACCAGTATCCATCCTTGATGCCTAAATCGCCTTTTGCCAGCGATCTATCATCTCTGCCAGGTTTTTGATCCAGCCAAGTGACAAAGTCGTGATACTGATGCGTGCTGAAATTCACCAGTTTTCCGTCGGTATTGACCAGCATGTATTCAAATTCAATACCACATTTAAGCTGAACCTTATTCATCGCTTGCCTCCTGCCGGTTTAAAGCCATTCTGTATATGCGTAAGGATCAGTTGCCGGTGCCGGAACTTTTTCATGAGTCAGTGGTGTACCGAGATAGAGAAAACCGACAATCTGATCTTCGGGTTGCAGATGGAGTTCCTGATGTAATGCCCGGCTTTGCATCATCCAGCCGGAACGCCAGATACCGTTGTAACCAAGACTTAAGGCAGTCAACTGCATCATCAGTACGGCGGAAGCGGCACACAGAATTTGGTCTAATGCAGAGACATGCTTATTTTTCTTAGGCGTTGCCACTATGGTGATGACCATAGGAGCTCGCGAAGGCATCAGGGCTACTCTGCGGATGATTTCATTGGTTTTATTTTCAGTGCGGGCAGCGTTAGCCATCTTCTGACCCAGCCGGAACAACCCGTCATTTTCTGCGATCAGAAAACGATAATTCCGTAATGTCTGGAAGTCCGGTGCCTTCAACGCTGCCCGCAAGATCAACTCCAGATGATCAGCCTGTGGCGCAGGAGCTGACAGCTGGTGGCAGGAGTGACGGGAAAGCAAAAATCCGCTAACGGGGTTAGTTTGGTTGGTGTAATCAAAGTCATTCACTTTTCTATCCACCTCATTTCTCCCGAATAGTTAAAGCTGAGTACAGCAGAGATGTAATTACCAGCTGGCATTAAGCGTGCCACTGAATAAACGATCTTGAACGCACAATTATTTCAATAATTTCAATGTATTATTATTTGTTTGTGACAGTCGCAATAAATTAATGCACTGATTGGTACAAAATTAAAATATTTAGTTCCTATTGGTCATATCGTGCATGAATATCTGGGGGTGATTAACTGGGTTTATTGTGTCAGTGGATGTGAATGTTCCTGAATGTCAAATAATTACAAAGAAAATCCATTATTTCCTCTGGTAAATCAGAGTGTACACAGGAATGGCATTTTTGTTGCCTGCAATAGATGAGGTGTTTCATCAATGGCCTGAATCATGAAGAATAGAGGTTTGACGTTTTTTTATGTTGATAATTATACAGGAATGTTAATGACTGATGACGTTTATAAACATCAGTCTGAGGCAGTAAATAAAAAATATCGGGATCGAATTTATCATGGAATAAAAAATAGCTGTTTTTTCATAATAGTTGTGATTACCCATCTGTGCGTGTGGCTATGTTGGACAGATAGCCCAGCGAAAACAGCACCCCCAGTGGCAACGTTGGAGATTAGTTTTGTATCACCACCTGAGAATACAATAACACCGTCTACAGTCATAATTCCGGCTCAGCAGCCAAGAACACCGATTATTGAAAAAAAAGAAACGGTCACATCGCATAAATCTGATGTGACTACAAAACAAGTTTTCAGACAAAAACTAAAAATTAAAAAAATAAGCATAGATAAGTCTGAGAAAAAAACATTAACCAAAAATGAAAATCAAAAAGTGCTTAATGACACGTTAGAACATGTAAGAAGTAAACAGATAAATGAGGCAATAATAGAACCAGTAAAATTTAATGCAGGCTATCTGAATAATCCTAAACCGGATTACCCGGATGCCTCTGTGAGGTTGCATGAAGAGGGTGTTGTTATTTTAAAAGTAGCGGTTGCGGCATCTGGTCATGCAGAGAAAATAGTCCTAGAGAAAAGCAGTGGTTTTGGCAGGTTAGATGTGGCAGCTCAAAAAGCTGTATATGGCTGGACATTTATTCCAGCAATGAAAGGAACAGAGAAAATATTCTCGTGGATTCTGGTACCGGTAAAGTTCAAACTGGAGGATGTGTAATGGAATTACTAAATGCTTTTATATTAACACCGCTTGAAGAAATTGCGGGTTCTATAACTGGCCCCGGATTAATTGCATTATTTATTCTGCTATCTATGTCGTTATTTTGCTGGTATCTAATTCTTAGTCGGTTATGTAGTTATTTATTTCGTATTTTTTCAATTCGAAAGTTTTATCTTGACTTTAGTCAGCATGGAAATCATCAATATCTGTCTGCATTAATTAAAGACAATAAACCTCAGAGAAATAGATATCCACAGTTATGCGTCTGCGCCTGGCAATGCTGGCTGGTGTTAAGCCAGAAACATGAGATGACGGACGATGCACGTTATTCATTATTATTGAACGTGCTTCAGGATGAGCTGGATAGTGAGCGAATCAGGCTTGAATCTGGTTTAACCTTACTAGCCAGTATCGGTGCCTGTGCTCCCTTTGTCGGCTTATTTGGTACAGTCTGGGGAATTTATCATGCATTACAGGCTATCGGTGCACAGGGTTCATCCAGTCTTGAGCAGGTTGCCGGACCAGTGGGCGAGGCGTTGGTGATGACGGGGATCGGCTTGTTGGTCGCATTACCAGCCGTGTTTGCCTATAACCTGTTCGTGCGCCTCAACAGACGAGAACTGGCACAGTTAGATCACTTTGCGAACCAGCTCAGTATCGTGATCCGCCATAATGTTTTACTTCCGCTTACTCAAACAACCGCATTGTCCTCGGTTACTGAGTTTAATGCTTCGCATAAGCAAGGGGAGTTGTTATGAACCTAGGCCGTCGTCAACAACAGAGTGATACCCCTATGGCAGAAATCAATATGGTACCTATGATTGATATTATGCTGGTATTGCTGATTGTTTTCATGATCACCGCACCACTGATGACACATGCAGTAAAGCTGCAATTACCGCAGACGGACAGCCAGCCGAATAAAGTTGAAAACAAGCCCGTATTTATTTCCGTGGATGCAGTCGGACAGTTTTTTCTCAATAATGAGCGGCTGGAAAAAAATGCGTTGGAGTCAAAAATTGCAACATTAGCTGGATCGGTAAACACACCAGAAATTCAGCTCTATGCAGATCAATCGGTTGCCTATTCATATGTGGCTGAATTACTTGGCTTATTGTCACGATATGGTTTACATAAAATATCTTTCGTTACCCATCCGGCTGAAAAATAACATCTGTCGTAAACAATTTATCCAATTCCCAATAAGAAACCACCTCATGATGAGGTGGTTTGGCTTAAGAAGAAAATGGCTCAGGCAGGGATGAAGACGGTTTGTCCGTGTATTTGCATCGTTTCGACATGAATGTTGTATAGTTTGTGAATGGTTGATGACGTCAGGATCATTTCAGCACAGCCGGTTTGCTGGATCTCTCCTTCATTCAATAATGCCACCCGGCTTGAAACCCGTAGAGCATGTTCAGGATGGTGAGTTGTCATCAGAATACCGAAATTTTGCGCAACCAAAGCTTCAAGAGTATCCAGTAAACGGAACTGATTGCCATAATCCAGTCCGGTTACTGGTTCATCCATGATTAATATTCGCGCCCCCTGCGCTAAGGCACGGGCTATCAACACCAGTTGGCGTTCCCCTCCGGAAAGTTCAGTATAAATACGACGGGCAAGGTGATGGATCTGTAACAGTGCAAGTACCGAATTGACCACCGCTTTATCTTCGTCGCTGATACGGCTGAAAAACCCAGACCAGGGGATGCGTCCCAGCAGCACTACCTCTTCAGTGGTATAGGGAAACGGTGGAATATGTGACTGGGGTACATAGGCAATGTATCTGGCCAGTTCCCGGCGGGAAAAATTCTGCAGTGGTTTCTGATTTAAGGTTACCTGCCCCTGAGAGGGCGTTAAGAACCCCTGCATGATTTTAAGTAACGTGGTTTTGCCCGCACCGTTTTTTCCCAGAAGCGAGACCAGTTCACCTTCTCTGACAGAAAGTGATACGCCATGTAAAACTGTGTGGCCTTTATAGGCGTAGCAGACTTGTTCTGCGGTTAGCTCGGTGAGAGTGTTCATATTAATGCCATCCTTTACGCGAGCGTTTTAAAACCATCAGAAATACGGGAATTCCTAGAATTTCGGTGACAATTCCAATCGGGATTTCGGTATTTGCAATACAGCGCGAAATAACATCGGCAAGAAGCAGGAATATTGCTCCGAGAATTATACTTGCGGGTAATACTCGAGTATTAGCGGGCCCGAGCAGGAGACGCACGATATGCGGGATCAGCAGTCCGACCCAGCCAATCGTGCCTGCAACAGAAACCGTTAATGCGGAAATCATCGTGGTTATGGCGATGAGACTGTAGCGCGTCCAATGAACCGGTATTCCTATCGATCGGGCTTCATCATCCCCCATCGACAGGGCATCAAGCAGCCGGCCACAGAATGAAAGGGCCAGAATACCCACCAGCAAAGGGCCAGCGAAGATCAGCACCTGATGCATATTGGCGAGAGCAAGATTCCCCATCAACCAGTAAACAATGGAAGGCAGCACATTCATGGGGTCGGCAACATATTTAATAACCGATAATAATGATGAAAAAAAAGCGTTGCTGATCATGCCGCCTAAAACCAGCATGACCATTGAGGATTGCCCGAACACGTTGGCGATCAGCACACTGGCAAACACAGCAACCAGCCCCAATAAAAATGCCAGCCCCTGAATAAGCGGCCAGCTTAATCCCAAAAGTATGCCTAATGCAGCACCAAAGGCCGCGCCACTTTGTACGCCTAATAAGCCTGGTGAAACCAGTGGATTGCGGAATACCGACTGAAAGGCGGCACCAGCCACAGATAACGTCGCGCCGACTAACATTGCGACCAGAATACGAGGCAAACGGATGTCGATCAGCACATTGTGTAATGCGTCAAAGCGGCCGTTGTCCATTTCAGCCAGACCGGCCCAATGCAGAAAAAAGCGAATGATCTCTGGTGGGGAGGTTGGGTATTTTCCGATAGAGAACGCGACCAATATCGCAGCAAACAACCCACCCAATAACAAGCTGTACCATGTTAGCTTGTGAAAACAGCGCCTGTTTTTGGCGCTAGAATAACTAATTTGTGAATTGGCAGTTGAAGCATCCATGACAAGTCTCCCGTTAATTGGATTTATTCAGCAGTTTGCTGATGGCTGTTTTATCTAAATCCACCTGGAAAAAGAGTTGATAAAAGTCATGTGTTTCTTTTTCTAAATTGACGGGATAAACCGAAGGATACAGTTTATTAGCCAACCACTGCGCACCCATGATTCGCATAAATGACGGTGGGCGGTCAAACCAGTTAAATGGCAGAGAAGGGATCGCATACACTCTGTGTAATTTCACCGCGTTCAACATGGCCCAGCGTGGATCGTTGCTGATCATGTCGGTCGTGGCAGGGAATCGGGTAATAATGACATCCGGATTGATTCTGACCAGCGTTTCCATGCCTGCAACCACGTTACTGGATTCAATATCAGCAGGAATAGCTTTCGCTGGTGGCAGATCCTGACAGATGAGCGCATTGACTGCGCCAGCCAGACGAATCACCTCGGCGCGGTCGGCTTCACCACATTGTGATGTCAGGCCATCAACAGATTCGGCATAATAGACACGGATTTTATCTTTCTCTGGGATTGTAGAAACAGCTTTAGCAAGACGCATACTGGCTGTTTCTATATAACGGGCCAACTTTTCCGCCCGTTCAGATTTATCAAGAACTTTACCTAAGAAACGGAATGTTGCCGGGTAGTCACTGAGTTTATCAACACCAACCAGCACTGCAGGCACGGAGACCCGTTGTAATTGTTTCAATTGCTCTCGCTGAAAGGCCGGGGTATTCCATCCCACGGCCAAATCGATACCTGCTGCTTTTACCTGTTCCAGATTCATATCCTGCCCAACTGAAATTTGCGGAAGATCACGAGCGGGCACTGGTAGATAAGCTCGGTATTCCGGCTTCATTTTGAATGGAAAAGGAAACCCCACCAATTTTTCAGGAGCCAGAGCAGTAATAATCGAAAATGAATGAGAAAAGGTGTAGATACGCCCGATATGTTGAGGTAAAGATATTTCTCTACCAGCCATATCAACAACTTGTTTAGCTTGCACTGGGGTTAGAATGAAACCCAGTATCAGGGCAACTGAATAAAAGTAAGAACGTATTTTTTTCATGAAATTACCTCGCAATATGAATGGCCAGCATGATTTCTTAATTTAGAAATCCAATTGCAGTGAGGTTCTGAAGGTTCGGGGTTCACCCAGATAGGCACTTGATGCCGCGACCGTATTCCCTTCGGTATTGCCCGGCATCAGCGACGCCCAGTATTGCTTGTCGGTAACGTTGTTGATACCAAGCCGCCAGGTCAGCGTCTTTTTATCGCCAATTTTTTTGGTGAAGCGGGTACCGATATCAGCGATGGTATAACCGTCAGCCCAAGCGGTATTGGTATTGTTGGCGGCTCGTTTGCCGGTGTAGTGCAGGTTGCCAGTCAGTGTCAGACCGTTAATCTGAGGAAGATCGTATTCCGCCAGCATATTTGCCTGCCATTCGGGAACGCCTATCACCCGTTTGTTGTCTGTAGATTCAAGAAAGGTATCTTTCAGTTTAGGATCAAGCCAGGTTACACCGCCCATAACAGTTGTATTGTCAGTTGCCCGGCCACGGCTGTACAACTCAATACCATGGTTTACCTGCTGACCTTGTTCCCGGTAAATATTATCGTTGCCGGTATAAGCCAATGGGCGTTCAATACGGAAGATGGCCGCGGTATATTCCATACCGGCCATTTCGGTTTTATATCCAGTTTCGATTTGTTTTGTGTGGTAAGGATCTAATACCTGATTCTGATTAAGGGCACCTACTGGTGCGGTTCCACCTGGCTGGATACTGTCAGCATAATTAATATAGGTGGTTATATTGCGACGTGGTTTATACATCAATGCGGTTGTCATGCTAGGCGCATAATCCACATTTAGTGGCCCACCTCCATTATCGCTATTGTTCGATGGTGCAAATGTTTTTACATGCATCCAACTGTTGCTTAGCATGCCCATGACTGACCAGTTCTGGTTTAGTTTCATGGTGTCGCCGAGGATCAGTGTCTGATAGGTGGTATCGCCGGTTTCAGAAAAGCTGCCATAACCATTCCAGCTTGGTTCCGTTGTGATAAAGCAGGGATTATCAAGCGATCCCTTGCAGGTAGAGGCTTTGGTCGCAGCATTCGTGGCCTGAAACCCGGGGTTATGGTAACCGTTTGTACCGATCACGAGGTCGTGGCCGTATTGTCCGGTTCTTACTTTTCCATTCAGATAAAGTTGATTACTGAGTAGTTGTTGCTTGGTATAACTTTCACTGGTCGTGGTCGTGTATGAGCCATCATCATTGAAGTTTTTATTACTGGCACCATGAGTCGATCTGAGAACATCTTGTTCCTGCAACCCTCCGACCACTTTCCAGTCATCTGATAGATGACGGGTTAATCTGGCACCGAACAGATCACTGGTTGTATTTGATATTGCAAAGGATTGTCCATAGCCCAACTTTTTTGCATCTGCTGCACTAGGCATTGCTGTCGCAGTAGTACTAAGACCAAAACTGCCGGGATAGCCGGTTTGATCATAAATAAATCGGCTGACATTCGCTTCCAGCAGCGTTTGATCATTTATTCTTGTATCGACTGCTAATCCAACCAGTTCACGTCGTAGATTGCTGTTTTCAACATAGCGTTCACCATCGCCATGCATCAGATTTAAACGATAACCAAACTTTTCATTATCACCGGTGCGTCCGCTAAAATCGCCACGGGTGACATACTGACTACTGTCTTCATACGACTGACTGACCCTACGCAATGGAGTATCAGTAGGTCGTTTCAATACAGAATTAAAAACCCCGGCTGCGTTTGATGGGCCATAAAACGCACCAGACAGACCATAGAGAACATCCTGATGCTCATACAGCTCAACGGGTTGAGGATAGTGAGATCCCACACTGTAACCATCAATACGTGTATTTTGCAGCAGATCAGCCTGGAAACCGCGTGTTTGCGGGCGCCCAATTTCACCGCCGCCACGATATTCCACCTGCGCAGATGGCGTGTATTTGAGCAAATCCGGCGTGCCATTGACCTGCTGGTTTTGGATCAAGTCACTTGATACAGACTGAACAGAGTAGGGCAGATCCAGTATTTTTTTATTGCCTAGCGGCCCGATGCTGGCGTTGGTAACTCGATATCCCTGAGTGGCTTTCCCTGTCATAACACTTTTCTTTTTTTGACCTGTGACTTGCACAGTTGGTAATTCTTTTATTGCTGCATCATTCACGGCAGCAGTAGCAGGGAAACCAATACTGATAAGCGACGAACAGACAAGTGATAGACAAAAATCATACTTCATTGATTTCATAAGACATTCCTTTGTAATTGCGTTACGAACGTGATTAAGCTCACATGTTTAATTCCAAAAGACATGCCATAAAACGGACATTTTTGTTTTGTTTTAACTATATGAAAAATAATGAAAAAATATTAATTCAAACAGTTTGGTACATTACGGTAAGAAATTTGAGGATCGCAGTTCTACATTGCGGAACTAAAAACGAGTAACTGTTCGGTTCTGAACAGTTACTCCGTGATTTTTTATAAGTGCGCACTATCCCTGAAAACTACAGAGTAAGACGGCTGATGCCTTAAACGCAGCAGAAGCATCTTGCCCTTCCTGAAGCCCCATCTCTTGTGCACTTTCGGTAGTGATCACGGCACAGACACTCCTGTCGCCGGGTAAACTGATTACTACTTCGGTATTAACCGGCCCACGGAAGATGTGGCTGATCGTTCCCCAAAGTTGATTGCGGGTCGATAATTTTAGCTTTCGATCAGTCACCAACATAACTGACGACGATTTGATCAAGGCATACAGTTCTTCGCCGGGAAAAATCCCCAGACGTTCTGCTGATTCACTGGTTATTAGTGCTGTCAAATGGGTATGTTCATCAAGCTGTAACGTCACTTCAAATTCAACAGGGCCGGAGCGGATAGCGGTGACAGTACCAATGAATTGATTACGAGCACTGCTGCGCATGGATAAGCGGCGTAACAGGCGACGGAATTGCGGGGCATCATATTGTTCGCATTTCTCTTTATTACCTTGGCAGGGTTTGTCTTTTTCCAATTGTTGCTGGATCTGTAGCAATGCCTGCTGATATTCCGCCTGTAATGCCCGGTATAACGCAACAGTTTGTTTACCATAGGGTGTTAACTGAGTTCCACCGCCATTTTTGCCGCCTGTCATTCGTGTTACCAGCGGTTTATCGGTCAGATTATTCATATCATCCAACGCATCCCATGCCGTCCGGTAGGAGATGGGAATCGAACGGGCTGCCTGTGTCAGGGATCCCAGCCGGTCAATTGCTTCCAGTAGTTGAATGCGAGTATCGCCCAGAGATGGGCCCACTTCGGTACATAATTTTAATTCCCCCAGTAAGGAATTGGGGTGATGAGGTGCTTTTGGGGTCATCTTTGATCTTGCAATATGTGTATTTGTATATTGCGAAGCAAAGGGCATACCGTTATGTGTCGTAATTGGGTTAGTATGAAATTTTTGTCAATTTGTTGAAATTAAAGAAATATCTATTATTTACCATTGGGTGAAATCATAGGGGTATTGTCATTTTTGTCTGATTAATGGTTTGATATGCAATAAAACATACAACGATTGCGCTGCAATATAGCGGTGTCTGATAAGCAAAGAGGAAAGGCTCAGCACCTTTCCTCTTCACGGGATCATACTTTCAGAATGAGTGTCAACGTCATCCGGAAAGAGAAAGCGTTTTTTATGCGACCACTTCTTCAGCAGCTGTTTTACCGACAATCGATTCGTCTTCTGCATCCATCAGACCGAATTCCATCAACAACGCTTCCAGTTCTTCCATCTCTAGTGGAGTTGGAACTACAAACATCTTGTTGTTGATAACCTTGTTGGCCAGAGCGCGATATTCATCGGCTTGCTTGCATTTTGGATCGTATTCAATCACGGTCATACGACGAATTTCGGCGTGTTGCACCGTGTTATCACGTGGGACGAAGTGGATCATCTGTGTACCCAGCTTATCAGCCAGCGCCATGATCAATTCATCTTCACGGTCAGTTTTACGTGAGTTACAAATCAGACCTGCCAGTCGCACAGAACCTGATTTAGCATATTTCACGATCCCTTTAGAAATGTTGTTGGCGGCATACATCGCCATCATTTCGCCTGAGCAAACGATATAGATTTCCTGAGCTTTGTTTTCACGAATTGGCATCGCGAAACCACCACACACAACGTCACCCAGTACGTCATAGAACACGAAATCCAAATCGTCGCTATATGCGCCTTCTTCTTCCAGGAAGTTGATGGCGGTAATAACCCCGCGACCAGCACAACCCACTCCTGGTTCAGGGCCACCAGACTCAACGCATTTCACGTCGCCGTAACCCACTTGCATGACATCTTCCAGTTCCAGGTCATCGACAGAACCGGCTTCTGCAGCCAGATGCATCACGGTAACCTGCATTTTTGAGTGCAGGATCAAACGGGTTGAATCGGCTTTGGGGTCACAACCAATGATCATGACTTTTTTACCTGCTTCAGCCAGTGCTGCAACCAGGTTCTGAGTTGTAGTGGATTTTCCGATACCACCTTTGCCGTAAATGGCGCATTGACGAATTGCCACGGTAAACCTCCAGTTGGTTTTATTAATTTACAGATATATAAGAGCAACTGGCATGCCATGATTGTAATTTGTTGATATTAAAGGATATTATTGCATATTGGGTTATGCAAATCTCTATATTACGTACCTCAGAGTACAAAGAAATAGAAAATGCACTTAAAAGTAAATTATTTAGACTGAAAAATAGCAGTTATAAAATTGAATGCTCTGAAAGGGGTATTGTGAAAATAACTGAGTGTATGACACGATAAAATTTATTTCGGCTAAAGTTGAAATTTTCAGAGAGGACGTGTTTCTTTGTTTATCAGAGGAATGAAGATGGGTCTATTTAAAATCCTCCAGCAACACCCATTTTCCATGGCTTGATTTCAGTTTGTTCATTTTTGAAAAATATAATAATAAACAGCAAGTTTTGTTATTTAAATAAAAAGAGGATGCGTTTTTGCATCCTCTTTTAAATGTGAAACGGCGGGTCTGCGTGATTATTCTGTAAGGTCTGTGATTAACGCGTGTTGACTGGATAAACCAGACCATGATTTATTTTCCAGAGAGGAAAAACGATCCGGCGCTTTATTTTTCGCTTTAGCACGATCAACCCAGGATAAACCGCCATGAACCAGGGCAAAACTCACCTCATTTAACAGATCAACCAGTTCATGGCCGTAATCAACAATGACTGGTTGAATACCGGCATTCATCAGACGACGAATAGATGAGGTGCCAATAGAGGCTGCATAGACGGCTGCGCAGTCACCAACAAATTCAATTTTCGCAATGACTTTATCTTCGGTAAGCAGCGCCGGTTGTTCCTCCTGTGTCACCTCGGATTCCAGCACGGAAGCCGGTTCAGCATTGTCTTCATAACCCGGCACTTTATCTTTGTGTTCACCTTTCATGGTGGCCTGTTCAAAATGACCGACATTAAGCAGATCCGCCATACCCGGCTGCACTTCAAAGATCATTAACTGTTCACTGGCACCAAAATGCTGATCGATGTGAACTCCATCCGAACTGGCAAATGCGACTTTTAACATAGTAGTTCCCTCTAGGCAGAAGTAATGGTTGCGGCTGAATAGATCTGGTCACGTTCAGGCCAGAAACTGGAACGGTAGGGCTCTACCACCTGTTGTCCTGATGCCAGTAAGTTGTCAATGCGATAGAGCGTCTGCCGGATACCGGCATAGCCGATCCATTGGCGTGCATGTTCTCCGGCATGTTTGTGCAATGGGTAGCCGGCAGGCAGCAACGGGATACCGGTGCGTTCGGATATTTCCTGACCATGCGAATTGGTGATCAACAATTCGGCATGTTGCTGGCATGCAAGATGTTCAAGTACGCCCAGATCGCCAACGATGAGCATTTCAGACGGAAACTGCTGTATTTTATGGCGGATAAGAGCTGTGCTGGCATGTAGTGGCAAGGTCGGGATCACCGCCGCGACGATCTCACAGCCGATTTCGCTCAGACCAGAGGTCAGTGCAAACAGAAAATCGCTTTCACAGCCCATTGCAATACGTGAGACTCCCAAGCGGAATTGTGTATCTACCATGGCATCCAGCAACTGGCGGCGTTGGCGTTGCTGCCGGGCCGGCACCGGATCACCGGACAGTTCAGACAAAAACAGATTGAGCTGATCACAATCACTAAGGCTGTGTAAACCGGTTAAACGCAATTGTGGAACCGGATGATACTCATGCAACCAGTCAGCCACCTGATTCAGGCTGTGCCCAATGGTAATGACGGCATCTGATTCGGCGATCTGTAATATTTCCGCTAACGTTGTTCCACCCTGCGTCAGGGCATTAAAGCCTTCATCCATCAGATTACCGTCCAGTGATAACGAGATGTCGGGCAGACAGATGGCGGATAAGCCATAAGATTCCAGCCATTCTTTCAGCACTTCAATATCTGCCGGAGTCAGCATCGGCGAGGGCAGCAGGGTGATTTTGCCGGTTTTAAATTCCGCTACGGTTGCTTGTGTTCTGACTGGCAGCAATGTTTTCAGTATGGCAAGCAGCGCCAGCGCATAACCGGCTTCTAATCCGCCCTGACTGTCACAGGTTTCGACTGGAATAACCACCACATCGGCATATTGCGGACATTGTTCCCGGAACGCTTTGAGTGAATGCTGCAGACAGACACCTTGTGTGGCACTGAGCCCTGTGGTGGTTAAGCCAATCACGGCCGGGTTATTACGTTCACAGATAGTTTGTAACGCCTCGACCACGTTGGCATCAGCCCCCATTACGACCGTGGTCAGTTCCATCGCGGTGGTTTGTAACGGGATGGGCTCACGAAAATGGCGCATGAAAAATAGCTTGTTAAATGACGTGCAGCCGCGGGCGCCATGCTGTAGCGGCATGCAACGATCCAGTCCCAGAAAGGCAAGTGACGCGCCGATAGACTGACCAACTTTTAATGGGTTCAGTACCAGTGGTGCCTGTGAAATTTCGATTTTTGCCATATCCGACCCCCTATGCCACTTTGCTGATTTTCAATTCCGATGATGCCGGCAATTCAGGTGTTTCCACGGGTGGTGTGAGCCAGGGGGCGGGGCTGGAAACATGCTCCCATACCGGATTTTTCAGCGCTCGGGTCAGTTGACGAGCGAGTTCGGCAACCCCGGCATAGCCGGTGTAAGCAATATGTCTGACATGATCGACATCGAGAAATGGAATACGAGATTTCAAGCTCGGGTAAATGTAACGATCCCCTGCAATCAGAATATCGGCTTTGAAATCATGGAACGCCCGGATCAGGGCCTGCTGGTCATTGTCATCAATAGTTTTGACCTGATCGCCCATGAGTCTGGCAATACGCTCTTTATCCTCTTCTGTTGATTTTTCGGTACCGGTGGCAACGACATGCATGCCTAACTCCTGCATGGCCGCAACCAGAGACCAGGATTTAAATCCGCCACTGAAAATCAGCACGCGCTTTCCTGCCAAAAACGGTTTTAAGGAGGCTAGTTTTGTCTGAAGGGTGCTTTCCTCCCTTTCTATCAGGGCAGAGACTCGTTGTGCCAGATCAGCGTCATCCAGCATGGCTGTAAGCCGCTTTAATGCCGAAGAAGTATTATGCATGCCATAGAAGCTGCATTCAGCGTAAGGTGTGCCATATTTTTCCTGTAATCCCCGGGCGACATTCAGAAAGGCTTTACTGCACACCAGCAGATTGGCTTCGGCACAATGTAATGTCTGAACTTCGGCAAAACGCGAATCACCGGTGAGTGTTGACAGAACCCGAATACCGAGTTCATCCAGTAATGGCAGGATCTGCCAGAATTCGCCGCCCACATTCCATTCACCGATGATGCCTATATCGTGTGTCAGCCGGACACTGGCAGGTTTCCAGACCGGCAATGGGGGTTCTCGCGTACCGATAACCTGGTTCAGCAGTATTTCGCCGGCCAGACGGTTTCCCAGATTTTTACTGCCGTAATAACCGGCGCAATCAACGGCAATTACCGGGATCTGCCAGCGCGTAGCCGCTGCTCGTGCTACGGCAGCGACATCATCACCATGCAAAGCGGGAACACAGGTGGTATAGATAAATACTGCGGCAGGTGAGCACTGTTCAACAATTTGCTGGATGGCAAAATAGAGACGTTCTTCGCCACGCCCCATGATGATGTCGATGTCGCTTAGATCGGTGGTGAAGCCTTTGCGATAAAGATTTGCGCCGGAAGAACGTGAACCACGGTTATCCCATGATGTGCCAGCACAGCTGATCGGGCCATGCACAATATGGGCAGCATCGGCGATCGGCAACAGCGCGTTTCTGGCTCCATCAAAAAAGCAGCCGCCTTGTGTTGCACCAGGTTTAGCTCTGGCACAGCCGGATTTTCCCGATTTATTGTGCTGACAGGCAGGCTCTTGTTGCAGTATTTCAATTGCTCGAATATCCATGCTTATTCTCCTTCCTGAGCCAGACCGTCACCTTGACGGTAGTTTTTATAATTGAGCTGATATTTCGCCATGCGTAAACCGAGGATGCGGCGGGTTAAACCCAGATGTGTCGCGGCTTCACTGACATTACCCTGATGTAATGTCAGCGCTTCTATAATCAGCTCGTATTCAATCTGTGATAAACGAGCTTCCAGCCCACCTTGCGCACTGATTTCCCCCAGTACTGGTGGCTGTAAATAGGTTGGCAGGTTGTAGCTGTGAATGACGCCATCTTCGGCAAGCAACACGGCCCGCTCCATCATGTTCTCCAATTCGCGCACATTACCTGGCCAGTTATAGCTGAGCAGGAGATTCAGCGCAGGGGTAGCAATCCGGGGCACTTCTACATCCTGCTCTTTGGCAAACCGCGCCACAAAATGATCAGCCAGCGTGACAATGTCATTGCCCCGGTCTTTCAATGGCGGGATCGTAATCGGGAACACGTTAAGGCGATAAAACAGATCTTCGCGGAATGTGCCTTTCGCGACCATGTCCGGCAAATCCCGGTTGGTGGCTGCCAAAATCCGTACATCGACACGGATTGTGGTGTTGCTGCCAACGCGTTCAAAGCTGCGCTCCTGTAAGACACGCAACAGCTTGGCTTGCATTGGCAGCGAAAGTTCGCCGACTTCATCAAGAAAAATGGTGCCGCCATTTGACTCTTCAAAGCGGCCGGCCCGGCGCGTGGTAGCACCGGTAAAGGCCCCTTTTTCATGGCCAAAAAGTTCACTTTCAATGACTGATTCAGGGAGCGAGGCACAGTTGAATTTAACAAATGGCCCGCTGGCGCAACTGCTGTGATAGTGGATCGCACTGGCGACGCGTTCTTTACCGACACCACTTTCCCCTAAGATCAGCACAGTCGTTTTGGCGTGGCTGACTTTCTCAATCATGCGATACACAGCCTGCATCGCCTTGGAATTACCGATGATGTTGCTGGGCTTAAATTTTTCTTTCAGCTCATTTTTAAGTTTGATGGATTGATCCCGCAATACCTTCTGATGAGCACGTTCCAGCAGATGTAATTCTACCGCCTGTGCAATAGTAGTCGCGATGATTGCCAGCACCTCCAGATCCAGATGCAGCAGCATATGGTTGTCATAGCGACGCTCTGCGGCAATTGTGCCCATTACCTTCTGACCGCGGATAATCGGCACACAAATAAACGAGTGCTTTAGATCGTGTTCCTCATTCCAGCTTCCGGTACGGTTGAGAAACTGCGGTTCATCGGCAATCACCGGCACAATGATCGGTTTGCCGCTTTCTACCACTTTTCCGGTAATGCCTTCGCCGGGGTAATAGACGCCTTTGGCGATCTCATCCTCGGTCAGACCCAGACTTTCATGGATGAAGATTTGGTCGCAGCCGGAGTCATAAAGCGAGATCATGGCTCTGACGACCTGCAGGTGTTTTTGCAGCAACTCCAGCACGACCTTGAGTGTTTTCGACAAAGAGCCATCTGCACTGACCACCTTGCTGACTTCCGAAAGCAAGGGGAGTGTTTCAGAGCGACATTCGCCCAAAGAACAGGCACAGGATGATGTGAGGGAATGATTTCGCTGTTCACGTCCTCGCTTTATTGTGGATTCTGGTATTACTTCGGCCAAATGATTCATGTTGCCTCCCATCTACTTGCCGTTATCCCTGACACGCTGCATGTTCTGATTTGTCGGTTTCAATACACACATTGTTGGCTTTTTGTTGGATCGCTATATAAAAACAAACATAGCGACACTGCTTTTCACTCCAACAAATGAGATGTCGATCACAATGCAAATTGAGCGCCATGATCGCCTATCGTTATGCTTAAAAATTCACAACGATGATTTTTACTTGTGTGTCAGTACATAAATTAAGCAGATTTGAACAGGCAAAATTTGAGCAAAATAGAACTGAACAGCGAAGAACATTCGCGGTTTTTATGTACGTTTATGAACTGAAATCAAGTAGATAGATAGTTGGTGTGAGGGGCGAAGAAAGATTTTCAATAATTTTTATAGCATAGAAAACAGTGAGTTATATCACATTGTAAGGCGTTATATAACATTTGGCACAACGAATGCTCTATTGAACCTGGCAATTAAATTTAACGAGTAATTAATTTACCAAGTCAAAGAAAGGCCAGTTGCCAGGCTGGCCATCTCAATAGAGGAGTCTGACAAATGCCAATGGTATTGTTGAAGTGCGATAAGGATATTCCTGAACGCCAGAAGCACATTTATCTGAAAGCCCCCGGTGAAAGCACAAAGGAATATCTTCCTATTGCGAACGTCGCCACCATTCCAGGAACACTGTCTGAACGTGGTTGTGCGTTCTGCGGTGCCAAACTGGTTATCGGTGGGGTGGTTAAAGATGCAATTCAGATGATCCACGGCCCGATTGGTTGTGCTTATGATACATGGCACACCAAACGCTATCCGAGTGATAACGGTCATTTTCCTCTGAAATATGTCTGGTCGACCGACATGAAAGAGAGCCACATTGTATTCGGTGGCGAAAAGCGTCTGGAAGAAAGCATCCATGAAGCGTTTGACGCCATGCCTGAACTGAAAAGCATGTTCCTTTATACCACTTGCCCGACTGCACTGATTGGCGACGACGTGAAAGCGGTTGCCAAAAAAGTCATGAAAGACCGTCCGGATGTCGACATTTTTACCGTGGAATGCCCAGGTTTCTCTGGCGTCAGTCAGTCAAAAGGCCACCATGTGCTGAACATCGGCTGGGTTGATGAAAAAGTCGGTCAGGTTGAGCCGGAAATCACCAGTCCCTACACCATCAACTTTATCGGTGACTACAACATTCAAGGTGATACCCAACTGTTACAGCAATACTGGGACAAACTGGGCATTCAGGTTATCGCGCATTTCACTGGTAACTCTACTTACGATTCGCTGCGCGGTATGCACAAAGCACAACTGAACGTCGTGAACTGCGCTCGCTCTGCCGGCTATATCGCGAATGAATTGAAAAAACGCTACGGCATTCCGCGTCTCGATATCGATACCTGGGGTTTTAACTACATGGCAGAAGGGATCCGCAAGGTGTGTGCTTTCTTCGGTATCGAAGAGAAGGGGGAAGCATTGATTGCGGAAGAAGAAGCCAAATGGAAACCAAAACTGGATTGGTACAAAGAGCAACTGAAAGGTACCAAGATGGCGATTTGGACGGGTGGCCCGCGTCTGTGGCACTGGACTAAATCAGTCGAAGATGACATGGGCATCGAAGTCGTCGCTATGTCTTCCAAATTCGGCCATGAAGAAGATTTTGAAAAAGTCGTGGCGCGTGGTCGTGAAGGCACTTACTACCTGGATGATGCGAACGAACTGGAATTCTTCGAAATCATCGATCTGGTGAAACCCGACATCATCTTTACTGGCCCGCGTGTGGGTGAATTGGTGAAAAAACTCCATCTGCCTTACATCAACGGCCATGCCTACCACAATGGTCCTTACATGGGCTTTGAAGGTTTCGTCAACATGGCTCGCGACATCTACAACGCCATGCGCAGCCCAATTCATAAACTGGCGGGTACAGACATTCGCGATTTGTCCAGTACATCTGCCGTACTGAAGGAGGCTGTGTAATGGAACAGCAAATTACCGAACTCTACAACTACGTTCAGGAACGTTGCCTGTGGCAGTTTTTCTCCCGTAGTTGGGATCGCAAAGAAAACATCGAAGGTATTGTCGCGCAGGCGAAAACGCTGTTTGCCGGTGAAGAACCGAAAGCCGAGACCCCAGATGACCGTTGCCATCTGGCGGATGCCAAGCTGATGGTCGCTGATTTCAAATCCCGTTTCCCGTGGGTGAAAGAAACCAGTTTTGCCGATATCAGCCTCATGCTGGATGGTCTGGCAGCCAAATTGACCGACACCGTGATCACCGGTTCCAAGAACCGTGAGCTTCACGACCGGCTGTATTAATTAACGAATTTGAATACGGGAGCGGGGCTTGATCTTCGCTCCCCAGTCAGAAAGGAATCCAATATGTCTTGTGATTGCGAAACAACCGAAAAGAAATGTGGCGAAGTTAACGCCCACAAAAAGGAGCGTTCCGGTGTTATTAACCCGATGCTCGATTGTCAGCCTGCGGGTGCCCAATATGCCTGTATCGGCATTCAGGATTGTATCCCGCTGGTCCACGGTGGCCAGGGTTGCTGTATGTTTGTGCGTCTGCTATTGGCACAGCATTTCAAAGAGAATTTTGATATTGCGTCATCTTCTTTGCATGAAGATTCTGCGGTATTCGGCGGTGTGCAACGTATTCAGGATGGCGTCATGGTGCTGGCCAAACGCTACCCGGAACTGCGCATTATCCCAATCATCACCACCTGTTCGACCGAAGTTATCGGCGATGACATCGAAGGGACAATCCGTCTGTGTAATAAAGCACTGAAAGAGGAATTCCCGGATCGCGACATCCATCTGGTACCAGTGCACACGCCAAGTTTTAAAGGCAGCCATGTCAGTGGTTATGACGAAGCGATGAAAGCGCTAGTCAAAACACTGGGCAAAAAAGGCAAACCAACAGGCAAAATCAACCTGTTCACCGGTTTTGTTAACCCTGGTGATGTTGAGCTGATGAAGCATTACCTGTCTGAAATGCAGATCGACGGTACGGTATTTATGGATACCACCACCTTCGAATCGCCGATGCTGCCTGGGAAAGAAATCAAAACGCGCGGTAATACTACTGTGGAAGATTTCCAGAACAGTGCCAATGCGATTGGGACTATCAGTCTGGCCCGTTACGAATCTGACACCGCCGCAAAAGCGTTGTTTGAAGAATTCGAAGTGCCGATGATCCCGACGGCGACGCCATATGGCATCAAAAATACCGATCTGTTATTGCAGAATTTAAGCGCGATGACCGGTAAACCGATCCCGGAATCACTGGTGCATGAACGCGGTTTGGCTCTGGATGCGCTGGCTGATTTAACTCACATGTTCTTTGCCAACAAAAAAGTCGCCATCTTTGGTCATGCCGATCAGGTGCTGGGGCTCGCTGAGTTCTGTATGGAAATGGAGATGGAGCCCGTGTTGTTACTGCTCGGTGACGACAACTCACGCTATAAAAAAGACACCCGTATTGCTGAACTGAAAAAATCAGTGAACTTCGATATGGAAATCGTCTTCAACGCCGATCTGTGGGAACTGGAAAACCGCGTTAAAAATGGTCTGAAACTGGATCTGATCCTAGGGCATTCCAAAGGCCGTTATGTTGCCATCGACAATAACATTCCGATGGTGCGTGTTGGCTTCCCAACCTTCGACCGTGCTGGTTTATACCGCAAACCGACTATGGGCTACCGCGGCGCGATGGAGCTGGCAGAGCAGATTGCCAATACCCTGTTCGCCCACATGGAATATACCCACAACAAAGAGTGGATCCTGAACACCTGGTGATCAGTTTTAAACAGCTCCGGTTCTCCGGAGCTGATTTCCTGCAGGAGATACCCACATGGAATCATTAGCCAGTTTACTTGTTGCGGCCGATCGTGAACACGGTTACCGGAATTTTCGTACGGAATACCGCGATATAGAGATGTACACCGCGAAAAACCGCAGTGCAGCGATTACTGAATATTTTCAAGCGCAGACAGGTCAACAGGCAATGCTTTCAACCCTGAGCGGCTTATGGTCATTGCTTACCTTGTTAGAAGCCGAGTTTTGTCAGCAACAACCGGAGTTACTGGAAGGTGTGACCGGTTGGCAACGCTACCAGCAACTCAGTAAACGCAACCGGATCGAGAAGATCATCGCGGAATGCTACCGCATCTTGCGGGTCATCCGCATTGCCTGGATCCACCCGGAGGGTGAAATCAAACAAAAGCAGGGCGTGATCGAATGTGGTTGTAATTGCAATGAATATCCGGTTCTGCTGCGTCTGACCCAAACCGGAGTCGGTCTGCTCCAGACGCTGGTACAGCGTTATCTGGAACGCCGGAACACGCCATATGGTGAGCGCTATCATGAAGCGATATTGCAAAATTATTATCAGGATCTTCTTGGCGAAATCCGGGGATTTGAGGACGAAGATCGCGCACTGTGCCAGTTTCGCACCGTGCTGAAAATGAATCGGCACGTAAGGCTTAATTGCCGCAATCCACGCTATGAGGTGTGTGATGGCTATTGCGTGATCCAGCTTGGCCCAAGTTTCGACGACGGGCAGTGTCATCCCATTGATTTTCATCTACGGCTCAATGACCGGTTTTATATCGTTCCGATGGAAGCTTTTTTTCCCTATCAGTCGGTTCCTGCCAGCGCATTGGCTAATTCCATCGCGATGACGGAACTGAGTGGCTGGGCGTGCCGTTCCGATTTTCAACCCCCAATGTAAGGAGTATTCCAATGTCAAAGAAAATAGGGCATTTACGCGTTGCAATATGCAGCAAAAGCCTCACACATGTTGATGCTAACTTTTCATTCGCCAAGCAGATTGTATTTTACGATGTGAGTTATGACGCCATTACGTTCCTTGATGTCACCAAATTCGCGTCACCACCACGTCGGCATGAGGCGGCAAAAGCAGCGGAAAGTCAGCCGATGGGAACTGGTCGGAAAGGGGGATGTTGTATGGCTGAACTGGGTGGCAGTGAAGTCGATCAGCTTTCTGCTCGGGTGGCCAGTCTGGAAGAATGTGATGTTCTGTTTTGTGTCGGCTTAAACGATTTGGCTGCTGTCCGCATCCGCGATGCGGGTGTTTTTCCGGTGAAGATGGAGACAGTCCGGGAAACGGATGAGGTGCTGGCTTCGTTGCAATGGCGCATGAACCACAACCCGCCATTGTGGATCCGCCGTCTGCTGGGCTATGGCAACCGAAACACCGAATACCGGGTTGCCGTGGGTGCTGAATAACGCATAAGCAGGAGCTTGCAGATGGAAGGTTCAACTTCTCAGTCGTGGTTGCAAAACGGCCTGAAAATTCTGGTGCTTGCCAGACATGTTCCGGATAGCAATCTGCTTTTACCTCTGAAGCAAGGGGTGCCAGACTATTCCGCATTCAGTTGGGTGCTGAATCCTTTTGATGAGGTAGCAACCGAAGCAGCGGTACAGTTACGACAGCAATTTAAAGAACAACATCCCGATTTACCTGCGGAAGTCATCATTGTCGGGAGAGCAGGGTCTGCGGGAACAGCCGCAGTGGAGCGTGCCCTGTCGTTGGGGGGTGACAGGGCACTGCTTCTTTCTGAAGCAGAAGAGCCGCAGATATTTTTAGCGCAACTGATTGAGCAAATCCGGGAAATTGCTCCCCATCTGGTACTACTTGGCCGCATGGCGCTCGGTGAGGAAAAAGGTGAATTGGCCGGTCAGCTGGCTGGCACATTAGACTGGCCATTGGCTACAGCGGTCAGCGAACTGGTACTTGAAAATCAGGCTTTGAATTTTCTGCAAAGACGTATCACGCAATCTCGTCACGCCTCACTGCCACTACCTGCCATTGTCAGTGCCGAACTGGATCTGGCTATTCCGCGTTATGTCACATTGCCAGCCTTGGTGGCCGCCCGACGTAAGCCTAAGCAAATGTGTGCTCCTGTCTCTGCGGATACAGAAACAGAGATCGCAGTTATGCCGGAAAACTGGCAATCACCACCAACCCGTCAAACCGGCTGCAAGGTTAATGATGTCCACGAGTTATTAGCCCGTCTCGCTGAACAGGGAGTGTTCTTATGACAATTCTGGTGCTGGCTGAACACGCGGCTGGAAAATTAACACAGGCAACCCACCAGTTGTTGGGTGTAGTGAAACAATGGCAGCAACCAGTGCATTTATGCATCGCGGCGACCGCAGAAACGCTGCCGACACTAATTGCGGATGCTGTAGTGTTGGATGGCGTTGAACAAATACTGACGGCGGCGTCAGCGCAGTTACTTTGGCCGGAACCGGCAGTCATTGCTGGATATCTCAAACCGCTTATTCCGCATTATCAGATCATGGCGGCTCCGCATCAGCAGGATCTGCTGGCGGCATTTGCGCTGTTATCGGGTAGTGAGCATTTACCGCTGCTAACGGATGTCGTGGGGTTTCGATGCAGTGACGAGAAACCGGATAAAGTGCCTGATCAATTTCTGACTGCTTATTATGATCAACAGGCATGGCGCTGGTTTCATCATGCAACGCCATCCGCTAAAAGTTTATTGATCACGGTGCAGACCGGGCATTTTTCTATGTCTGTACAGCAAAACAAACCCGCAGGCACCATGTTTTCTGTACAGGAGCTGACGTTGGCGATCTCTTCAAACGCAGCGGTGACGCAAGATTTTACTCAAGCATCAGGGGATGGAATGCGGCTGGATGAAGCAAAGATTGTGATCGGCGGTGGTCGTCCGTTAGGTAAACGTTTCATGCCGGTGATGAAACCACTGGCAACCTTGCTGTCTGCGGCGATAGGTGCGACGCGTGGTGCCGTGGATGCCGGTTTTGTGCCGTTTACCAGCCAGATAGGGCAAACCGGTTCGCATATTACGCCGGAGCTCTATATTGCCGTCGGGCTTTCTGGTGCGCCTCAGCATATCGCTGGCATTGGGCAGAGCCGGGTGATTGTCGCCATTAATAAAGACATCTCGGCCCCCATTTGTCAGCAAGCCGATTACATTTTGCAGGGGGATATGTTCGAGCTTCTGCCCGCCTTGTGTGACGCTATCCGGGCTCAAAGATCAGCACAGCAAACAACCGTGCTGGATGCAACGGATGCAGTTGTTGCGGAGGTGCTCTCTTGAATGAAACCGACGATGCTGCATTACGCTACGACATCCTGATCATCGGCGGCGGTCCGGCAGGGCTGTCTGCTGCTATTCATGTTAAGCAGCTCGCACCTGAATTATCGGTTTGTCTGCTGGAAAAAGGTGCTGCTATCGGTGCTCACCAACTCTCCGGTGCGATCGTGCCGGATGATTATCTGGCACCACTGCAGGCACTGGGGCACTTTTTTTCTCCTCCTCCCGCTGCGACAGTTGTGACGGATTCCCTATGGCACTGGTACAGCGCCCATCGGCAGTTTCGTTTGCCTGATTGGATCTTACCGCCAGCGTTCAGGCGGAAAAAAAAACAGTCATTGATTCAGCTCAGTTCACTGTGTCAGTGGCTGGGTGAGGAAGCCATGCAGCTTGGTGTGGATCTCTTTACGGCGCAGGCAGCCGCACATGCGCTTTATGATGATAATGGTGTTGTATGCGGAGTCATGACGGGGGACATGGGATGCAACGAAGACGGCACACCCGGCCCGCAATATATGTCAGGGATTGCCATTCATGCTGCCTATACCTTGCTGGCGGAAGGGGCTAAGGGGTCGCTGAGTCGTGAAATTGCGGAAAAATTTCACAGCCATGCAGGTAAACCGCAACATTACGCACTTGGATTCAAGGAACGATGGCATTTGTCGCAGGGTGGGCTAAAAGCCGGACAGGTGATCCACTCAATGGGCTGGCCGTTAAATCGTCATGCTGGTGGTGGTTTTCTGTATGCGTTCAGTGAACATGAACTGGCGGTTGGCTTGATTCTGCAACTGGATTATCGGGAGCCGGATCTCGACCCTTTTGCACTATTTCAGCAGTTCAAGGCACATCCGGCTATAGCCACCCTGCTGCAAGACGCTGAGTGTCAGGGGTTTGGTGCAAGAACACTGAATGAAGGTGGTTGGCAGGCTTTGGGTCAACGGGCTTTCCCGGGTGGGGCCTTTGTTGGCTGTGCGGCCGGATTACTCGATTTACTCAAGCAGCAGGGCATTCCGCATGCTATCCAATCGGGCGTACTGGCAGCAAAAGCCTGCGTCAATGCCAGAGGGCGAGGCGAGTCAGGTACTGTATTGCATGAATATGATTTGGCAGTAAAACAAGGGCCAATAGGTCAGGCATTGCGAGAGGCAAGCCCGATAAAGCCAGCACTGGCCAACCTGGGGGGAATAGTCGGAACATTCTGGCTGGCTGCACATTATTGGCTGAAAACGGTTGGTGGCTGCTTGCCGCAATTTGGGGTGAAGCTAGCAGACCATGAAAACCTGCTAACCGTCTCTTCTTCCGTTAAGGCGGTATTTGCGGCAGAAACGGCGCGCGATCAGGCGCTTTATCTAGCAAGAATAAAACACCCGGAAACGCAGCCATTGCATCTGCAGATCAGTGACAAGCCAATTTCACCACAGGAACTGGAGTACAGCAGACGGGTTCTTAGCCATTGTTGTCCTGGAAAGGTTTATGCGGAAGACGACGCTGTATTTGCTATCAGAGCCAACCGTTGTCTGCATTGTAAATGCTGTGAAATTAAAGATCCGGCCCAGCAGATACACTGGACACCACCTGAAAGCGGCAGCGGGCCGTCGTATTTAGGTTTATAAAGTTATCTTATTGTATTTAAGGATAAAATATTGCAGTGGTTATGCTGGTGACTGGCAATGATTCGAAAAGAACACTACATACGTAGTGTTCTTTTTTGTCCATTTTGTTCCCTTTCTGTGCAAAAAAAGCCTTTGTATTTCTATTTTCATGAAAAAATCATAATAATATCAATATATTAAATTAATGCCGTGTGCCGCCATTTCTGGTCTTTTTTTTGCTATACATCGTTATGCAAAAAAATATACAGAGGTGGTTATGCCGGATAACACAGCATTCTCGAACCATACCAGGGATGAAAAAGCGTTTCATTGCCAGCATCGGAAACAGCATACGATCCATCAGGTTGAGCAGATCGTCAGCGAATCCGATGTGATGAAACAACTAATGAAAGCACTGAGAAAAATCGCTCCGACACAAACAGCAGTGATATTGCGTGGCGAGCCGGGAACGGGGAAGGAAGTCATCGCCCGGGCCATACATCACTTTTCGCAAGTAGCCGACGGGTCGTTTGTTAAACTCTGTTGTGAACATCTGAACGATGAAAAACTCATGAATGATTTGTTCGGCAACCACGAACAGCAGGGTAAAACAGAAGGAAAACTGCATATCGCCGATGGTGGTACCTTATTTCTCACCGAAATTGCCCATTTCTCACTGCAGCTGCAAGGCAAACTCTTGCAATATCTGGAAGAAAACGCTTTCGAGCCAATAGGTGCCGCGCAGCCTGAATACAGCAATATCCGCATAATTTGTGCTTCAGAAAAAGACCTTGAGGCATTAGTGTTAACTCAGCATTTTTTACCTGAACTTTATTACCGTCTGCACATTGGTGTATTGAATCTGCCACCTTTACGGGAAAGAAAAGCCGATATTCCCGGACTGGTTCGTTATTTCTTTGAACGCTATAACCAGATCAACCATAGAAAACTGACGATCGATGCTGCTGTTTTGAAGCCGATTTTCAACTGCCATTGGCCGGACAACGTCCGTGATTTAGAGAACTGTCTGGAACATGCCGCATTGTTATCTGAAGATGATACGGTGCAGTCATTACCTTGCCAGCAAGGGAGGTGTATCCGGCAATACCTTGATGAAAAGATATCTCAGGCAAATAAAATCGCCACTGCTCAGTCGGAGAAAAAAATTATAGTTGGTCCGGAGCTGACAGCGCCGGTTGCCGGGGATGAATCCGCACTAAACACAAACTCGCACTCCTTGCTATCTTCTGTCGAACTGGAACGCAGTCGTCTGGTCATGACACTTGAAAAATGCGGATGGGTTAAAGCCAAAGCAGCCAGACAACTGGGCATTACAACCCGGCAATTAAGTTATGCGCTGCAGAAGCTGAATATTGCAGTGAAGAAATACTGAGGCGGGAGTTCTCGCCTGTTTTTAACCGGGTCTTCTGTTCTTAATTCAGAAAATGTAAATCGGAATAATGGAATCCAAAATGATGACAGGTGTTTTCCAGACTTCGGGTGGAAAATGCCTGTCGTGGCAACCGGGCATAATATTCATGCCCATTTACGTCGAGTAAAAGTTTCAGTCCACCCAATGCCGGAAACACTTTCTTTATTTTTGCGTCAAACGTGATCACATCGGTTGCTTCTGCATGATGTGATGGATGCGATAGAAAAATGGCGTCACCAGGCAGACAACATAACGACGCATTCAGTGACAGGGCGGAAAAGTGGCTTGCTAAGATATTTCCCGGTAGTTTCAGTTGCTGATCATTTAGCGAAACCGGCAACAGATTGTCCATCGCCACTAAGCGCGCAATGGATTCATTGACGGGTTTTCGCATGATGATCTCCGGGGAATCATCCTGAACAATCCGGCCGTTATCAATCACAAGTGCACGATCAGCAAAATTCAATACATCGGTAAAGATATGACTGACTAAAATAGCGGTTATTTGATGCTGGTTGCAGAACGAACGCATCATCTCAATCATGTCCCGTCTACTGGCCATATCTAAAGCTGCCGACGGTTCATCGAGTAATAAAAGCTCTGGCTTGGCGATCACGGCTCGGGCGAGGCAAACCCGTTGTGTCTCGCCTCCCGAAAGTTGCGCGGCATCGCGTTGTATCAGATGTTCCGCCTGAAATGCGGCTAAAGCCTGACGGACTTTGCCGGGAATGTCTCTTTCAGTTGTTTGATGAAACTTTAAAACACAGGCCAAATTATCATAAACACTCATATTCAGCAGGTGGTTTTCCTGAAAGGCGAGGGAACAGCGGCGTCTCAGCGTAATTGGCCGTGCTGTTGCGGTATCTTCGCCAAACAATGAATAGCGCCCCTGAAATGCAGTGAGTAAATTGATGACTTGCAGCAGGGTACTTTTCCCTGCGCCATTCCGACCCAGTACCGCAACAAGTTCTCCTTGGTTAATTTGCAGGGAAGGTATATTCAGGATCTCTTTGTCATTTTGCCAGACAGACAGTGCCGTCATGTCAATTACCGGCGACGTCATTTCGCTATCCTCACCAGCTTCATACTTTTGTACTGCAGATAAGTCATGCACCAGACCACCAGAAAGGTGACCAATAACAAAATCGCGCCAATCATCAGTGCAAAACCATAGTTGCCTTTACCCACCTCTAATACGGTGGCGGTCGCCAGCACGCGTGTCTGACCTTTAATATTGCCGCCCACCATCATAGAGGCTCCCACCTCTGAAACGATGCGGCCAAAACCAGCAATCACCGCAGCGACTAACCCGATTCTGGCTTCATGCATCAGATACCTGATTGCCTGCAAAGGGGTCGCACCCAGCGACAACAATTGCAGATAGAGTTTTTCATTCAGACTACAGATGGCTGAAAAACTCAGACTGGCAACAATCGGCGTAGCGACAATCGTTTGCACAATAATAATTGCTGATGGGGTATACATCAGATTCAGAAATCCAAGCGGACCATAACGCCAGAATATCAGACTCACGATTAAGCCAACCACGACGGGGGGAAGGCCCATGCCGAAGTTCAGAAATGCACAGAGGATCTTTTTACCTCGGAATTGATGAGTGGCCAGTAAAATCCCGGTAGGAACACCCAGAAATACACTGATTAACGTGGCTGTCAGTGAAATACTCAGAGTGAACAGGGTAATCGACAGCACATCACTTCCGGCAAATAAACGGGATAATTCACTGAAATCCGGCATGGGTTTCTTCCCAATCTTGCTTGAGTTATAAACCGTAGTCTTTTTCTGATTTGCCGCCATCAATAACAAATAACGGTTTACCAAATTCTTTTATGCCATGGTCAGCGATGAGTTTTTGTCCCTGTGGTGATAACAAAAAGTCGACAAACGCTTTACCAGCCGCTGCATTCACACGATTGAATTTTTGCGGGTTGGTTTGCATGGCATGAAAAAGATTTAATAGGCGGTTTTCATGCCCGGTCATTACATCCAGCGATAAGGTTTTTTTCAAAAAGGTAAAGGTGCCGCTGTCCGTGAGTGTATAGCCGTTTTTCTCATCACTAATGCGTAACGCATCGGCCATGCCTGCCCCAACTTCCTGATACCAGCCGCCTTTGGGCTCAATGCCAGCTGATTTCCACAGACTCTGTTCCATTTTGTTGGTACCGGAATTGTCACCACGGGAAATAAACGTCGATTTGGCAAGGCTGATTTTTTTAAGAGCATCTAACGAGTCGAGGCCATGAATATGCGCCGGGTCTTTGGCCGGGCCAACGAGCTGATATTCATTGTGCATGATGAGTTTGCGATTTACGACTGCCCCCTCTTTTTCGACAGCTTGCTCTGCTTTGGGGGCACAAACCAGCAAGGCATCAACTTCGCCTTTTTCTGCCAGTGCGAGTGCTTGTCCGGTTCCTATCGATAGCTTTTTCACCTTATAGCCAGTTTTTTGTTCAAAAGGTGGGACAATGACATCCAGTAATCCGCTGTCTTCAATACTGGTTGTCAGCGCGATGATCACTTCTTTAGGGTTATCTGCGGCGTATGAAAAAGAGCTCGTACTCATTGCCGCAAAAAAGATTGTTTTGAATAACATATTTTTAAAGTGATAAATCATGGTGATGAACTCCATTTTGTGATGTTCATCTCATATGGCAACTAATGTGCCGCTATGGTATTAATTGATATGCTATTGAATATAAAGTAAAAAATATAAAATCTGACGGTGCATTTATACATCTTTGTACTAAAAGAGGAGGGTAAATACGTGAATGAACAATATAAATAATGGTAAAACATATGGCATCGAACTCTCCTTTACGAAAGGCTTGTTAATTTAATGAGAATTCGAATAAGTTTAAATTATGTACCTATTGAATTGACCTGTAGCTAGGTTAAAAATGGAGCATCACTCGAAAGAGTAAAAATTTGTGTAAGTAGCATTCTGATACCCCCTATTACAAGGAGACTGGAATGCTAATTTCTGATCAAATCCTCGATCAACTTCCTGCTGATTGTAAATCCCCTAAGGACCTGAGAAGTGAACAAGGTTTACTCCGTCAGTTAACTAAAAAGCTGGCCGGCCATTCTTCCGCCAAACAAAGTAAAATTTTATAGATTTCGAGGGCTTATGAGAAATCATAAGCCCTTTTTCGTTTCTGCGTTCTCAACAGATTTTAGGGGGAACAGAGAGCCAGTTATTGTGCGGTTTCAATAATATGTGTGACATTGGCGATGTAGTTTTTTCCTGAAAAACCTAACTTATCCAGTTGAAGTGCTATCTTTTCAATAAGATGTTTAGCGTTATACACAGATAAATCGGCTGCAGTGAGCATGGCCTTGTCCATGCCTAACGAGATGTACTGCTGTTTGGCAAACCCAATGACATAACCAATTTTATAATCATCTGACGTTGATATTCCGCCGATCGCACGGTCTATTTTTCTTGTTTCTGAGGCTAATATGCCTGCGATATGACCTGTATTAAAATCGCTCATTTTGTGCTCTCCCTATAAGAAAATTTAAAGGAATACGGTATTGAATAAACAAATATATTGATTAATAACAACCAAATAGACATTTATTTCGTATTTATTTTCATTATGAGAGCAAGCCTGCAAAAGTTCATTACAGACATCTTGGAACTGGTTTAATCGAAGACAAGGACAAAGTCAATCTGAATATTAAGGAGCCTTAATCAAGGCCCTTAATATTCGTGCTCATTTAATTGAGCTGTCCGAGAGGAACGGTTGAGATGCTGTTTTTAGGTGAGCCGTCGACCAGCTTGTCGGAATACACCAGATACACTAAGACGTTTCTTGTTTTATCTAAAAACCGGACGACATGAATTTTTTTAAATAATAAAGAGGTTTTCTGGGTAAACACCTCTTCGCCATCGGGTTTAATGTCATGTACCTGAATAGGCCCTATCTGGCGGCACGCAATGGAGGCATCCGAGGTATCTTCAGCGACGCCTAATGACCCTTTAACACCGCCCGTTTTTGCTCTGCTTAAATGACATGCCACACCACTTACTTTCGGGTCATCGAATGCTTCGATAATGATTTTGTCATTTGCCCCTAATAGTTTAAACGTCGTACTGACACTCCCTATAATCTCTGCTTTTGCGATCAAAGGAATGAGGCTTAATAGCAAAACAACAGCACTGGATACAAACTTTTTCATTGGTTATTCCTTAACTGAATGACGCAACCCATTGCATTATTACATTACTCTAACATTGCAGACCGGATAGCTTTTTCAAGTTATTTTCGGCAGGCAAAGTTAATTTTGGTGATGTAAGTTCGATTCATGGCTGGCTATGTTTGTTATAACGAAAACTCAACAAACAATAGGGAAGCATATTATGGTCAATGTTGAAAAATTACAAAAAGAGCATTTTATTAGCTATGACCTTGTATTACCTCACTTTCATGGCTATCCAATTCGGGTTATTACGGCATCCTGCCCATGGTCTGAGGAACATCTCTCGGCTAACATACTGAATGTTGCTGTCACCCTGCCTGGCGAGGATGGAGTTGCACAACTGAAACAGATGCTGAAATCAATCGACGTCACGCCCGGTGAATAAGTACGCATTTCAATGTATCTTACACAAACAGGCGTAGTTGGCTGAACCATCGGCCAACTACTCGATAAATGGGCTGTGATTAGCTGTATTTCTTACATTTTTAGGTTGTATTTTTTTAGATATTCCGCGGCCAGTGTTTGTGCTTCATACAGGTCATCGGGGCTGAGTTGCTGGGCAATGGTATCCCGCGTTTTGATGGCATCCTGATTATGCATGGCTGCGACAGATAACCAGGCATATGCTTGTTTATCGTCTTTGATCATGCCTTGACCTTCATAATACATTCCGCCCAAAAAGGCCTGCGCGTTAGCATTTCCCTGTTCTGCAGATTTTTGATACCAGTAAGCGGCCTGAGCATAATTGTGGGGAAAGCCTTGCCCCTGATAATACATGGTACCTAGGCGGAATTGCCCGTTATCATCACCTTGCTCCGCCGCTTTTTGATACCAGTATGCGGCTTGCTGAAAACTCTGATAAACCCATTGGCCTTCAAAATACATGGCACCAACAATCACCATCGGATGAAGATTGACTTGCCTTGAGGCTTTTTGAAACCAGTAGGTTGCCTGCTCGTTGCTTTGTTGAACGCCATTCCCCTCAAGATACATTGAACCGATCAATGCCTGAGCGTTGACATCACCATGTTGTGCGACTTTCTGAAACCAATATGCAGCTTGCTGATAATTTTGTGGAATACCTTCGCCACGGAAATACATCGAACCAACCAATGTCTGAGCAATAGTGTTACCTGTTTCTGCGGATATTTTACAGTAGGGGAAGGCTGCAGCATGATTTCCTTTGGTATCAAGAGAGATACATGTCTGGGAAGATGAAATCTTATTGATCTTCATTTTATCAGCCATGTCGGTTTGCTCTGGTTGATTAGAGGAACACCCAAAAAGCAAAAGCGCGATCAGAATTGAAAATTCCTTTTTTAACTGAAACATAAGCTAATCCTTATATTGCTGAACATGAATATTCCGGATCATGAAGCACACTAGGTATGTTCAGATGGTTATCAGTGACGAACGCTTTCATTCTTAATAGTAAATAAACGCGTTCTTATCAACCTGAGTGGGTGGTTACGGCTTACAAGTCACGTATTCAAATATCTCAAAGCTGGTTCATTCAATTAGGCCCTGAGATAATCCATCTTTATTGTCTCTATTCTCAAAATTCATAAGAGCCATTGTATGTCTGAAAAATATTCCGGATTCACAGAGATCCTGACGCATCCTGATTTTATCGTGGTGAACAAAATGGCAGGGGTGGATATGCATGATGACATGGGCGTTCCGGGTCTGGTCTCTCGTGTTTCAGCCGCTATTGGTCAGGATGTTTATCCTGTGCATCGATTGGATAAGGTGACCTCCGGCGTGGTTCTTTTGGCAAAAAATACCGAAGCCACCCGCTTGTTGAGCCTGTCGTTTGCTGAACGAAAGGTCAAAAAAATCTATCTGGCTATCAGTGATCGTACACCGAAAAAGAAGCAAGGTTGGATCAAAGGCGATATGGCAAAAGGAAGGAATGGTTGCTGGCGCTTACTTCATTCGCTAGATAATCCTGCTGTTACCTATTTTCAGAGTTTATCACTGAAAATACCCAAGCATCGCTTGTACATCATCTTTCCTCATACCGGTAAAACTCACCAGATCCGGGTGGCCATGAAAAGCATAAGTGCCCCAATTCTTGGTGATGAGCGTTATGGTGGAACACCGGCAGAGAGAACCTATTTACATGCCTGGCGACTGCAATTTCCCTATTCAGGAGCAGATTATAGTGTGGAAGCCCCACATCGGTGGGGTGAAAAAATAGACAGTGATGTGGATTTGCAAAATTTTATCCCTTAAAAAGGTTTTTTTTGCTATCTTATCTGCCTGAAGTGAGGTTATTTGATGCTTGTTTAGTTTTTTATTCTGTAAAAAATGGCATCTCACGAACATTACTTCTGGTTTTGTGGCTAACTATCGGAACATAAACCAGAAAATAGCCCGGAATCTTGATTTTTGACCTGTTGCACCAATTTGGGGTTTCTGGTTGGTGCTGTTTATGTCAGATATGCTTTATTTCGTGGTGTTTTGCAGAGTTTTATAGCTCTGCATTTTGGCCTGATAGTTGCTTTTATTGATTGCAAGTGCTGCTAAGCATAGTCAGTACTAATCCAATAATGTGATTCACTCAACCTGGCAGGGAAGATATATGTCAAAACTAAAATATTTAACAGGCGTTGCATCTGCTGTTGCTTTATTAGTCGCAAGTAATGCTCAGGCAGCATCAGGTGACACTCTGGCAAATGTTAAAAAGAAAGGCTATGTGCAATGTGGTGTGAATGATGGTTTGCCTGGCTTTTCCAGCCCGAATGCAAAGGGCGTTTGGGAAGGTATGGATGTTGATGTATGCCGTGCATTGGCTGCAGCTATTTTCTCTGATGCCAGCAAAGTGAAATATATTCCATTAGGTGGTAAAGAACGTTTCACCGCTCTGCAATCAGGTGAAGTTGACATTCTGTCACGTAACACAACTTGGACTCTGACTCGTGACGCGACTCTGGGTCTGATCTCCACAGCAACCAACTATTATGATGGTCAGGGTTTCCTGGTTAAAAAATCATTGGGCGTGAAAAGTGCTAAAGAGTTAGATGGTGCAACCGTTTGTGTAGAAGGCGGTACCACTACAGAAATGAACCTGGCTAACTATTTCAATGCTAATCATATGAAATACACACCAGTGGTATTCGATAACAATGATCAAACCGTGAAAGGTTTTGAATCTGGTCGTTGTGACGTTTATACCTCTGACAAATCAGCAATCTATGCTTCTAAAACCAAACTGGCTGATCCGAACAGCGTAGATGTATTGCCTGAAATTATCTCTAAAGAACCTTTAGGCCCAATGGTTCGTCAGGGTGATGACCAGTGGCAATTGTTAGTTAAATGGACTGTCTTTGCGATGGTCAACGCAGAAGAACTGGGTGTTACCAGCAAAAACGTTGATGAAATGAAAACCAAAGGCAGCCCAGATGTGAAACGCCTGTTAGGTCTTGACGCACCGGATGGAACAACTCTGGGTGCAGTGAAAGACTGGGGTTACCAAATTGTGAAACAGGTTGGTAACTATGGTGAAGTTTATGACCGCAACGTAGGTAAAGATTCACCACTGAAAATTACGCGTTTAGAAAACAATTTGTGGAACAAAGGCGGTTTCCTGTACGCACCACCAGTACGTTAATTGCATTTGGAATGATGGGCGGAGTGTTTCCGCCCATTTAAGTGACAAGTTTTACTGGAGTTAAATTTAGCATGCCTGCTGAAAACTCAAAAAAAAGCAACAACGCGGTAGCTACTCGCTGGATTTATGATCCTAAAGTACGTGGGATTTTGTTTCAGGTGTTAGCGGTTGCCTGTGTTGCATGGATGTTGTTTTATTTCGTTAGCAACGCTATGCACAATATGGAATCACGCGGGATCGCGACAGGTTTCTCTTTCCTTCAGCACCGGGCTAGTTTTGGTATTGTTCAAACCCTGATTTCTTATTCAGAAGATGATACTTATGGCCGGGCATTTGTCATCGGTTTACTCAACACCCTCCTCGTATCAGGAATAGGTATTATTTTAGCCACTGTTCTTGGTTTCCTGATTGGTATAGCTCGTCTGTCAAACAACTGGTTACTGAGTCGTGCTGCTGCGGTTTATATTGAGATATTCCGTAATATTCCATTACTTCTACAGATTTTTTTCTGGTATTTCTGTGTGTTACGCGCATTACCAGGACCAAGACAAAGTATCGATATCGCCAATGCATTTTTTCTGAACGTACGTGGGTTATACATTCCTGCACCAATAGCCGAACCAGGTTTTGGTATTGTTGCTATTGCGTTCGTGATTGCCATTGTCGGTGTGTTTTTTCTCAGCCAATGGGCTAAAAAGCGTAAAAATCTGACTGGCCAGCCTTTTCCTGTGTTTTTCAGCAGCTTGGGGTTATTAGTTGGTTTGCCGTTGGTCGTTTTTCTGATTGCCGGTATGCCGTTGCATTGGGAATTACCAGCCCTGAAAGGATTTAACTTCCGCGGTGGTTTAACAGTTATTCCTGAATTGTTCTCTATGGTTGTGGCGTTGACTATTTTTACTGCGGCATCGATCGCGGAAATAGTTCGCTCTGGGATCATGGCTGTATCCAAAGGTCAGGTAGAAGCGTCACATGCGCTGGGGTTGAAAAATGGTCTGACACTGCGTTTCGTGGTGATTCCTCAGGCCATGCGCGTCATCATTCCTCCATTAACCAGCCAATATCTGAACTTGATTAAAAACTCTTCACTGGCTACTGCGGTGGGTTATCCGGATCTGGTTTCTGTCTTCATGGGCAGTACGTTAAACCAGACTGGTCAGGCTGTGGAAATTATTGCCATGACAATGGCGGTCTATCTGACTATCAGCATTGTGACCTCTGTGTTAATGAATATTTATAACGCCAAAAAAGCGTTGGTGGAGCGTTAATATGGTTGTATATCGCGATCAGCCCAGTTTGCCTGCGCCGGCCAGTCAAACCAGCATTGCCGGATGGTTACGTAAAAATCTGTTTTCAAGTGTAACTAACAGTGTTGTTACTTTAGCTTTACTGTATTTTTTAGTGCCTCAGATATGGCATGCGATTGAGTGGGGCTTGCTGAAATCAGATTGGTTCGGCGATAACCGCAGTCAGTGTGTGTCTGGTGGTGCGTGCTGGGTGTTTATTACTAATCGGTTGAACCTGTTTATTTATGGTTTCTATCCGTCTAGTGCATATTGGCGTGTGAATTGGGTTTATGTCTTAACGGCTGTTCAGGTTGTGGCCTTGCTGTATCCAAAAACACCGCATAAAACCATTTTATCTGTGATTTTCTTTGTGGTTTATCCCTTTGTTGTTTTCTTCTTACTCCACGGCGGTGCATTCGGGCTGCCAGTAGTTGAGACCAATAAATGGGGCGGGCTGATGCTGACGTTGTTGCTGGGGATTGTGGGCACTATTGCCGCTTTGCCTCTGGGCATTGTTCTGGCATTGGGTCGCCGTTCTGAGATGCCAATTATCCGAGCTTTAAGTGTCGTTTTCATTGAGTTCTGGCGTGCTGTACCATTAATTACTGTGCTTTTCATGGCATCAGTGATGTTACCGCTCTTTTTATCCGGTCAAGTAAACATGGATAAATTGCTGCGTGCTATGATCGGTATCATTCTGTTTGAGTCAGCTTATGTTGCGGAGGTTATTCGTGGCGGTTTGCAGGCTATTCCGAAAGGTCAGTATGAGGCAGCGAAAGCGTTAGGTTTGAACTACTGGAAATCAATGGGTCTGATCATTATGCCGCAGGCATTAAAATTGACGATCCCTTCATTGGTTAACACGTTCATTGAGTTGTTTAAGGACACCAGTCTGGTGACAATTATCGGGCTTTTCGACCTGTTGTCGGTTGCAAAAGCAGGGTTGTCAGATCCGGCTTGGTTAGGTTTTTCTACTGAAGCGTATACCTTTGTCGCTTTAGTATTCTGGGTTTTCTGTTTTGGTATGTCTCGTTACTCTATGTATTTAGAAAAACTGCTGCATACAGGTCATAAGCGCTGAGGACATGTTGATGAATATCGCTAAGAATGAAATTGTTGTTGAACTGAATGATGTCAACAAGTGGTACGGTGAATTTCATGTTCTCAAGAATGTGTGTTTGCGCGTCAAGAAAGGTGAAAAAATCGTTGTTTGTGGCCCGTCTGGTTCTGGCAAATCAACCATGATCCGTTGCATCAACCGTCTTGAAGAGCATCAGCAGGGCGACATCATTGTTAAAGGTACACCTTTGACCAATGATCTGAAAAACATTGAAAGTGTACGCCGTGAAGTCGGCATGGTGTTCCAGCACTTCAATCTGTTCCCACATCTGACGGTGTTGGAAAACTGCTGTCTGGCGCCTATGTGGGTACGTAAGGTTCCGCGTAAAGAAGCAGAAGCCACGGCAATGAAATATCTGGAACGTGTACACATTCCGGATCAGGCTTTGAAATATCCAGGTCAGCTTTCTGGTGGTCAACAGCAACGTGTGGCAATTGCCCGTAGTTTATGTATGAACCCTGAAATCATGCTGTTCGACGAGCCAACATCAGCACTGGACCCTGAAATGGTCAGTGAAGTATTGGATGTTATGGTTGAGCTGGCAAAAGAAGGGATGACGATGCTGTGCGTGACCCACGAAATGAACTTTGCCCGTAAAGTGGCCGACCGCGTCATTTTTATGGATAAAGGTCAAATCGTTGAAGAAGGGACGCCAGATGAGTTCTTCAATAATCCACAGTCGGAACGTGGTCGTATCTTCCTGAGTCAGATCCTGCAACATTAATTGTGGGTTGCTGACATGAAAAAGCCGCTTGAACAAGCGGCTTTATTTTTATCAGGATTTAGCCAATCTGATAAACCCTTACCTCAAAAGGCTGTAATAGTATGCGATTGATTGCGCTATGCGGTGATACGAAGTAGTTGTTCAGCCAAAGCTGGTCGTGATAGAGGCGAAATTCCTCATGGTGGAATAACGCATCATGATCGCTCATATTACAGATGATGATCGCTTTCTTATCACCCAGCGAACGGGTATAGGCATAGATCTGTGGGTCGTCAGCCATCAACAGTTCGTAATTACCATAGACCAATACGGATTCTGCTTTGCGCAGCCGGATCATCTGGCGGTAAAAGTTCAAGATGGAATCGGGTTGCGTTTCCTGCTGTTGTACGTTAATCAAGGTATAGTTCGGGTTCACCTTCAACCAGGGTTTTGCCGAGCTAAATCCGGCATTATGGGTAGCATCCCACTGCATAGGGGTTCGTGCGTTGTCTCGCGAGGTCAGAGACAACCAGTTGAGGATCATTTCATCGGTCATCCCCTCTTTTTTCATGCTGTGATAACGGTTTATTGACCAGACATCGTCAAAGTCCTCAATGGATGAGAATTTGGTGTTGGTCATACCGATCTCCTGACCCTGATAAATAAACGGGGTACCCTGCATCAGGAAATACATCGCGGCAATCGTGGTGGCACTTTCCCGCCAGTAGCGATCGGTATTACCCCATTTGGAGATCACCCGCGGAATGTCGTGGTTTTCAACATATAGCGCATTCCAGCCTTTACCGTGCAAATTATGTTGCCAGCGAGTAAATATTTCCTTTAGTGAACAGACATTTAATGGGCTGGTTGGATCGCCTTCCCACAATTTGACGTGTTCAAACTGGAATATCATATTGAGGCGGTTATGCCGCTCGGCCACCCAATCGTCAGCTTGTGTCGCTGAAACCCCATTCGCTTCCCCGACAGTCATGATGTCGTAATGCGCGAAGGTGTTTTTACACATGTCGTCGAGATAATCGAGCACACCTGTGGCATTGAGGTGTTTATCGAAAGAGGGGACATATTCTAAACCGGCAGGGTTTGGCATGTCTGCCAGGCCATCTTCCTTTTTCATATGGCTGATGGCATCAATACGAAAACCATCAATGCCTTTATTAAGCCACCAGTGCATCATGTCATACACCGCTTTGCGGACATCCAGATTATCCCAGTTCAGATCCGGTTGCCGACTGGAGAACAGGTGCATGAAATATTGACCGGTGAGCTCATCTTTTTTCCAGGCTGAGCCTTTAAAGATGCTTTCCCAGTTGTTGGGCTCTTTACCGTCTTTACCATCACGCCAGATATACCAGTCACGTTTGGGATTATCTATGGAAGAACGGGACTCCAGAAACCAGGGGTGTTCATCACTGGTGTGATTGACTACTAAATCGAGGATCAGGCGCATGCCACGGCTATGTACTTCACTGAGCAGGCGATCGAAGTCGGCCATGGTGCCGAATTCATCCATGATGTCCTGATAATCGCTGATGTCATAACCGTTATCATCGTTCGGTGATTTGTACATCGGGCAAATCCAGATAACATCAATACCTAGGTTTTTCAGATAATCGAGCTTGCTAGTGATGCCGTTCAGATCACCGATGCCATCGTCGTTGGAATCCATAAAACTGCGCGGATAGATCTGATAAGCGACCGCTTCTTTCCACCAGTGTTGGGTAATTTGTTGGCTCATAATCTTAATCCTTTCATCACCGGGTTCATGCCATTGATTGCTGATAGGCCACAGCAAAAGACTCATAGGGTTGCAGGGTGATTTCATCAGCCAGTGCGTGATGTGGCTGATAGTTACTGATCAGGCATTGGCCCTTGATGTATTGCACCTCGGCGGGTAATGACACGGTTATTTTCTTCGCACTAAAGTTGTTGAGCACGATGATGCGCTGCTCATTTTGAACACGTAAATAAGCAAAAATATCCGGATGGTCGTCGAGTAACGGGATGTATTGACCGTAAGTCATAATCGGTTGCTCTTTGCGCAGCTTGATCAGTTTTTGGTAGTGGAAAAAGACCGAATCTGGTTCATTCAATGCGGCTTGCACATTGATCTCGGTATAGTTCGGATTGACCTTCAGCCAAGGTTGGGCAGCGCTGAAACCGGCATTGACCTCATTATTCCATTGCATCGGAGTACGGGCATTATCACGGCCGTTTGCGTAGATCCCTTCCATCATTTTTTCATGTGGTACCCCAGCGGCAGTGCGCTCGTAATACAGGTTCAGTGATTCGATATCCTGATAATCATCAATCGTGTCGAATTTGACATTGGTCATGCCGATTTCTTCGCCCTGATAGATGTAAGGTGTCCCTTTGAGAAAATGCAGGGCGGTTGCAAGCATCTTGGCCGATTCAACGCGGAATTCACCGGTATCACCGTATTTAGACACCGCGCGTGGTAAGTCGTGGTTATCCCAAAACAGGGAGTTCCAGCCATTATCTGCCAGCTCGGTTTGCCATTTCGTGAATACTTTTTTCAATTTGATCAGATCAAAGGGTTGTGGCTGCCATTTACCGTGCTGTGGGTGCCAGCCGATGGTGATATGTTCAAACTGAAAGACCATTGAAAGTTCATTCCGGCTTGGGTCGGAATATAATTTTGCAATTTCCGGTGTGGCACTCCAGGCTTCACCCACGGTGAGTACGTCGCGATGTCCAAAAGTCGCCTTGTTCATTTCCTGCAGTAATGGATGCAGTCTGGCACCGTTCGCCATGACTTTTTGATCAATGTCTTTACCGATCAGGTCGATAACATCCATGCGGAAGCCACCGATGCCTTTATCCAACCACCAGTTCATCATCTTATGCACTTCTGCCTGCACTTTGGGGTTTTCCCAATTCAGATCAGGCTGACGTTTAGAAAATTGGTGGAAGTAATATTCGCCGGTCGCGGCATCAAACTCCCAGCCGCTACCGCCGAAGTAGGAGTGAAAATCGTTCGGCGCAGAGCCATCGGCTTGTGGCTCGCGCCAGATGTAATAATCCCGATAGGGATTGTCTTTGGATTTTCTGGCTTCGATAAACCAAGGATGTTCATCCGATGTGTGGTTGACCACTAAATCCATCACAATCTGGATATCGCGTTGTTTTGCTTCCGCGATTAGATTTTCCATCTCGGCCAGCGTACCGAATTCGGCGGCGATATCTTGATAATCTGAGATGTCATAACCGTTATCGTCCATGGGCGATTTATAAACCGGGGACAACCAGATGATGTTGATTCCCAGTTGCTGTAAATAATCGAGTTTGCTGATGATGCCGGCGATATCACCGATACCATCATTATTGGCATCACAGAAGCTGCGTGGGTAAATTTGATACACCACCGCGTTATGCCACCATTTTTTAGCTAATACGTTACTGTCCATCATGTATGGCCTATTTAATTTGTATGCAAATTAGGAACTGGCAGCCGTTTGACTGCCAGAGAAATTGATTAATGTTTGTTCTGCTTTTGAGGGAGGCGCTGGAATGCCTTGCCATCACCATCAAACAGGTAGCAATGCTCTACCGGTAATTGCACGCCGACGACTTGTCCGGCAGAAATGATGGAACGTTCGGCATTGCGGACGACCCAAGGCTCACTGGCATTCCCGTTATCAAGATAGAGATAGGTTTCGTTCCCCATGTGCTCGACAAACATGACATGAGCCTGGTATTGAGATTCCTGAACGTTGCCCCACAAGATATGTTCGGGGCGAATGCCTAAATTGACGCTTTGGCCTTCGGCATAACGTGGCGTGCTGATTGGCAGCACCAGCTGTTTGCCGTTATCTAGTTTCACCACACTTTCTGTTTCACCAGCCTGAACCAGACTGGCGGGGATCAAATTCATTTTGGGGGAGCCGATAAACTGCGCCACAAATTCGTTTGCAGGGTGGTCATACAATTCCAGTGGCGTGCCGACCTGTTCGATGTTGCCTTTGTTCAGCACTACGATTCGGTCAGCCAGCGTCATCGCTTCCACCTGATCGTGGGTTACATAGATGATAGTTGAGCCCAGACGTTTATGCAGATTGGCGATTTCCATTCGCATTTGTACGCGAAGGGCCGCATCCAGATTCGACAACGGTTCGTCAAACAAGAACAGTTTCGGTTCGCGGGCAATGGCGCGCCCAATGGCTACACGCTGCCGCTGACCACCAGAAAGATCTTTCGGGCGACGTTGCAGCAGAGGTTCTAACTGCAGAATGCGAGCACTGTTTTGTACTTTTTCGTCAATTTCTTCTTTTGATTTACCAGCCAGTTCCAAGCCAAAAGCCATGTTCTGATAAACACTCATATGCGGATAAAGGGCATATGACTGGAACACCATGCCGATACCGCGTTCCGAAGGGGTATCATCATTCACATAAGTGCCATCGATATACATACTGCCGGCAGAGATATCTTCCAGACCTGCAATCATGCGCAGCAACGTGGATTTTCCACACCCTGAAGGGCCAACAATCACAATAAATTCGCCGCTGTTTACCTGCAGGTCGAGTGATTTGATGACTTGAGCATGTTCGCTATAACGTTTGTTTAATTTCTCTAATCTTAAATGAGACATGGCTTTACATCCTGTTCGGTAGGCGTTCCCATTGGGAACGCCATTCATCATAAAAGTTATTTCAGGTAATCCAGATAAGGGCTCTGACGCGCGATCATCAGATCCACCAGCTCCGGTATGCTGCGGCATTTGTTATTCACGGAATCCACCAGCAAGGCCTGCACCACCAATTCGCGAGACTGATTCAGCACCGCTTCTGCCGTCAGATCGTGTACGGCCACCTGATTGGATAGCAGACCGGCAATACCCGCGGGTACATCGAGCTCAATACCGTGGACACCTTTGCTGTCGATGATGGCCGGCACTTCAACCGCGATAAACTCAGGTAACTGCTTGATAAAACCTTTGTTTGGAATGTTGACGGCCGCTTCTTCATAACCGGCATTAGTCAGAATGCCTTCGATGATGGGCACGACACGTTCTTTCAGTTTCAGCTCAATTACAGGTTCTACATGGCCGAGATAATTGCGATAGAACGTATAGAAATCGAGGATCCCGCGGTGATCACTGACGTCATAGGCCCAACTGATGTATTCACCAAAATGGCTGTCGCCTGTGATAGGCATATAGTTGAACTTGGTGAGAATTTCCTTAAACAGCGTGCGATCCGCCCATGGGTAAGCACTGTCGATCCCGCCCAGCGAATCACGTTCGGTGGCGCCCTCGGTTTCGATCAACTTCCCGTGTTTTTGGGTGTAGGCCAGAATGTCACTGAACCCCGGCAGCTTTTCAAAATAAGCCGGTGCTTTCGCACGCACATCGGGATACGCATCTTTACCGCTGTCACGGTAGCGAGCATTGAGCAGTACGCTGAAATGGTTCAGACCACCCGCCCGCAATTCGAGATTACTGAACGGCGTGTTCAGAATTTCCGGCAGATAACGCTCCAGTGACGCGATTTCATGGCACATGCCGACGAAGTTTAATTGCGGGAATTTCCGGTTGACGGTGGTGCAAATCCGGCTCATCGGGTTGGAGTAGTTGAAGATCCAAGCGTCAGGGCAGATCGCGGCGATATCCTCACAGATGGCCAGAATCGGTGGAATGATACGCAAGGAGTGGAACAGACCGCCAGGGCCGCCATTCTCGCCATAAACCTGCTGAATGCCATATTGTTGTGGCAGCTTCCAGTCCATATCCCACAGCGCGAACCGATCTCCGACTTCAATAGAAATCATGATGAACTGAGCGCCTTTCAACGCTGTTTTACGATCTGTGGTGGCGCTGACCGAGAAGGGCAGGTCTTTTTCTGCAATGAATTTCTTTGCGGTCTGTTCGGTCGCCGCTAATGCAGTGGGGTTGATGTCGTGTAATACAATTTCACTACCGGCCAGTGTGGTGCTTTGAAAGATGTCGCCCAGCGTGCCGTAACCAAACTGCGCACTGCCTGCACCGATAAGGACAATTTTTGTACTCATTCTGTTCACTCCTGATTAAAGGTAGAAATTCCGGCACTAACCTTTGACAGCACCACTGGTCAGCCCGCTGACAATACGTTTCTGGAAAATCAGTACCATGATGATGATTGGCAAGGTCACCACGACAGAGGCGGCCATGATGTTGCCCCAAGGTAATTCAAACTGAGAGGCACCCTGTAACATGCCGATCGCAACCGGAACGGTGCGTTGCTCGTTCGAGATGATAAATGTCAGGGCAAACATGAACTCATTCCAGGCACCGATGAAGGCCAGCAGACCTGTAGTGACCAGCGATGGCCCCATGATGGGCGCGAAAATGCGGCTGATGATGATCCACAGACCGGCACCATCAACGATCGCGGCTTCTTCCAGTTCAACGGGTAATGACTTCATGAAAGTGGTCAGAACCCACACGGTAAATGGCAGTGAAAAGGTGGTGTAAGAGAGGATCAGTGCGCCCAGCGAATCATACAAACCGAGGAAACGTACCAGCTCAAACATACCGGATAACACGGCAACCTGTGGGAACATGGAGACACACAGAATAGTGAACAGAATGTATTTACGTCCTTTGAACTTGATGCGAGCCAGCGCAAATGCAGCGGTAATCGAAACCAGCAAGCAGATCCCAACGGTCACTGTTGCCACGAGAAACGAATTCAACAGACTGCGGGCGATGCCGTTTACCATCAGTGCATTGACATAATTCTCCCAGTGGAACGATGTTGGCAGATAATTCGTGAGGAACAATTCCTGCCCGGTACGCAATGAGGTCAGGATGGCGTTGTAAAATGGGAACACACAAATCACACTGGCCAGCGCTGCAGCAGCATAAATCAAAGTCTGGTGAGCGAGATGGCGTTGGCGGCGAGTTAACTTCATTATTTATTCTCCTTGCCTTCGTCATTGTAACGACCGAGATACAGGAAGCAGGCGGCGATACCGGCAACCATCATGAATACCAATACCGAAGCGGCAGAACCGGAACCCATTTGTTGATACGAAACCAGTTGTTCACGGGCATAACCGGAAATGGAGATGGTGGCTTCACTATTTGAGGTGAGCACATAAATCAGGTCGAACACTCGTAAGGCATCCATCACGCGGAAGATTAAGGCCACGATCATGGCTGGCATGATTAAGGGGATGGTAATACGGGTGAAGCGTTGCCATGCCGTCGCACCGTCAACGCGAGCTGCTTCATAAAGATCGGATGGGATCATTTGCAGCGCAGCTAACAGCATCAGAGCCATGAACGGAACAGTTTTCCAGACGTCTGCGATCACCACTGCCCACATCGATAAGTTCGGTTCTGCAATCCATGCCAGCGGAGAATGTATAACGCCCATTCGTGTGAGCAGATCATTGATGACGCCATATTGATCATGGAACATCCAGCCCCACATTTTGGCCGTCACGATAGTTGGAATGGCCCACGGCACCAGAATGGCCGCACGAACCACGCCTTGCCCGCGAAATTTCTGGTTCATCAGCAGTGCCAGTAACATGCCGAAGAACAATTCAAAGGAGACTGAAACGCCCGTAAACCAGAGAGTGTTCAGTACTGCTTTCCACCACAAAGGGTCGGCTAATACCCCAATACTTTCACCATCGGCCCAGGCCAGATAGTTATCGAAACCCACCATGTTATAAAGATCGGGGGTATCTAATGCGGCATCGGTAAAACTGTAAAATAAGGTGCGTAATAATGGCCAACCAGCAACAGAAGCCAGCAGGACAAGAGCCGGTGCAACCAAGATCCATGCAGCTCGGCTGCGGCGTTGTTGCAGACTGCATTTTTTCTTCTGCGGAAGGGCTTCGCTTTGCTGATTTGCCTTCGAGGCTGTCTCTTTGGAAGGCAATGATTCAGAATGGTGATTCATCAACGTTTACTCCTTGTGGGACAAAAGCTGAACAACAGTATTGCCCCTGACCGGGGCAATACATTCATGCTTACTTCCACTCTCTACCTTTGATGCGTTTCAGTTTGCTTTCCAGATCTGCTACTGCTTTTTCACCGGTGGAGCGGCCACTCAAGACATCATAAGCAGCGTTGTAAACAGCTTTCGAGACTTTAGGAAACTGTGATTTTGTTTCCACGGCTGGGCGGGGAACGGCGGTGGCGAACACGTCTTTAAATTCAGCCAGATATGGGGCTGAGGCCATTACTTCAGGATCTTGATAAACATCCAGACGAGACGGCGCAACACCTAAGGTTTTGAACTGCATTTTCTGTGATTCGGCATCGGTCAGAATACGGATCAACTGGATTGCTGCATCCGGGTGCTGGGTGTACGCACTGACAGCCCATTGCCAGCCGCCTAGAGTGGCTGCGTGTTGACCATTTTCACCGCCTTTCGGTACAGGAATTACCCCGACCTTACCTTTGACCGGGCTGGTCGGATCTTGCGCCAGAACATAGGCATATGGCCAGTTACGCATGAATGCGGCATCGCCGTTCTGGAATACCGCACGGGACTCTTCTTCCATGTAGCCCAGTGCGCCTTTCGGCGAAATGGTATCGATCCAGCTGGCTGCCATGTTTAATGCTTTGGCTGCTTGCGGATTGTTCACCGTGATTTTCCCGTCTTTATCAACAAATGTGCCGCCGTTATAAGAGGCGATCCATTCGAGAGCATCACAGGTCATACCTTCATAGGCTTTACCCTGGAAGACAAAACCCCAGAAGTTTTTCTTGCCAGCTGCACGTTCACCTTTCTGGATCTTTGCAGCGATGCGAGTGAGTTCTTCCCAGGTTTTAGGTGGCTGTTCACCATATTTTTCCAGCAGGTCCTTGCGATAATACATGGCACCCGCATCCAGGAAGGCAGGGATAGCTTTCACTTTGCCGTTTACGACATCGTTATTCCAGGCGGATTGGAAGAACTGAGGTTGCAGATCTTTTACTTTGTCTGTCAGGTCTAACAAATGTTTATCTAGCACACCCAACCACACAGTATCGGCCTGAAATACATCGACTGCTTTGCTGTCTTTCGCGGCGAAGATTTGCTGGAATAAGCCTAATTTTTCATCTGATGCCGGAGGTAATTGCACAAACTCCAATTTGTTGTTTGTTTCTTTTTCAAAGCGGGCTTTGATGTAATCACAATAAGCTTTACCGGTACTGCTGTTTGCACATTCCATTTTCAGCGTATCAGCATGCGCGGTATTCAGAGCTCCGGCAACCAATGCGGTAATCAGACCCAGGGTGTGTTTTTTCATAGTAACCTCTCGTCATCGTTATAGAGTATTTGGTTGGGAAATCGTCCCTAAAGCATAGCCAACCAAATGTTTGATACCTGAACAGCAGTGATGTTAGAGAGGATGAGAACCAAAAAGAAATGATTTATTTACGCTTTGATATAGAATTAATCTATATCTTCGCGTCAGAGAGTGATCATGGACAGAATTTTGCAGCAATTCCTTGAGGTGGCGACTTTACAAAATGTGAGTCATGCAGCGAAAAAACTATGTTTGAGCCAGCCAACATTGACGCATAACATGAAGAAGCTGGAAGAGTCTCTGGAAGTGCAGCTTTTTATCCGTACTTCAAATGGCGTGAAACTGACTGAATTTGGTGAGGTGTTATTAGAACAAACCCGGATCATGCAACGCATCTATGACAACACGCTGATCAAAATGGAAATGCTCAAAGAACGCCATGAACGTGAGTTAAGAATAGGCTCCGGGCATGCATGGTGGTTCCTGTTTCTCAGCGATATGATTGATATTTATCGTCAGGTGCATTCAGCCGCGAATATTTACATCGACATTGGTAATCATTTAAGACTGATGGATCTGCTGCTCAGTGGTGACATCGACCTCTTTATTGGGCATGAAATTCCCGGGTTGAATAAGCGAGCCGGAGTCTTCTTCATCCCTTTATTTATCTCGCACGATAAAGTCTTCGTTCGGGAAAACCATCCATTAATGATGAAACCTTGTCGTCTTGATGATTTACTGGATTATCCAACCATCGAAATTACCCCAGACGAAGTGCGTCACGCCCATGTTGTAGAAGATTTTCAACCCAAGAAACTCGAACGCACGCAGCTACATCTCACGGAAAAAATTCTGTATCGCAGCAACTCGATTGTGACCTGCATTGATATGGCTCGAACAACGAACGGACTTTTACCGTTTCCGGGTTCTATGGCGTCTTATTTCAAGCAGTTCAATCTGGTTAGTCTGACTCTGACTGAGGAATATACAAAAGGTAGTGTCGGTATTTACATGATCAGAGAACGTCAGGACGATCCGCATATTAAGGACGTGTTAATGCTGATCCAGCAGAGTTTAGAAAAAAAACGGCATTTGATTTTTTAAGCAGACCTGCGAGAGGCCCGGGAATAACCTATTCCCGGGTAAATATCATTCTTTACCGACTAGATCCGATAACGCCTTAACGGCACGTTTGACGGGATTTAATGAGTCAGTACCAACCGATGGTTCTGCAGGGGTGAGCAATGGCAATAACTGATCATGTACGGTCTTGACTGTTCCCATACCTAAAATGATCTGATATTGGCCACTGGTACGGAAGGTACCGGAGACTTCACTGATTTGAGCAAGAGCATGCTCATTTACAATGGAATCATCACTGAGTACAAACCGTAAGCGTGTCGCGCAATAGACCATCGATATGATGTTGTCATTACCACCTAACGCTTCAAAAATAGTCTGAGCTACTGTTTTTGTATCCATGAGGGTTCCTCTTGTTATGGCTGGATCTATTGCATCGTAATCAACCTATTTTCATTCCTGAAATGCTTTTTTATCACACAGATATAGATTAAATCTATATCTGTGGCCTTTTTTAAGATTAAATCAAAAAATACTTAATAAATTCATCATATTGCAATCGTGATGATTTGACATATAGAGGAAGAAATAAGCGCAAAGACCTGCGTGAAAACGACTAAACTAAATAATACACACAAAATATAAGGGTATATTCTTTGACCCTGTAGCTTTTGTGGCAAAGATGATGGAACACGATCTGTCAGCAAGGGAGCGTTGCCATGTCGATGAATAGTAAAATAACCCGTGTTCAGGTCCATTTCTTTTTAATCATTGGTGTGGGTATATTGTTGGCCACTCCAGCATTAATGAATAGTTTTCTAACAGGGCATGATTTTTTATTTCATATCATATTTAGTCAGCATTTTAGTGAACAATTCTGGCAGGGCGAAATATACCCACGTTGGATGCTGAATATGAATGTGGGATTGGGCAGTCCGACCTTTTTCTTTTATGCACCAATTCCATATTATATCACGAGCCTGATCATATTTTTAATTCTTGGTGATATAAGCGGTTGTTTGCCTCTAGTTATTTCAGCAACGTTAGCATTAACTGCATCTGGAATAACATCTTATTTGTGGTTAAGAAAATTAGCGACAGATAATATGGCTTTGAGCTTTTCAATGCTCTATATGATGCTACCATATCATTTCATTGTTGATTTTTATATTCGTTTCGCTTTCGCTGAACTATGGGCATTTGTATGGATGCCGCTGATTTTTATGTTTAGTTATAAAACCAGTGAAGAAGGGGAAGCTAATCTTATTTGGTTAGCGATAGCATTATCATTGTTAATGATGACGCATTTACCGACATTGATAATATTTATGCCGGTATTTATAAGCCATTTTCTATTTGTAAATGAAAAAGAGAATAGAAGAAAAACAGTAGCAAGTCATATGATTGCTACCGTTCTTGCGATTGGTTTAGCTGCTGTATATTGGGTGCCGGCAATGACTACGCAGGAATATGTGTCTATGAAAAGCATGTTTTCAGGCATGTTTCACTATACGAATAATTTTTTATTAACCGGCCCCATTTATGGGCATAGCCGGTCATTCTGGAATTATCTTTCCTTCATTACACTGTTTCTAAGTCTGGTGGTTTTTATTGTGTGGTTCTTCGGTAGAACGAAAACTGATGTGATGTTCCACAAATCCATTAATTTCTGGATGGTAATATCATGGTTATCTTTATTTATGACATTGCCACTAAGTCGTTTCGTCTGGGAGATTTTTCCAGTTGTGCAGAAAATACAATTTCCATGGCGTTTTAATACCATACTTTCCTTTGCATCTGTCACTTTGTTTGCTTTGGCTTTTTCAAATAAACATGAAATACCATTAAAGATAAATACACATAAATTGCTTGTTTTTTTATCGTTGTTGTTGGGCGTGCTACTCATCAGCGAATTTGTATATGGCTATAATTCAATGGTCAATAAGCGGATGAATGAAAAAGATGTAATCTCTTATTTTCTTATCAGTCGAAGCCCTCAGGAATACAGACCCTATTGGGTGCCTGAGGAACAATTTTATTCTGATCATATAAAGGCATTTGCGGCCTCCATTCCCAAAGTTACAAGTGATAGCAACACGCAATGGGAGATTAAGAAATGGTCACCACGATTAATCATTCTAAAAACGAATGCTACGAAAAACAGTGTGGCGGTGTTACATCAATTCTATTATCCCGGTTGGGTCGAAAAAATTAATTCAGTCTCTGAGGCCGTACCAGTGACCTATACCAATCAGGGGGTGATCCAATTTATGATCCCTTCGGGTCAGCATGAAATCACGTTGACGTTGCAAACACTGTTAGAGGAGAAAATAGGGACTGTCATCAGTGCATTATCTTTGGTTGTGTGGTTTGTTTTACTACTGTTCATGCGTAAGGAAAAGCAGAAATAGAGAAGATAATGGCGTCCCCGGCGCGACTCGAACGCACCGCCTGCTCCTTAGGAGGGAGCCGCTCTATCCTGATGAGCTACGGGGACTTGGTGCTGATGGTACAAGAAAATTTATAAATTTCAATGATCTCGATAAGCTAAAGCTATACTAGGAATATAGCTTGTCACGTTCAGGTTGCAGAGATTGTTGAATCCAGATTTAGATACCATGAATGTACTGTTGTTAAGTTAAGCAAAGGTAGACAAGGGGAGCGTGTTATGCGGGATAAGCAAAATAAGCCAAAAACTATTCGGATCATTCTTCAGGTATTTATTTTTTTTATGGCTTTTTTGAACATCGGGCAGACCTTTGCCACCGAGCAAACTCTTCATTATTTTCCCTCCGGTCCAATATACGATTACCGCTGGAAACTGCTGGAACTGGTGCTGAAACATACCGAACAGAAACCAAATTCATTTCATTTAGAACCATATACGGAAGATATCACTCAAAACAGAGGCATCTCCTTACTGCAATCGGGTGCGATTGATGTAATCGCATTAGGCACAAACGCCGAACGTGAAAAGCAGGTTCTTCCAATAAAGATTGATATCTTACGCGGCATTGTGGGGTTCCGGTTATTGGTCATTCGTGCCTCAGAACAGGCTCACATTGCACAGATGGATGCACAATCTCTACGCAAAAATTTAATGTTTGGTCTTAACAGTCAGTGGGCTGATTTGCCGATTATGCGTGCAAATGGTTTTTCCGTCGTTACGTCTTCTGATTATGAAAACTTATTTGTGATGTTAGCGGCGGGCCGATTTGACGCATTTCCACGCGGGCTCAACGAAGCACAAATGGAGTTGGATCAGCGAAAGCAGAATTATCCGCAACTGGCTGTTGAAAAAACAAAAGCACTGTTTTTTCCTTATCCGGTCTATTTTTGGGTTAACAAAAACAACACCGCGTTGGCGCAAAGAATAGAACGAGGGTTAAAGTTATCTCTGCAGGATGGCTCATTCCAAAAATTGTTTGAAAGTTACCATGCGTCAGAAATTGCAAAGATAAAAAAAGAAAAACGGGAAATCATTAAGTTAAATAATCCGATATTACCGGCGGGTAACTCATCGCCAGACACCAGTTGGTGGTGGCCAAAACAGGATAAAGGTGTTACTTATTGATAGTGTTATAAAATATTTGAATCAGGAGATGCGATGCGTTCAACACAAACACTATCTCGCCGCCTTCTATACACCATGCTTCCCTGGTATGTGTTGTTAACGATTAGCGTTGCCAGCGTTCAGTTGATGATTCAATATTTTATTGTTGATCACGATATCGGTAATGATCTGATCTCCTTGAATCACACGGTGGAACCTGTGGTAACTGAAGCAGTCTGGGAACTCGATCCGCTGCAGTTATCTTCTGCTGCTCGGGGTGTGAGACAAAACGCGATTGTTACGGGTGTCAGGATCAGGAATGAAAAAAATAAAACACTGGTGACTGATGGTGAGATCCCGCCATTACAAAATGAATCGGCTGATTTTCTATCGCGGGCGTATAAACAAAAAGAACAACCTTTATATCATCTGTCGCTTGATGGTCATCGGCATCTGATTGGTTATCTGGATCTGTACTCCAGCAAACAGGTACTTTGGGATCGCATCAAATATAGTCTTTCCGTGATATTGCTGAACTCCATTATTCAGGCAACTTGTCTGTGGTTTATTTTTTCATGGGCTGTGCAATATCGATTATCCAATAGTGTCACTCAAATGGCGAAAACCATCGCGGGTTGGCAATTTAAAGCCAAAGACATGCGTGTCGAACAGATTGAATATCCTTATACCGATGAGTTGGGCGGGCTGGTGGATGCCCTGAATGAAGGGCAGGTTCAGCTCTTCGATTCCATGCAAAAACTCAATGATATAAATCTGAATCTCGAACAGCTAGTTAAAGACAGAACGGTAGAATTACGGCAAGCCAAAGAAGTTGCAGAACAGGCAAATCTCGCCAAAAGTCAGTTTCTTGCCAATATGAGTCATGAGATTCGCACCCCAATGAATGCGATCCTTGGGATGCTATTCCTTGCTCTTAAAACAGAGATGTCACCCAGTTTACATAATTACTTGGTTAAGGCTCAGGGCGCAGCTCATTCGCTGCTGGGGATCATCAACGATATTCTGGATTTTTCCAAAATCGAAGCCGGTAAGCTGGAATTGGAACACATTGAATTTGGTCTCGATAGTGTGCTTGAGCAAGTGACCGATGCGATCAGTTATCAGGCCGAAAATAAAGGCATTGAATTTCTCATTCGTCATGATGCCAATATTCCTCCGGTTTTAATTGGTGACCCGCTGCGGTTGGGTCAAATTCTTCTGAACTTATGCGGGAATGCCGTGAAATTCACAGAACGTGGTGAGGTCGAGCTTGCGTTCTATTGTCTTGGTATCACTGAGTCTGAATTAAATATGCAGATCAGTGTTAGAGACAGTGGCATTGGTATGACTCAGGAACAACAGGACAAACTATTCCAAAAATTCACGCAAGCCGACCAATCGACCACCCGTCATTACGGTGGCACAGGGCTGGGGCTGGCTATTTGTAAAAATCTGGTTGATATGATGAATGGCCGGATCTGGATTGAGAAAACGCAATTAGGCAAAGGCACAACAATTTGCTGTACGCTTACCTTCAACATCGGGCAAAAACTTCGGACCCGTCGTAGTGAGTTGCTGGAACAGGTGGGGCCACTGCTGCAAGATATTCGTGTATTAGTCGTGGACGATAATGCCTTGTCTCGCGAAATATTAACGGAGCTGCTGCATTTTTTCCGAATTGATGTCAGTGAAGCGAACGATGGTCCTACCGCGTTGTTAGCCCTTGAAACGGCCAATCTGAAACCATTTGATGTGGTTTTAATGGATTGGAAAATGCCGGGAATGAATGGGGATGAGGTTGTCAGACGAATTCATGCCGAGAAAGGTTTGGTACATCAACCCAAAATCATTATGGTCACCGCCTATGGACATGAAGATGTTATTCAGTTGGCTGAACAGGCGGGCGTTGATGGTTTTCTGATCAAGCCGGTATCTCCGTCGTCACTCCTCGATACCATTCTTTCAGCGCTTGGCCGAGGGCGGGTGCTGCGCGAAATAGACGATACACATCAGGATGCCATCGTATTTGCGGAACATAATGATTTTACCGGTAAACAGATCCTGCTGGTTGAAGACAATGACATCAATCGTGAATTCGCAGTGGAACTATTGCGCAGTCAGGGCATTGTTGTTGACGCCGCTGTTAATGGTGCAGAAGCTATTAAAATGGTTCAAGAAAAAATCTATGACTGTGTATTGATGGATATTCAAATGCCGGTGATGGATGGTTACGATGCCACGCGCCATATTCGTGCCTTAGCTACAACTCCGGGTGGAGCACGATTTGCCACATTACCGATTATTGCCATGACCGCGTTGGCAATGGTTCAGGATGCCGAGAGAATCCATGCCGTCGGTATGAATGATCATATCACTAAGCCGGTTGAGCCCAGTCGGTTGATGTCTGTACTGGCGAGATGGATGCCCTCAACCCCATCGGATGGAGGAGAGCCGGCTCATCATTCCGCTAACATTGTCCCGGCATATTCCAACGAACTATTAGCCCTGACGACCTTGAATATTAAACAGGGGATCCGCCGTATCGGTGGCAGAGAAGACGCTTATCGGAAACAGTTACGTCGTTTCAGAGAACATTACGGCAATGCAGATAAGCAACTGCAGCAGCTTTCAGAACAAGATATTCAACAGGCTGAAGCTTATTGTCATGCGTTAAAAGGTGTAACGGGGAATATCGCGGCAACCAACCTTTTTGAATCAGTTTGTGTTATTGATAAACAATTGAAAGCTGGGCATTCGCCGAGTTCGTCACAATGGGAAAATATGCGACATCACTTGCATCAAGTGATCAAGGATATTGATAGTCTCATTGATATTTCCTCTTTGACATTAAGCACCTCACGATTAAATGATGACGAGATTAAAGAGAAATTTAGTCAGTTAGCGAATGCACTAAAATTTGATTTAGGGGCTGCTGAATCATTGTTTACAGAGCTTAAAGGAAATTTATCCAGTCCTGATATGGAGTCAGCTTTGCGTGATATTGAAGAAAAAACGGACAGTTTTGCGCTGGATGAGGCATTGAGCCTATTGAGTCATTTACAAAATAAATGGCAAAGCAGAGAACGGTGAGTGACATGACTGAACCCTCAAAGAGCCGTTTCAAAATATTGATTGTGGACGATGTCCACGAGAATTTGCACGCGCTGATGAATATTCTTCGCGATGATTATGCCATTGTGGCGGCTACGAATGGTGAAAAGGCACTTGAAATAGCACAGTGCAAACCGCAACCCGATTTAATTCTGCTGGATATCAAAATGCCTGGCATGGATGGCTATTCCGTCCTTTCCCGGCTGAAGGCCGATTCCTCAACCACGAACATTCCGGTTATTTTTGTTACGGCATTATCAGACGAAACTGATGAAAGAATCGGGCTCAAAATGGGTGTTGCTGATTATATCACCAAACCAGTGAATGCAGAGCTACTGCGTCTGCGGGTTCAAACACAGTTAGCACTGAGTGGTTATCGCAAAAATCCTTCTCTTTTGGATGCAACAGGACACACATTACCAGGGGAACAACCGACTCTTCTGATCGTTGATGATGTCCCGGAAAATATTCATTCGCTGATTGAAGTCTTGAAAAATGATTACCGGATCATGGTTGCCAATAATGGTCGTCGAGCCATTGAGCTCTCTCAAAGTAACCCACCAGATTTGGTTCTGCTAGATATCAAAATGCCGGATATGGATGGTTACGATGTCTGCCGTCAAATCAAAGCCTCTCCAGCAGGGAATTATATTCCGGTCATCTTTATTACGATCGTTGATTCTACCGAAGATAAAGTGAGGGGGTTTGATGTCGGTGCTGCAGATTATGTCACGAAACCTTTTGATATCGATGAAGTGCGCGTACGGGTACGAATTCATCTGGAATTGAGTCGTCTGAGGCGTTTTCTTGAGCATGTTGTCGATGAGCGTACGGCTTTATTAGCAAAAAGTGAGCAGAAATATCGCATCCTGGCCGATTATTCACCTAATTGGGAATATTGGCTGGCTCATGATGGAAGTTATCTCTATGTATCACCTGCCTCGACCCCTATTGCAGGCTATAGCCCGGCAGATTTTTTTGCTGATGCCCGATTGATGGAAAAAATCATCGTACCGGAAGATCTTCCTCTTTGGTTTGAACATGGACCATACAACAATAACAAAGATCATTCGGTATCTTCAGTCACGCTGCGGATCAGACACAAAGAAGGTGCTGTGCGCTGGATAGAGCATGTCTGTATTCCTGTTATTGATTCATCCGGTCTTCAAACTGGATTCCGGGGAACACTCCGCGATATTTCTACCAGAAAACAAGCGGAAGAAAAATTAAGTCTCGCGGCAGCCATATTGGAAAATACGACAGAGGCCGTCATCATCACGGATGCACAGAATAATATTCTGAGCGTCAATAATGCGTTTAATCGCATCACCGGATTTGAAACGCAAGAGGTGATAGGTGGCAAACCCTGGATGTTGAAATCTGAGCGCCATGAACGTGATTTTTATCATTCGTTATGGCATGAGCTAAAAACAACAGGTACCTGGCAGGGAGAGATCTGGAATCGCCGCAAAGATGGTTCTGTTTTCCCTGCGTTATTCAATATCTGCGTGCTGCGCAATGAGGCGGGTGACATCACCCATCATGTTGCTGTGTTTTCTGATCTCAGTCAGATCAAGAATACAGAACAGAAGCTCGATTTTTTAATCCATCGAGACCCGCTAACAGAATTAGCGAACAGAACGCTGTTTCATGAGTTTTTAACTCAGGCTATCCAGCAGGGCGAGCGCAGTCACTCCCAGTTCGCGTTGCTGTTTATTGATCTTGATAATTTCAAGATGATAAATGAAAGTCTTGGTTCCCGTATGGGGGATCAATTGCTTATTGCAGTGGCTAATCGTTTTAGGAACATGTTGCCCGGCGTCGGTTCTATCGCGCGAGTTAGTGGCGATAAATTCAATATCATTCTGGAAACGAGCCATTTTTCTATCGGTCCGGATTTAATCGCACAACAAATCCTGGATGCGTTTAATGAACCTTTCAATATAGAAGGCCATGTGGTCTATAGCGGGGCCAGTATCGGTATTGCGTTATATCCTGAGGATGGTTCTGATGCTGAAACATTACTGCTGCATGCTGATGCGGCATTACATCAGGCAAAATCGCAAGGCAGAGGGATATTGTGTTTTTTCTCACCACAAATGACCTCGCTTGCCAAAGCGCGACTGGATTTAGGCCTCGAATTGAGGCGGGCAATTCAGGAAAATGAACTCTGCCTTTATTATCAACCACAAATTGATGTCATTAATGGCCAAATTATTGGTTTCGAGGCTTTGGTTCGCTGGCAACATCCTACCCGGGGCATTATATCGCCAGCAGAGTTTATCCCTTTGGCGGAAGAAAGTGGCTTGGTTGTGCCATTGGGCGAGTGGGTATTGCGAGCGGCATGTCGGCAGTTTAAAACATGGTCGCAGACTCAGCCATCACTGGGCAATATAGTCGTTGCTGTCAATGTATCAGCTGTGCAACTCACCCGTGATAATTTTACAAACACAGTAAAATCCATTTTAGACGAAACTGGTATTCGGCCAGAAAACTTAGAAATAGAAATTACGGAAAGTGTTGTGATGTCTAATTTAGACAGCGCAATAGCCACGATCGGTGGTTTGAAAAATCTGGGTGTCAGCTTGTCGATTGATGATTTTGGTACTGGATATTCTTCCTTAGCCTATCTCCAGCAACTGGCTGTACATAAACTGAAAATAGATATTTCATTTGTAAGAAAGATTTTGGAAAACAGCGGGGATGCCTCAATTGTCCAAGCTGTCATTGCACTTGGTCATAGTTTAGGTCTTCAAATTATCGCAGAAGGCGTTGAAGAACTGGCTCAAGCACAATATCTGCGCTTTTTACAATGCGATGTTATTCAGGGATATTTAGTGAGTAAGCCAATGTCATCTGACATGGTCGATCTCTTTTTGCAAAAATTTCAACCACTGCAAATTCCGGTTAATGATGAAGGCTCTCGGACGCTGTTGTTAGTTGACGATGAAGCGAAAGTCTTGTCTGCGTTAATTCGTTCACTACACCGCGAAAATTATCATATCCTCACTGCTTCTAATCACGAAACGGCGCAGAAATTGTTAGCGGAAAATAAGGTGGGCGTCATTATTTGTGATCAGCGAATGTCAGGCATGAATGGCATTGAATTCTTGTCACAAATACGGATTGCTCATCCCCAAACGGTGCGCATTGTTTTGAGTGGTTACAGCAGTGTCATCACACTGACAGAAGCGATTAATCAGGGCGAGATATATCGTTTTCTGACTAAACCATGGGACGAAGCAGAGTTAAAAGAAGTCATCCGGGATGCCTTCCGGTTTTATGAAAAAAATATCACGTATTATCGGTAGGATAAACAAACAGCGAGGTTAGGCTCGCTGTTTGTTTTTGGCAAATTACTCGGCGATCAGTTGATATTGGCTATGTAAAATATCAATGATTTCTTGTTTTGGATTTTCACTGCGTGCTAATGGGTGACCGATGATTTTCTCGGCGATGCCAACATAAGTGCGAGAAATATCCATCATGACTTCGACGGGCAGGGCATTATCACGCGCCAAGGCAGCCCGTTCCGGCATACGATCTTTGTTCAACAGAATGTCCGGATCAGGAAAGTTATTGAGTAACCATTGACGGAAACCTTCTTTCGATTGCTCAATAATTTTACCTTCACGGTAGGCAGAACCTTCCCAGATACGAGAACTATCAGGCGTACCGACTTCATCCATGTAGATCATTTTGTCATTGCCCGCTGCATCTTTGACATAACCAAATTCAAATTTGGTATCGACAAAGACTTCATCCAATGCGGCCAGTGCATCACTGATAGCGTTAAAACCTTCTTTCAGTAATTTTTCATACAAATCGATGTCAGCAATGCTTTTGAAATTAAACGCTTTGTAGTGACGTTCCAAATCGGCACGTGAAACGTTGACGTCGTCTGCTTCAGGTACGCCTTCCAAACCACGCATGATGCCTTTGGTTGACGGCGTGATCAGCGTTTCTGGCAGTTTTTGCTCTTTTTGTAAACCTTCTGGTAGCGTGATCCCGCAGAATTCACGTTCGCCTTTGCTGTAAGCGCGCCACATAGAGCCAGTGATGTACTGGCGAGCAATTGCTTCAACCATGATTGGGCTGGCTTTTTGCACGATCCAAACAAATGGATGAGGCACATCCAGAATATGGCTATCAGCTAATCCTTTTTCTTTAAATAGTTTAAACCAATGGCTAGAAATGGCATTCAGAGCAGCACCTTTACCGGGTACGCCGTTCAAACCATCTTCACCGTGCCATATGCAATCGAAAGCAGAGATGCGGTCACTAATAACCATAATGGCCAAAGGTGTATCGGCAGGAACGTTATACCCTTTTTCACGAATTAAACGTGCGCTGTCTTCGGCTGTTAACCAATACACGCTGCGAACTTTACCTGAATGAACAGGCTTATCAGTACGGATGGGCAGGTTATCGTTTACCGCAAGAACTTTATCTGCAAGACTCATAGAGTTCCCTTCTAAAGAGATTGGCTATTTTGAGAGGTCTGGATTGTAACAGAGAACATCTGCTGCAACACTAACCCCATTTAGAAATTGCATCGGCTGAGTAACCGATGCAATGCAGGCAGATACGTTATGCTTGGGCATATAGATCATGAAAAATACAGATTAGTAGGCATAGGCCACGCGAATATGAATAAATTTCGCGTCATCCCACCGCATGTTGTCCATTCCGAAGCCCAACTCTAGCTTATTCCAGTTTGTTGTTAATTCGATGGATTGATCAATCGGGCGATACCAGGCAAAAACCTGCCATTGTCCAATTTGCTGTCCGGCCCCCAGACGAGGAACGTAATCTTTAAATTGATATTGCAGCCCGGCACCATATTGCCAACGACCAGTTTGATAAATCCACTGTGTATCAAAACGAAGCGGCAGAGTTTGACGGTACGTGCCGTAATTTTTTTCTGTACCGGAGATCAGTGGTGCCCAAGTGGTATAACCACTAGAGCTGGTATGCTGGCGATCACTATAAGCAACAGCCTGTGTGTAGGGAGCATCTTTCCACCAGATTGCGGCAAGTAAGTCTTTGACTTCCGTGTGATTATGCCATTGCTCTGTCGGGTGCCAGTCAAAAGCAAAATCCAGTGCACCACCGTATCCCGTTAATTGCTCGGTCAGTACTCGGTCAAAAAGCAGATCATCGCTGTAGGCATAATCTACATTGGCGTTATATTCGTACTCTTTTGCACCAGTGGCGGTGGCTGTACCGTTGAGATTGCCTTCGATAAGATAACTACCTTGCAGAAAGGAAAGCCCGACGGTGGTTTTGAAAGTGGGCTGCCACTCGTTTTCCCAGCTCAGACGCAATCCTTTCGCCGTGATCGCGTGTGCTTTTAAATTAACGTCATATGTTCTACCGATGGGTAAATTTTCATTATTACGTACCGCACCGTAAAGTTCGGCAGTATCACCCGAAAAGTTCAGTGCATAGTCGCGGCGGTATAATACCCCCAGCCCCCAGTTATTCAGTTTCGCTCCAGTTTCAAACCAACTATAAATATATTGTTTTTCACCTCGTTGATGCTCGCCTTTCCAGCCATGTAAGGTATCCATAACAGAAATTGGCTCACTGCGAGCAAAGGCATCGGTGTAAAGATAAGGCTGAATATCAGCCAATTCGGTGGCCGAACAATTGGCAGAAACCAGAAACAAAATGGCACTAAAAAAACGCCCACCAATGTGGGCGTTTGAACGATACAAAAAAGATTTCATCATGGATATTACTGTAATGTCTCAAAGGTACCGTCAATGTAGCTGACTTTGACTGCGCCATTATTCAGTGTTGCAACATCTGCGACTTTTTTGGTGCCAACATAGAGGGCTCCGGTTGCAGAATGATCGGCGACAGCTACGTCTTTCAGAACCAAACTGGTTCCTGAAGGCGCAGTGACGGTAAGGCTACCGGTTTGAGCACCCAAATCAACATTATCCAGATTGATGGTGTATTGTTTGGTATCCCAGTTTACCAACAGGCTGGCTGAACCACCCTTAAAGGCATCTCGATTGACCACAGCAGAGACTTTTGCATGTGGTAAACCTGTGACATTGGTCAGTTCAAATGCCGCATTTGCGGTGACTTTCAGGAATTGATCAGCTGATTCTTTATAATCACCAAGCTGAATTTCACCGAATAAATCATTATTGCTGTATGAAACAACCTGATTGTTAAAATCGGTATATGTTCCATTTCCCAAAGCAACATAAGCTGATGTAACGGTTGAACCTGAAATAGACGCATAATCAGTAGCAATAATGTCATTTAACACAGTCGCTGGGTTATAGACAGCTGCATAGGTGTTATAACTCTCTAGCGTATTACTATACTGGCTATTGCCATCAATCCATGAACCATTAGCATCGTAGTCACTATATCCATAGCCTGCGGTATAAGATGTACCGTATGTCCATTGGGAATAACCGTAATTAATATTCCAATTTTGAGTGGTAGATGGGATTGCTTTGAGTGCTTTTAATTGAGCAATAGTAGTTGCATCAATCACATTCGATTTATGAACCCAAACTGTATTTTCACTGTTCAGATATGCCATCAGATCAAAAGTTTCTGAGTTGGTCAGATCCAGACCCACAGAGGCTTTAATATCCTGACTATCACTGGTGGTAAAGTCACCGCTCAGCGCCACGGATCTTAAAGTCAGCGGGAATGAGTCATACAGGGCTTTGGACATTTTGCTCGCATCAGGTTTAACCAGTTTAAATTTGGCATTCCCTGCAAAGGTAGCCCCATTCGCCTGTAAAGACAGATCCAGATTTTTCAGTTCAATAGCTGTCAGTGCATTGCCTAAATTATCGCCAGTTGCACTAGTCAGAGCTGTTGCAAAAGTAGCCTGAGCTTGACCGTTATTGACAGACATACTTGTGAAACCATCAGAAATACCACCACTAATATTGACGGTATATTGTGTTTTATCTGTTTTAGCATAGTTGATTTCGTCAAAAGAAAGATCTGTGCTTAAAGTCAGATTATTTACCGTGATGGTTCGTGCATTAGCTTCTGTTCCTTTCAATGAACCAGATAATACAGCACTTAAGCCAGCGCTAGTATTCGTGGTAGTCAGAGTAAGGGTACCTAAAGTGTCTGAACCAGATTTTATTTCAACAGGGAATGTACCACCGAGATGAACTTGCTGATTATTAATTAATTGAGCAAACATCTGGTCTACCGCTAAACCCAACAAACTAGCCATTGCAGCAGAATCTTTATCAAAGACCTGAACAGCTTGATCGGCATTTGTACCTAAAGCATCGAGCGGGGTTTTGAAATCAGTATTAACGATGTCATAAACCAAACTACGGGTGTCGGTGATTAGAGTTTTCGCTTTGGCGACATCGGTATCACCGTAGTTTGCATTGACTGATGGGGTTAGTGAACCATCGGTCGTATTCTGTTCTATATAAGAAGCTTGGTTGGTAATAGCGGCTTGCGTTTCACTGGAGAGGCGAGTTTGCATGGCTGGATCTGCTATTGTATCACTCCAAGCCTGTTGCAGTTGTGTTGGCGATATGGCATCTGTTGAATCCATTTTGCCATCTTCCAATGCTGTACCCAACTGTGTAACTACAGTAGCAACATTCGTTGAATCATTGGTAAACTTCATCAACGCTGCACTCATCGCTGCAGCTCGTTGTTCGTCGGCGGTAGCTGTAGAAGAGAAATTATCTGCGGTAATATCCACCGCTGGTGTGGTTGCCACATTAAAACCAACCAGTGAGGTCACCTGAGAAAGAGCATTGTTAACGGCTGTCGTTTGCTCAGTGGCTGATGCTGTTGTGGCTAGGGCCGTTTCTGCTTTGTGAGCTGCCATGTTGGTATATGGCGTTACTGGCACGTTAGTAAGAGTTGGGGTGGAAACTGAAGGTAGAATTGCTGCCATTGTGAAATCACTAGTCAGTGCAATGGGGGTACCGAAAGTACTACTATTACCACAGCCTGCCACGTTATCGCATTTCATTGTGGTATTCGTACCAGCTGTGATTTCAATTTTAAGCGGGCCGCCGGAGTAATTGGTCAATGTTAAAGAGTAATTACCCTGATCATCGGTCGTTGTGCTGCCAACAGTGGCCCAATTTTTATTAACATATTCTTTTGCTGTTACGATCCCGTGTTGAATAATCCCTTTGGCTGCAGTACCAGACACTGAGTATGTTGTTGGTGTGGAAGAGGTGCTACTTCCACCACCACCGCCACAGGCGGTTAATAATGCAGAACTGATAGCGACGGCCAGTGCTAATTTTTTAAATTCCATTTGTTACTCCATGTAAACCAGTTTTGTTAATTTTCGTAAAGATATCAGCATAACTGGTTATTTTGCGCAAATAATTGCATGCAAAATGTGGATTTTTATGGAGCCAGATCAAGAAACTGCACAGGGTCGTTTGCTACTCCAATTCAGCCAAATCATTTACCTGAATATTGCCTGGTGCATATTGTGATAAGGGGCGCAATACTGCATTTTCTGCATAGACTTTGCTAACTTCCATCGTACCGGACGCGGCGTTCCGAAGCGGATGTTCTTGCCCATCCGTATCCGTAAAATCAGCTTTATGCAGAATATGGAAACGATCACCCACTTTAAGTCCGTTGGTTTTCCCTAAGTTGATATGATAATCAAGCCCATCAACGCGGATAATTCGAGCCGTAGGACGTTCACATTGCAGACGGCCTTTGAGTTCCTCGTTGATCCGATTCAGCGTTGCGGTTATTTCCAGACCATATGATGATTGCCAGAAATCCTGGCTCGCTGGGTCAACGACGGCTTCACGATCAAAGGTCCAGTGTGCTTGAGTCTGATAAAAAGGTTGTTCAAGCAACTGTCCGGTTAATCCATCATAAAGATAGAGCTGCAGCGTGAAATGCCGGAGAGGGTTTCTAAACCAGGTACCCGGAAAAACATTATCCAGAATACCCTGTTCTGGTTTTTGAATGGAGGCATCGGTAATGCTGCCAAAAAGCATATATTGGCTGTTGGTTTGTTCTGCCAAACTGCGGATCTGTTGTGCAAAAGCACTATCACCTTGGTGTAGTTTACCGGGCTCGACACCGAGATTATTGTCCAGCCAGTTATGAGTGACAAAAATCTGACGTTGCTGACCGAGGCGTTCAAATAAAGCACGGGTAATTGCTTTATTGAGATCATAAATCTGACCATAGCGCGCATCGTCTTTGTGCTGCCAGTTAAAGCGGATCAGGGATATATTCTTCGCATATAGCCCGCCACTGCATCCAGAACGATCAGCGACAATATAAGAACGGACATGAACAAAAATACGTTCATCCCGGATCTCTTCATCCAGCAGCTGATATTGTCGGACTTCACTGTTTGCTCGGATCTGGAAATCATCGCGAGTCAGTGCGCCATTACTTAAACTCTCGATGCTGGATACGGATGCGCCGGCTTTTAACATCGCCTGCCGCAAGGCATCTTGAATGGCTTGCTGACGCGCATACTCTTCATCGTTATTAATGATTGCGGCACTGCCAATCGTTTTATACCAAGCCGCCTGCAAGGGGAGTGATATTATGCATAAGAGTAAAAGAATCCAACGTTTCATAATATGTGGCAGTGAGTTCAGTAATGAAGAATATTATGCACAATCTATACCATCGGAAAATTGACATCTCTCCTCAAGATATTTCAAGGACTGTCGATAAAGGAGTATGCCAGGAGAAGGATTGGGTCTAATAATGAAAAAATACAGACCATTAGTGGTTGTCGCCATGCTGATGTTATCAGCATGTGCTGATCGAACCGGTATGAACTATGACGGGCCAACAAGAGAAAAAGGGTTGGCATTAAATCGTTTGGTGTCAGATATGACGGATCGATTGTTCGCCACCAAGATACCGGGAAATACAGTGTTATCGCCAATTGCGGTAACGTCGATGGTGAACCTGAGCACATTGGAGAGTACCAATTCGCTTGGGGAGCAAATATCAGAAGATTTTGTGCATGAATTACACCGCCGTGGTGAGGTCGTACTCGACTATAAAATCACGGGCAGCATTAAAGTGACACCGGAAGGTGATTTCTCGATGAGTCGTGATTGGACTGAATTATCGAAACGGATCCCGGCGGGACGAGTGTTAACGGGAACGATGTCTCGGAATGACTTGGGCGTGGTGCTCAATATGCGCATCATCAATATGCGGACCCGTTTGGTAGAAGCCACCTCTCAGGGATTTGTGCCGAATGAGCTGATGCAGGGAAGTATCGATTCCGGTCGTACTGTACTGGTTACCAAAGGCATGGTTGTCAGGGGCGAGTTCCCGTATGACCAGTATGGCCGACCGCTAACGATGACACATTAGGAGGCAAATTATGTCTCGTTTCATATGGATTATTGCATTAGTGAGCTCTGTCTTTTTGGCGAGTTGCACGACTCACCGGATTACACGCTATACACATGAAGCACCGGATGAATTTCCGGTATTACGCTCTGTAGGGTATGGCATTATTGATGTTCAGCCAGGCCCTACACGTTCTGAAAAGATCTTGCAGGCTATCCGGGCCTCTCGGCTTGATGCTTATCGCGAATTGACTGAACAAGTTTATGGGAATGCCATTCAGGCTGACACTACATATAAAGATAACCGTCAGGCCAGCAATCGTATGCATGCAAATGTCGATGGCTTATTACGTGGGGCTCGGGTAGTGAAAAGTTACCCTGTCGATAATATGTATGCCACCGAATTGGAGTTAGATACCAAGGTACTTTATAACCTGTATCAAATGGATCATGCCTATTAAGAAAATAACTCCCGTAAGCGGGAGTTATTTTTTCAGAGATGATCCCTATCAGAGATAGTGTGATTCCATCCAGCTCTCTAAAATCAATTGGGCGGAAACAGCATCCACCCGGCTTTTTCCTAATGCTCGATAGCCGCCATGTTCAAATAATCGGGCTTTGGCATCCGTGGTGGTCAAACGTTCATCCTTGTATTCCACCTGAAATCCGAAACGACCATGCAAGCGTTGCCCAAATTTTCGGGCACGCTGTGTCATTTCCTGTTCTGTCCCGTCCATATTCAGGGGTAAACCCACAATGAGGAGGTCGGGCTGCCATTCCTTGAGAATCTTCTCAATTTGAGTCCAATCCGGGATCCCGTCATTGGCCTTCAATGAAGTAAGTGGTGACGCGGAACCTGTGATTTCCTGACCGGTTGCGACCCCAATACTTTTGGTTCCAAAATCAAAACCCATTAATGAACGCTGACCGGCTTCTTTCATGCGTGTCCCGCCTCCGGAGCAATCTGCCAGATATCAATGCCTAATGACTTACTAGCGGCTAACCAACGATCTTCAACTGGCGTATTGAAGATGATTTCGGATGAAGCTGGGATAGTCAGCCAAGTATTATCCAATAATTCTTGTTCTAACTGTCCTTCTTCCCAGCCGGCATAGCCGAGCGCAACCAAGTATTGTTTGGGTTCGGCAGACGTTCCCAGCGTGGATAGAATATCCAATGAGGTGGTCATCATCAGTTCATCGCTGATTGACATGGAGGCATGAAAGCCATCCATTGGCGTGTGGAGAACAAAGCCTCGGTCGGTGCTCACCGGCCCACCAGACAAAACCGGTTTACCTGACAGGGAAAAGGAGGCATTTTCCATTCTCATCTGGGTCAGCAACTGACACAGATCAAGGTCTAAGTTGACATTGAGTACAAGACCCATTGCACCTTTTTCAGTATGTTCACATACATAGATAAGCGAACGCTCAAAGAAATCATCATTGAGCGTTGGCATCGCAACCAGAAAATAATTCTGTAATGACTGCATCATTATTAAAGAGTGTTCCTTAACTGGTTTTGCTCAGACGACGCTCGATGGCATCCATCAGCAAACCACAAATATTAATATCAAATTCGGCTTCAATTTCCCGGACACAGGTTGGACTGGTGACGTTAATTTCAGTCAAACGATCACCGATAATATCCAGACCAACGAAAATTAAACCTTTTGCTTTCAGTGTTGGACCCACCGCACGGGCAATTTTCCAGTCATTTTCCGTGAGTTTTCTTGGCTCACCACGACCACCGGCAGCCAGATTACCGCGGGTTTCACCCTGAGAAGGAATTCTTGCCAAGCAATAAGGGATTGGCTCGCCATCAATCACCAGTACGCGTTTATCGCCGTCACTGATTGCTGGCAAAAAAGTTTGCGCCATGCAATACCGTGTTCCGTGCTCAGTTAATGTTTCTATGATCACACCGACATTAGGGTCGTCTTGTTTCATGCGGAAAATAGAAGCACCACCCATACCATCCAATGGTTTCAATATCACATCCTGATGTTGCTGGTGGAATGTGCGTAATTTGCTAGCTGAACGAGTAACGAGCGTTGTCGGGGTATGCTCTGCAAACCAGGCAGTAAACAATTTTTCGTTGGCATCACGTAAACTCTGCGGTTTGTTGACGATCAGCGTGCCTTGATCTTCCGCTCGTTCAAGCAGATAAGTAGCATAGATAAATTCGGTATCAAAAGGCGGATCTTTACGCATCAGGATCACATCAAGCTCATGCAACGGCTGATCAATCACTTCCCCTAAGGTATACCAACCGGAATAGTCCTGACGGACTTCCAGCGGACGCATGGTCGCATAAGAGATACCTTGTTCGAGATAAAGATCACTCATCTCCATATAATAGAGTTCGTAACCTCGTTGCTGTGCTTCCAGTAACATGGCAAAACTGGTGTCTTTCTTGATGTTGATGGAGTTAATAGGATCCATCACGATACCTAATTTAATGCTCATTTATTCTCCTAACACAGATCGCCGAAACGGCATTGCAGAGCAGTAATCGCCGTCAGGGCCGCAGTTTCAGTTCGTAAAATGCGAGGGCCAAGCAGCATTTCCTGAAAATCGAATTGTTGCGTCAAGGCAATTTCTTCGTCAGATAGACCCCCTTCAGGGCCAATGACCAAGCGGATCCCATTGGTTGGTTCAGGTAAGGTACCAACTGAATAATTGGCTCGCGGGTGTAACGTCAATTTCAATTCTTCCGTCGGTTCCGCCAGCCATTTTTCCAATGACATAACCGGACGAATGATTGGTACGGAATTGCGGCCACACTGTTCACAGGCACTGATGGCGATTTTTTGCCATTGTTCCAGCTTTTTATCTAGTCGGTCGCCTTGTAATTTAACGCCACATCGGGAAGACCATAATGGGGTGATCACGTTTACACCAAGTTCTACCGATTTTTGGATCGTAAATTCCATTTTATCGCCACGGCTTATAACTTGTCCTAAATGGATAGCCAGCGGTGATTCGACCGTATGATCTGTAAATTCCGTCAATCGGACAGTAACGTGTTTTTTCCCACTATCAATGATGACGGCCTGATACTGACCACCTTGTCCATTAAAAAGACAAATTTCTTGATCAGGTACCATGCGTAATACACGGCCAACATGATTCGCCGCATCTTCATCTAAAGAGATGGTAGCACCAATACTCAACGGCGAGTTTTGGTAAATTCGTGGAACACGCATCTGGCAATATAACTCCTGAGAGATGGTTATGAAATTTGGCGGGCGGTGATGTTTTATGATGCCAATCATGGAGGGTAAGGATAACATGCCTGTGATTCTTAATAGTAATCTTGTTAATCATACATACATGGTGTGAAGGAGCAGAAACAGATGGAATTAACCCAACTGATTGGTTTTGGCGTTGCAGGTAATTTTGCAGGACATCTGGAACAAGCTGGTGAAGCCAGCGATTTTGTAAATGTAAAAGTCAAAGACACTATTCAGCCTAAAGCTATCTTTCCGTTTTATGTTCCACATCACTCAGACAGTTTTTTAAGTGTCTATCCGGTATCACATGATCGTATTCAATTCCCGAAAGGGGCTGATAATCTGCAGATCGAACCGGAAGTTTGTCTGATCTGCGACGTCGAATATGAAAACAATCAGGTAAAAGCATTAGTTCCCCGCGAATTTGCGGCATTCAATGATTGCTCTATTCGGCGTCCGGGTGCACGAAAGATCAGTGAAAAGAAAAACTGGGGCGCGGCCAGTAAAGGGATGTCATTGCAACGACTTGCGTTAGATAAATTCTCCGCTGGTGGAGAACTGGATCATTACCACATTGCCAGTTTTCTGCGCCGTAACAACGTATGCCACGCTTACGGACTGGATAGCCCGGCCATTGAGTACAGTTATTTTCATGAGACTTTGCTGGATTGGGTCATTGAAAAGATGAATAACCAGAAGGATGAAGGTCCGGCAGAAGACATTGCGGCGTTACTGGCAAAGGCTAAATATCCGCAGCGTGTCATTATCAGTATCGGTGCCACCCGTTATACGCCATTTGGTGAGCAGAATTTTTTGCAACCAGGTGATGAGAGCATTGTTGTAGTGTATGACGCGCGACGTTATAACGCTGACCAAATAAAGCAAATGGCAAGCTCTGGCGAGCTTATCGGCGAGGGGATGAGTGTATTGTGTCAGCGAGTGGTTGCAGAGTAGAACCACAACGGCGACAACAATACTGCCGGTCACCGCGTAACACTGCGCGGTGACGTCGCACAGATAGCTGATGTTGCTGGCAGTCGCATTGGTATGCGTACACTGCACCCTGCACTTTGGTTACATCCATCTTATGTGTTGTGCGGGGAGGGATGTTAAATACCTCCCACATCACCTTCTGCCATTCCACTCCATGCGGTTTTACCCGTCCCCAGATAGCGTGGACGACTAGATGTGCTATTTCATGCGGGATCACTTCCTGTTCAAATTCATGCGGATTGTCTTGCAACAGAACAGGGTTAAGCCGGATATGCCAGTCGCGCAGACGAGCTGTGCCTGCGCATTTACCGCGTTGATCCAAGGTGATTTTGGGGTGGGCAAATTCGCGATTAAAGTAACGGGCAGCCAAGGCAAGATAATGGCTGGCCGCCACTTCTATCTGAATCAGACCGGTGATGTTGGAGATACTTAGCATATGCCGGATCGAAAAAAGGCTTAAGGCAGAATTATACAGATAAAAGAAAGGGGCCGAAGCCCCTTTTAAAACATCATTATTTCAGACCGGCGAGGTCACGCAACAGCGCAGCTTTATCTGTCTTTTCCCAAGGGAATTCTTCACGGCCAAAATGACCATAAGCGGCAGTTGCTTTGTAAATTGGTTGGATCAAATCCAGCATTTCAATCAGACCATATGGACGCAGATCAAATTGATCACGAACCAACTGCGTCAGTAACTCTTCGCTAACCTTACCGGTGCCGAAGGTTTCAACACTGATTGAGGTTGGTTCGGCTACACCGATGGCATAAGAAACCTGAATTTCACAACGTTCAGCCAGACCCGCAGCAACAATGTTTTTTGCAACATAACGGGCAGCATAAGCCGCAGAGCGGTCAACTTTTGATGGATCTTTACCAGAAAATGCGCCACCGCCATGACGAGCCATGCCGCCATAGGTATCTACAATGATTTTGCGGCCGGTCAGACCACAGTCACCCATTGGGCCACCGATAACGAAACGACCCGTTGGATTGATGAAATATTTGGTATTTTTACTTACCCATTCAGCAGGCAACACCGGCTTGATGATGACTTCATGTACTGCCTCGATCAGATCTGACTGGCTGATATCCGGCGCATGTTGGGTTGACAGAACAACCGCATCAATACCTTCGATCTTGCCTTGTTTATCATAAATAAAGGTGATCTGACTTTTGGCATCCGGGCGTAACCATGGCAGCGTGCCATTTTTACGAACTTCAGACTGACGCTTCACCAGACGGTGCGCATAGGTAATAGGTGCAGGCATTAACACATCGGTTTCATTGGATGCGTAACCAAACATCAGGCCTTGGTCGCCAGCACCCTGTTCTTTGGGATCAGCGCGGTCAACACCTTGATTAATATCCGGAGACTGTTTACCGATAGCATTCAGTACAGCACAGGAGTGGGCGTCAAACCCCATATCAGAATGGGTATAACCGATATCACAAACGGTTTTACGCACCAGTTCTTCGATATCAACCCAGGCAGAAGTGGTGATTTCACCACCTACCAGCACCATCCCTGTTTTAACGAATGTTTCGCAAGCGACGCGCGCTTTAGGATCTTGTTCCAGAATGGCATCCAGCACCGCATCGGAGATCTGATCCGCGATTTTATCTGGATGTCCTTCAGCAACGGATTCGGAGGTAAACAGTCTTGCCATTTTAATTCTCTAGTGTAAAAGTTGAAGGCGATTGCAATCGGGTTCAGAACCAGCTTGCAAATAGCAGTATCCACATCTGGACGTCTATCTATGTGACTATTGTCGCAGTCAATAGCGATATCGTCAATGTACGGGGAAAATTAACCTAAAGATCATTGCTATGAACAGTGTCACGATAAAATAACCGAGATAACATTTGCGCAACCCGCGATCAGTTTGGGACAATACGCTCCTTACTTAAATGTATAGACCCAATTGAAGCAGGAGTGACAAATGCCCTCTCGTAAAGAGTTAGCCAATGCCATCCGGGCATTGAGCATGGATGCAGTTCAGAAAGCCAATTCCGGACACCCGGGCGCCCCTATGGGGATGGCTGATATTGCCGAAGTGCTGTGGCGTGACTTTTTGAACCACAACCCCGCTAACCCAAAATGGAGCGAGCGCGACCGCTTTGTTCTTTCCAATGGTCATGGCTCGATGCTGTTGTACTCCCTGCTGCATCTGAGCGGCTATGATCTGTCGATCGATGATCTGAAAAATTTCCGTCAGTTGCATTCCCGTACACCGGGTCATCCTGAATATGGTTATGCACCTGGTGTAGAAACCACAACCGGCCCATTAGGTCAGGGGATCACCAACGGTGTTGGTATGGCTCTGGCTGAGAAAGTGCTGGCAGCTCAATTTAACCGCCCAGAGTTTGATATCGTCGATCACTACACCTATGTCTTCATGGGCGATGGTTGCATGATGGAAGGTATTTCCCACGAAGCATGTTCGCTGGCGGGTACTTTGAAGCTGGGTAAACTGATTGCATTCTGGGATGACAACGGTATCTCTATCGATGGTCATGTGGAAGGCTGGTTTACAGATGATACTCCTGCTCGTTTCGAAGCGTATGGCTGGCATGTGATCCGTGCTGTTGATGGTCATGACGCCGATGCGGTGAAAGCAGCGATTGAAGCAGCCAAAGCAGAAACATCTAAACCAACCCTGATCTGTTGCAAAACAGTAATTGGCTTTGGTTCGCCAAATAAAGCAGGTTCTCACGACTGCCACGGTTCACCATTAGGTGCAGCAGAAATTGCTGCGGCACGTGAATTCCTGGATTGGAAATATGAACCTTTCGTCATTCCGGCTGATATCGCTGCTGAATGGAATGCAAAAGAAGCAGGCGCAGCTAAAGAAGCTGAGTGGAATGAAAAATTTGCAGCCTATTCTAAAGCTCACCCGCACTTGGCTGCAGAATATATTCGCCGTGTTAATGGTGAACTGCCAGCTAACTGGGCCGAAGCTTCACAGGCTTTTGTTGAACAACTGCAAGCAAACCCTGCGAAAATTGCATCACGTAAAGCAAGTCAGAATGCCATTGAAGCATTTGGTAAGCTGTTACCTGAATTCCTGGGTGGTTCAGCAGACTTGGCTCCTTCTAACCTGACTATGTGGTCTGGTTCTGAATCACTGACAGCCGATGATGCCTCTGGTAACTATGTTCACTATGGTGTGCGTGAGTTCGCGATGTCTGCCATGATGAATGGTGTGGCATTACACGGTGGTTTCATTCCTTATGGCGCAACTTTCCTGATGTTCATGGAATATGCGCGTAATGCAGTGCGTATGGCTGCGTTGATGAAGCAACGTTCTATCTTTGTTTATACCCATGACTCAATCGGTCTGGGGGAAGATGGTCCAACACATCAGCCTGTTGAACAAATTGCCTCGCTGCGTTTGACACCAAATATGAGCACATGGCGCCCATGTGATCAGGTTGAATCTGCCATTGCCTGGAAATATGCGGTAGAACGTAAAGATGGTCCGAGCGCATTGATTTTCTCCCGTCAAAACTTGACGCAAATGGAACGTACGCCTGCTCAGCTGGCTGATGTGTCCAAAGGTGGTTATGTTCTGCGTGATAGCGAAGGAACGCCTGATGCGATCCTGATTGCGACGGGTTCTGAAGTTGAACTGGCGATGCTGGCGGCGGATGAACTTACCGCTAAAGGTCGTAAGATCCGTGTTGTCTCAATGCCATGTACCGATGCATTTGATGCGCAGTCAGTGGAATATAAAGAATCTGTATTGCCATCTGCTGTAATCAAGCGCGTTGCGGTAGAAGCGGGTATTGCTGATTATTGGTACAAGTATACCGGCCTGAACGGTAAAATTATCGGTATGCATACCTTCGGGGAATCAGCACCAGCCGAATTACTGTTTAAAGAGTTTGGTTTTACTGTAGAAAATGTAGTTCAAACTGTTGAAAGTTTGTTCCAAGCGTAAATGCAATGTTAAACGGGAGCTTCGGCTCCCGTTTTTTTCACAGAAAATCTGTGTCAAGTATCGCGTTTGCGGCATAAGCACAGTAAACTCGTTGCGTTTGAATGATTAGTAGGTCACAACATCGCTGTTGTGGGTATGACTTCAGTCTCCCTGATTTAGATCAGGAAAAAAACAACACACACAACTGAAGTCTCCCCTCTATAATCCAGCTGACGCACTAAACTTCATAAGTTGAGTCTTATTCAGGAAGATTAATAAGGCCAACGGCACTGACTTCGTTATATGTCTAAAAATATAGGGGACTAACATGTCTGTTATCAAAATGACTGATCTGGATCTGGCTGGCAAGCGCGTACTGGTTCGTGCTGACCTGAACGTACCAGTGAAAGATGGTAAAGTAACTTCTGACGCACGTATCGTTGCCACTCTGCCAACCATCAAACTGGCTCTGGAAAAAGGCGCCAAACTGATGATCACTTCTCACCTGGGTCGTCCGACTGAAGGCGAGTACAACGAAGAGTTCTCTCTGCTGCCAGTAGTGAACTACCTGAAAGACAAACTGTCCTGCCCAGTACGTCTGGCTAAAGATTACCTGGACGGTGTTGAAGTTGCAGCTGGTGAACTGGTTGTTCTGGAAAACTGCCGTTTCAACAAAGGCGAAAAGAAAAATACTGAAGAGCTGGCTAAGAAATACGCTGCACTGTGCGACGTATTCGTAATGGACGCTTTCGGTACTGCACACCGTGCTGAAGGTTCTACCTACGGTGTTGCTCAGTTTGCACCTGTTGCTTGTGCTGGCCCACTGCTGGCTGGTGAACTGGAAGCGCTGGGTAAAGCGATGGACAAACCAGCTCGTCCAATGGTCGCTATCGTTGGTGGTTCTAAAGTTTCTACCAAACTGACTGTTCTGGAATCTCTGTCTAAAATCGCTGACCAGCTGGTAGTTGGTGGTGGTATCGCTAACACCTTCATCGCGGCTGCTGGCCACAATGTTGGTAAATCTCTGTGCGAACACGACCTGATCGACACAGCTAAGAAACTGGCTGCTGAAACTACTATTCCTGCAACTACTGACGTTGTGGTTGGTAAAGAATTCTCCGAATCAACTCCTGCTACTATCAAAGCTGTAGCTGACGTTGCTGACGACGACATGATTTTCGATATCGGCCCTGATTCTGCGAAAGCACTGGCTGACATCATCATGAACGCTAAAACCATTCTGTGGAACGGTCCTGTTGGCGTATTCGAATTCGACCAATTCGCTAAAGGCACTGAAATCATTGCTAAAGCGATTGCTGAATCACCAGCATTCTCTATCGCTGGCGGTGGTGACACTCTGGCTGCTATCGATAAGTTCGGTATCGCTGACAAAGTGTCTTACATCTCTACCGGTGGTGGTGCATTCCTGGAATTCGTAGAAGGCAAAAAACTGCCAGCAGTTGCGATTCTGGAAGAACGCGCTAAAGCGTAATGATAATGACGGGAGGCTTTTAGTCTCCCGTTCTTCTGCCAATAGGCAGTGACTAATTTTTTGTAGCAACTCGTTTAGCTCCGCAGTTCGAAGCTAAACACCTGATAGGACCTTTGAAATGTCTAAGATCTTTGATTTCGTGAAACCAGGCGTTATTACCGGTGACGACGTACAGAAAGTGTTTGAAGTAGCAAAAGAAAACAACTTCGCACTGCCTGCTGTTAACTGTGTTGGTACTGATTCTGTTAACGCTGTTCTGGAAGCTGCAGCTAAAGCTAAAGCGCCAGTAATCGTTCAGTTCTCTAACGGCGGTGCTGCATTCATCGCTGGTAAAGGTCTGAAACTGGAAGGTCAGAAAGCCGCTATCATCGGTGCTATCTCTGGTGCTAAACACGTTCACGCAGTTGCTGAAGCCTACGGTATTCCAGTAATTCTGCACACTGACCATGCAGCTAAAAAACTGCTGCCATGGATCGATGGTCTGTTAGACGCGGGTGAAAAACATTTCGCTGAAACTGGCAAACCACTGTTCTCTTCTCACATGCTGGATCTGTCTGAAGAATCTCTGGAAGAGAACGTAGACATCTGCTGCAAATACCTGGAACGCATGGCAAAAATGGGCATGACCCTGGAGCTGGAACTGGGTTGCACTGGTGGTGAAGAAGACGGCGTTGATAACAGCCACATGGATCAGTCAGCTCTTTACACTCAGCCAGAAGATGTTGCTTATGCTTACGAGCGTCTGAGCAAAATCAGCCCACGTTTCACCATCGCTGCTTCATTCGGTAACGTACACGGTGTTTACAAACCAGGTAACGTTAAACTGACTCCAAGCATTCTGGATGCTTCTCAGAAATATGTTTCTGAAAAATTCGGCGTACCAGCAAAAACTCTGAATTTCGTATTCCACGGTGGTTCAGGTTCTACTGATGCTGAAATCAAAGAGTCTGTAAGCTACGGTGTAGTTAAAATGAACATCGATACCGATACCCAGTGGGCAACTTGGGAAGGTATCCTGAAATATTACAAAGATAAAGAAGCTTATCTGCAAGGCCAGCTGGGTAACCCAGAAGGCGTAGATTCTCCAAACAAGAAATACTACGACCCACGTGTATGGCTGCGTAAAGCTCAGGAAACTATGATTGCTCGTCTGGAACAAGCATTCAAAGAACTGAACGCTATCGACGTTCTGTAATTTCAGAAAATAGATAAAGAATAAAAGCGCCTGCATGCAGGCGCTTTTTTATTTTTAGAATTATTATTAATCAGTAAGTTAATGATGAGTTGTATTATCTTTATGTAAAGGTAAGCTTATAGGGTGAAATTTTGTTGAGTAGCATTTGATGCTTTGGCGACAAATTATTTAAGTGAATCAAGGACAATCATGACAGTAGCAAACGAACAACAAGATGCATTATTAGAGTGTTTGCTGTTTATGTCTCAACACTATGGTATGGCCAATACCAAGGAAGCGTTAACATCAGGCCTTCCATTGGAAAACGGTGTTCTTACTCCTGAGTTGTTTCCTCGCTCAGCACATAGAGCTGGCTTTGTTGTCGACTTTTTTTCTTCTCCGTTAGAGGCGATCCCAACTCTACTTCTACCAGCTATTCTTCTCATGAAAGATGGTCGTTCTGCGGTGTTATTATCAATTAATAAGCAGACATCACAGGCGGTGCTCTTTTTTCCTATTGGCAGTCTCGGCCAACAAACTGTCTCGTTAGCTGTTTTGGCAGATGAATTCTCTGGCAATGGTTTTTATGTTAAACGCCGTTTACAGTTTGATGCCCGGGCTCCTGAAGTATTAAAACCACGGGAAGGTCACTGGTTCTGGAGCACCTTGCTCGAATCACTACCTATTTATAAGGATGTCTTAATTGCATCCATATTGATCAATGTTTTTGCTATTGCCAGCCCAATTTTTACAATGAACGTTTATGACAAAATTGTACCTAATTTGGCCTTTGATTCTCTTTGGGTCTTAGCAATTGGTGTTTCATTGATCTTTGCGTTTGATATTATCATTCGACAACTTAGAAGTTATTTCATTGATATTGCAGGGAAAAAATCCGATTTATTATTGTCTGCCCGAATTTTTTCAAAGGTTCTGGGTATCAGAATGGAGTCGAGACCAAATTCTACCGGTGCTTTTGCCCGGCATTTGCAGGAGTTTGAATCAATAAGGGAGTTTTTTACTTCTGCAACTGTGTCTGCGTTAGTCGATTTACCTTTTGCCTTTCTGTTTTTGCTGGTTATTTGGATCTTTGCTGGCGTATTAGCCGTTGTGCCATTGATTGCCATACTAATCATGATTGGGTATAGCCTCTATATCCAGGCTCCTTTACGTCAGAGTATTGAAGAAAGCAGTCGGTTATCCTCACAAAAATATGCCACGGTGATAGAAGCTATCGCCGGTTTAGAGTCAGTAAAAATACATAATGCCGAAGGGCAGTTTCAACATCGTTGGGAACAGGCTGTCAGCCATATGGCTAATGCGGGTATTGAAACGCGTAAAATCACCAATATGGTTTCTGGACTAGCCAATTATGTTCAGCAAATGACAACGGTAGTGCTCATTGTTGTTGGCGTTTATCAGATATCAGAAGGTAATTTATCCATGGGGGGAATGATTGCCGCCGTTATGCTGTCAGGGCGAGCTATTGGTCCATTGATCCAGTTGTCTGTCTTATCAACGCGTTACAATCAGGCTAAAGCTGCATTACTTTTGCTAGAAACGATCATGCAAAGCCCATCGGAGAGAGAAGATGGCCGCCATTATCTTGATTATGATCGGCTAGAAGGCCGTATCGAACTGGATGATGTTTCATTCAGTTATCCAGAAGTGGAGCAAGCGGCTTTGAAGCATGTTTCATTAAGGATCCAGCCGGGAGAAAAGATAGCAATTATCGGGCGCATAGGTGCCGGTAAAACCACATTGGAAAAGTTAATTCTTGGTCTTTATAAGCCAGTTGAAGGTTCTGTTCGTCTGGATGGATTCGAATTATCGCAATTACATCCATCTACTATTCGGAACAACATTGGTTGTGTTCCTCAGGATTTTTCTTTGTTCTATGGATCTATTCGCCAAAATATTCAACTTGGACATCCTCATGCCACGGATTCTCAAATTCTGAGAGCAGCGCAACGGGCTGGAGTTAGCCAATTCACAAATCATGATCCTAATGGACTGGAACGTCAGGTGGGTGAAGGCGGGCGAAACTTGTCTGGAGGGCAGCGTCAATCGATCGCGTTAGCCCGAGCCTGGTTGTTGGAGCCACCTATACTTATCTTAGATGAACCGACAGCGAACATGGACAATCGTTCGGAAAGCATTGTAAAACGGGAATTGGCTAACTTATCTGCAGATACAACCATGCTACTAATCACACATCGTACGTCGATGTTGGATATTGTTAATCGAATCATTGTATTAGAGCAGGGAATGATTGTTGCCGACGGGCCAAGAGATCTTGTTTTACAGCAATTGAAAGAAGGCAAAGTACGGGTAAGAGAGAACGCTGATGGCTAATTCTGAACTTAATCAGAAACAATTAGATTTACTCGATGATGCGTCTGCTGCTGTTTTATTAACAACGCCTCGCCGTGCGAGAGCATTGCTTTGGGCTTGTTTCGTGTTTTTTGTCTTTGCAATTATTTGGGCTTCCTGGGCCGAATTGGATGAAGTGACCAGAGGTGAAGGCAAGGTTATTCCTTCGAAACAGCTGCAGGTTATTCAAAATCTTGAAGGCGGCATTGTAAAGAACATTTTTGTCAGGGAAGGGGAGCAAGTCGAGAACGGTCAGGAGCTGCTGCAAATTGATGATACCCGGTTTCGGTCTGACTTCCGGGAAAAACAACAGGAACTTGTTGGGTTGCAAGGAGATGTTGCCCGCTTAAGAGCTGAACTGACTAGTATTTCCGTTAATAACGATACGACATTGCCGTGGCGGGAACAGGTCTTGATCAAGGAAACGCCGATAGTTTTCCCTGATGGATATGAGAAAGTTTTTCCTGAAAATGTAGTCAGGCAACATAATTCGCTAAAAGTGAATCTCAATGATCTCAATAATCAGCTTGTCATTATGGGACAACAAATAGAACAAAAAGAAAATGAAATTTTAGAGATTAATAACAAGATCCGAACGTTAATCCGTAGCGTGGGTTTTGCTGGACGAGAAGTTGAAATAAACCGTCCTTTGGTTAAAGAAGGCATAGTGTCGCAAGTCGATCTTTTGAAAATGCAGCGTCAATTGAACGATATGCAAGGTGAGCTAGAAAATGCAAGATTATTGTTGCCAAAACAGGATTCTTTGCTAAGAGAGGCTATTCTTAAACGTAAGGACGTGGCTCTTAAATTTCGAGTTGATGCACAGAAAGAGATGGAAGATAAACAGAGTCGGATATCTCAGTTGACTGAAGGACAAGTAGGATTAAAGGATCGTGTATCACGAACCAGTGTAACGTCACCTGTAAAGGGGACGATTAAAAGACTGAAAGTGAATACTGTTGGTGGTGTGGTACAACCCGGTATGGATATTGTAGAAATAGTACCAACAGAAGATACGTTATTGATTGAGGCAAAAGTTCTACCTAAGGATATTGCGTTTTTGCGTCCAGGTTTAAAAGCCATTGTTAAGTTTAGTGCTTATGATTTTACAATTTATGGCGGGTTAGAAGGCAAACTTGAGCAAATCAGCGCTGATTCAATACAAGATGAAAAAGGTAATTCGTTTTATCTGGTGAGAGTCAGAACAGATCGAAGCTTTTTAGGTAGTTCGAGTGCTCCTTTGCCGATTATTCCCGGAATGATGGCTACAGTGGATATAGTAACAGGCAAGAAAAGTGTTCTGAAATATCTAATGAAACCCATATTGCGTGCCAAACAATCAGCACTGCGAGAACGATGAAACAGGATAAGGATATTGTTATGGACAAGATATATAAGGTTACTGCTCTGGCTGCATTTGTTGGTTTGTTATCTAATACGGCGAGCGCTGCGTCATTAGACCAAACTATTACTAAGTCGCTGTTAGATCATCCGCAAGTAAAGCAAGCTTATGATAATTATGTAACTCGTACTCATCAAATCGATCAGGCCAGAGGCGGATATTTCCCCAAGCTTGATGTGGTTGCAGGTATCGGCCCAGAAAAATATGATAGTAATCAATCTTCAACGGACGGGAAAAATCTGACAACCAAAGAGATTAGCCTGTCTCTATCACAAATGATATTTGATGGTTTTGATACCAGTTCAAATGTTGATAGAACAAAAGCTGAGGCTCAGGCTCAACGATATGCGCTCTATGCACTTGCCAATAACACGGCGTTACGTGTCGCTGAGGTGTATTTGAATGTGTTGCGTTATCAGGAAATTTACCAACTTTCAAAAGAGAATCTGGCTACCCATCAGGCCATTATGGCTGATATCGGAAAAAGAACAGAGTCAGGTGTTGGTTCTACCGCAGACTACATGCAAATCAAAGGGCGTGTTGCCAGGGCTCAAGCTAATTTATCGTCAGCAGAGAACAATATGCTGGACGCGCAGGCTGAGTTTTTCCGTGCGACCAATACAGAGCCTCTTGATTTGACTCAACCCGTGCCTGATGTCAGTAAATTGCCCGCAACTCTTGCTGAAGCCAAAGCGGCTGCTCAGAAGATTCATCCTACACTCTTATCTGCAGATCAGGATATAGAAGCGACACGATACCAATATGAGGCATCGAAATCGAATTTCTATCCAAAACTTTCAATAGAAGCCAGCAAGGGCCTGTATAAAAACAGTAGTGGTATCGATGGATATAATATTGATGATACCAAGATCATGCTGATGGCTCGTTATAACTTATTCAATGGCGGCGCAGATATAGCTCAAAAACGAGCTACCGCATCACAAATCGCGGAAGCGAAAGATGTGAAACAAAATGCAGCACGCCAAGTCAGTGAAGGGCTAAATTTAGCTTGGAATGCAAGAGATGCGTTGTTAAAACAAAAAGATTTTACACAACAGCATGTGCAAGCGAGTTATGACACTGTGATGGCTTACCGTAAGCAATTTTTATTGGGCACCCGTTCATTATTGGACGTATTGAATACAGAGAATGAGCTTTTTGAAGCACGTCAGAATGCTGTGAATACGGATTATGATGAACTGTATGCCGAATATCGTATTCTTAATGCAACAGGCCGCTTGCTGGATAGTGTCAGTTTCAAGGCACCTTCTGAATGGCCACAAAAATGATAGTTGAGTTGTGTGGTTTATGACCATATTTAGCCTGAATAAACGGTTTTGGCACAGCATTTTATTTTTACTAATACTGCTGTGTTCAGGTATTAATTATCAGCAAACTCTGGCTGATGCAATTGATACCAAAGACCGTCAACTAGTCGAGTTAGTTCAGGCTAAATATGGGTCACGAGCTGCTCGTAGAGTAATTGATTGGAGGTTATTGATTCATCGAGCACTATCTGAGAAATGGAGCCATAAGCAAATTCTTGATGCTACCAATAACTTCTTTAACCGTTTGATATATATAGAAGATGTACAGTTATGGGGAAAAAGTAATTACTGGGCTTCTCCTGTAGAGTTTTTAGGAGCCGGAGGTGGTGATTGTAAAAGTTTTAGTATTGCTAAATATTTCACCTTAAGAGAAATGGGCATCTCTGATGAAAGTTTAAGACTTATTTATGTAAAAGCGGTGCGTTTCAATCGGTTTCATATGGTTGTCGCAGACTATGCGACACCAACGTCAATGCCAGTCATATTAGATAATATAGATCCTGTAATAAAACCTGCCAATTTGAGAACAGATTTAGTTCCTGTATACAGTTTTAACGGTAGCCATTTGTGGTTAATGAAGGCTAAAGGTCAAGGACAACTAGCAGGAAGCTCTGATCGGTTAAGTTTATGGTCTGATTTGCAAACACGAATTAATGCTCAAAATATGAATAAACCAATTTTAAATTTGGATAATTAACCATGACTCTTTACAAGCAAATTCTCGCTTTTGTCATATGCCTCTTTGCTGGTTTGCTGATTATTGCCTATGCGGTACAGTTCCAATCAACGAGAGATTATTTGGCTGAACAACAGAGAATATCAGTTATCAATACAGCTAATTCGGTCGGATTGGCGCTCACTCCTTATTTGGAAACAGGAGATAAAGTTGGTGCTGAATCTGTAATTAATGCAGCTTTTGATGGTGGTTATTATCAGAAGATACACTTGGATTTATTAGCGTCGAAACAGACTATTGAAAAAACAAATCAAACAGATATTGAAGGTGTGCCACATTGGTTCACACAACTCAATCTCTTCAAAAGTGAATCATACGAGACCGTATTAACATCTGGCTGGCTTCAACTGGGGCGTCTCGAGGTTAAAGGCCATCCGGGGGATGCCTATTTTCAATTTTGGCGTGCGATGTCTAATCTGTTTTGGGCATATATTTCATGTTTTATTGTTGTTTCAATCTTAATTGTTGCGGCTTTAAGGATTTTATTACGGCCCCTTGAATCTATTCGCCGTCAGGCGGTAGAAATTGAAAAACATCATTTCAATCAGTCGATTCCGTTACCTAAAACACTAGAACTCCGCCAAGTTGTACAATCAATTAATGCATTGACGATAAAACTGGCTAAACAATTTAAAGAGGAAGCAGTTGCTGCGGATCTGTTACGAGAAAGAGCTTTTCGTGATGCGGTGTCGGGGTTGGGGAATAGAGCCTATTTTATCGGACAGATCAATGCCTGGATTGCAGAACATGGTACAGGCGGAGTCATGCTGATAGCTGTTGATGCATTAGATGATATTTATCGACATGATGGTTATAGCGCTCGAGATAAAATGGTTAAACAGATTGCTAATGTTCTGAATACAAAACTGGCTGTTTATGAAGGTGGTTCTGTTGCCCGTATCAGCGCGACAGAATATGCCGTTCTTCTTCCTGGCTTATCAAGTGACGAGCTATTAGAGGCTGCGAATATTCTAAATGACGCAATAGCGAATCTGATTGTTAATCCGCTTGATACAGATTCAGCATTTTCAGTCATTGGTATTGCGGTGAGAAACAAAGATGAAGATCTTTCAGCTCTATTAACGAAAGCGGATAGCGCATTGCGTAGAGCAAGAAATGAAAGACTAGGTGCTGTAACCATAGAACAAGCAGATACTGCGGATATACTAGGGCGATTAGCATGGAAAGACATTATTCTAAACTCGCTGGAGCATGATCAATTTGATTTTCGTGTTCAGCCTGTAACTATGCTTAGTGGTCAGAATAATTTACCTGCGGAATTGTTTTCAGGAATTAAATATCAAGGTCAAAGGTTTAGTGCTGCGCAGTTTATGTCTGCAGTTGAAATGTTTAAGCTTGGTGAAAAACTTGATCGTTATGTATTAGAGCAATCTTTAGTAATATTAAAAGATAATCCAGACTTATCTTTATCGATTAATTTAACGATAGGCAGTATATCGTCATCATCGTTCCATTCATTTTTGAAAGAGTTTTTCGTCACCAACAATTTGTTTATATCAAGAATAGCTCTAGAGATACCAGAGAATGCGATTCTGCAACACAAAGAATCAGTTAAAAACCTAAATGGTTTATGTGCAGAATTTAAGGTTATGTGGGGTATTGACCAGTTCGGCAGACATTTTCAATCTCTCGAATACCTTACAGAATTCACACCTGCCTATGTAAAAGTCGATCAAGGATATATGAGTGTTATCACTAAAGATGAAAATGCTCAGAGTGTTTTAGCAGCAGTTTGCCGGACTGCACATAATGCTGGAGCAGTTACGATCGTTACAAGAGTAGAAGATCAAAAGCAGGTTGAACTGATTACTCAATTATTTGTAGATGGTTATCAGGGCATTGTGCAACCGGCCAGAGAAATATAAAGCATTCTCATGTAGTAACCAAAGGGGCGCATTTGCGCCCTTTTTTATTCGATTTAATTGAATGGTTGATATGGTTAATGAGAACTATCTATCTGATTTTTAGAATATTAAATGAATGTTAATTTGTTAAGATTATTCAAAATAGGTTAATTATATATAAGGAAATCGTGTGAGCACTCAGATCATAGCTGAAACCTCTCTTATTGCAGGTCTTACCGGGATTGCCAAAGTGAAATTGCCTGATGGCTCGCTGAAAGATTTGAAAGTAGGAGATGTGCTAGATCCGGGGGCGGTGGTTATTTTAACCAATGGTGCTCAATTAACCTTAAAACCGGAAAATGGTCATCCGAATACACAGGAATTACAACATACAGCAACAAATCATGTCGTAGTCGACGCGCCATCTAATGCTGAATCGACGAGTAATATAGCTGCCTTGCAGAAACAAATACTGGATGGTATAGACCCGACCAAAGCTTTTGAAGCTGCGGCGGCTGGTAATACCATAGGTGCTGGCGGTGGTGTTGGTAGTGGGAATAATGGATTTGTATCAGTAACACGGGTCGGTGATAGCACAATTGCAGAGTCAGGATTTGACACTTCAGGTATAAACTCGTCTACACCAATATCAACTCCTACAGTATCAAGTCAAGTCAGCAATACATCTTCTATTACCGCGAATATTCCCGGGGCTCCGAGTGTGGCTCTTACATCAGACAGTGGTAGCAGCAACACCGACCTCATTACCAATAACGGTGCGTTGACCGTAGGTAATCTGGAAAATGGTGCCACGGTGGAATACAGCACCGACGGTCAGACCTGGAGCCGCAGCTTCACGCCGGTGGAAGGCAGTAATACCGTTTATGTGCACCAGATTGATGTAGCGGGCAATGTGTCGGCGGCGAGCACGCTGAGCTTCACGCTGGATACGCAGATAGCGGCACCAAGTGTGGCTCTTACATCAGACAGTGGCAGCAGCAACACCGATCTTATTACCAATAACGGTGCGTTGACCGTAGGCAATCTGGAAAATGGTGCCACGGTGGAATACAGCACCGACGGTCAGACCTGGAGTCGCAGCTTTAGTCCGGTGGAAGGCAGTAATACCGTTTATGTACACCAGATTGATGTAGCGGGCAATGTATCGGCGGCGAGCACGCTGAGCTTCACGCTGGATACGCAGATAGCGGCACCAAGTGTGGCTCTTACATCAGACAGTGGCAGCAACAACACCGATCTTATTACCAATAACGTTGCGTTGACCGTAGGCAATCTGGAAAATGGTGCCACGGTGGAATACAGCACCGACGGTCAGACCTGGAGCCGCAGCTTCACGCCGGTGGAAGGCAATAATACCGTTTATGTACATCAGATTGATGTGGCGGGCAATGTATCAGCGGCGAGCACGCTAAGTTTTGTTTTAGCTGATACAAATCCGGTCATCAGTAGCGGCAGCGGCACGGTGGTCGAACAGAGCCAGCCGAGTGTGGCCGGGCAGCTCAGTGCCAGCGACGCCGACAATCCCGGGTTGCAGTTTGTGGCGGAAACGGTGAAGGGCAGTTACGGCAGCGCCGTGCTGCAGGCGGACGGCCACTGGAGCTACACGCTGGACAGCCGCGCCGACGCGCTGGCGCAAGATCAAAAAGCGAGCGACAGCCTGACGGTGCGGCTCAATGACGGCAGCACCACCAGTCTTCATATTGACATCACCGGCACCGACAACGCCCCGGTCATCAGCAGCGGCAGCGGCACGGTGGTCGAACAGAGCCAGCCGAGTGTGGCCGGGCAGCTCAGTGCCAGCGACGCCGACAATCCCGGGTTGCAGTTTGTGGCGGAAACGGTGAAG
>NZ_AZUK01000003.1 GCF_000527035.1 Tolumonas lignilytica
AATAAATTCACATTTTCAATGATGTTTTCACCTTCATTCTTTACGTGACTTCGTATTAGGTCTGCTATCTTAATGACAGGATTGTTATTTTCATCTAATAAAAAATCATTGCCGTTTATCATGTAGTTAAAATTTAATTCAGTAATATTGTTTCTTTTTAAGGCGCTAACGATGCTATCTCTGCTAAATTGGAATTGTAAATTATCAATGTTGCTTTGTGTCGGATTCATCGTTAAATGGATAGATTGTAATAAGTGGTTAACTGTAACTAACCTGATATTATTTTCTTTCGCTAAGAGTAAAGCTCCTTTTTGGAATGATGATGTTGTTGCAATTATGCCGTTTGCATTTCCAATGTCATTTAAAACTGACGCAAATGCTGCAACATGAAGTTTCTTAACTGAAGATGAGTAATTTTTACATTCCACACAAGTTCTATAAGTAGTACCTGCGGCTTTAAACTCCCAGAATACATCAATTTGATGTTTGGCTCCGCTTTTGCCGATTAGAGTGATATTGTGTTCAACTCGTAAATTGTCAAAGCCATCATAGTTGAGCATTCCTTGATGTATTGTGGCCACTAATTTTTCATATTCAGTATTTACATTCGTCAAATAGGTAACCTCTTTGAGCATAACTATAAGTTAAACGGCGGCACGCAGTGCCGTCCAGTGAGCAACGCGAACGTGTTTAAACGCCTTGTTAGGTAGGAGAACAAAAGAAATATCTTTTATTCATCACCACTGGACTGGCTAATTGGTACACAGACTTCAATGCTGCCACTGCACCCGCTTTAAACCACCGCTCGGAATTACCCACCGACAGATTTGAAACTGCCGGTTTACGTTATGTTTCACTGACATCATTCAGGAAACGGGCAGTGGTCGTTTCAAACCAAAACGCCCGGATGATGAGCCGCTCCAGGCGTACACACCGACGGCCTTGAAGGTTGCCGAAGACATAACCAGTGCGGATTTGAATTACACACTGTAGTGAGATCATGCGTTATGCAAGGCAACCATTTCACCGGAAGTGAGCCGCAAACAACATGGAACCCTCATACCAGCCGCTGTAAGGCTCGAATTTTCCGTAAAAAATTAAGAAAATTAATTACCTAACTTTTACTTATGGGGCGGTTGAAAACCGTCCCACATTAAGTTTTTGTTAGGCGTTACCCCTGAAATTTATATTTACGATGCCAATCGAGATACTCATGATGGCCAAGTTCTATTTTTTCTAATCGTAATGTATTGGTAAGATGCAAATGGGAAATCTGATCACTAATTTTTTCACTCAATAAGATAAAACCTGCCGCATCAAAACTGATATAACCTAATTCAAATAACAAGTCTAATGTTGGGTTTAATAATAGTCCATTATAGACATCTAAACGCTCAGTGTCAGTTGATTCACACCAAGGCTTTATATGTGATGCTCGTAATAATGATTGGTTGGTGACATTAGATACGGCGCATTTCCCCCAATAAGAAACTAATTTAGCTCTAAATACATCTTGACCAATTCTAGTGTTTTGTGTGGAACTACCTGTCGTATTTTTTGGATTATCACTTGTCGCTATATCTACATCACTATCACCGTTACCGGTTGAATTGCTTGCCAGATAATTTATCAGGTCATTTAACGATTTTTCATGAGATATATTTATGTTAATGCCAAATTCTATATCCTTTTTTCCTTTTCGAGATCTCAATTCAAAACCTTTAAGGTTAGAATTATGATAAAAATTATCCCAATCAATTTCAATGCCAGAAATTTTATCTAAATCATGCTTTAGAGATTGATAATTTGAGTGAATAACAAGAGGTGATTTGGCTACAAAACCTTGTTTTGATTTTTTATCTGGAGTTTTTGTGTAAATTGGGTGTTTGATGTTTTTTATTTTAAAACCATTTATTCTTTCGTGTTTTATATGTTGTGTAAAACCATATTTTATTAATAACTTTTCTATTTCTATTGAGTTTAGCATGTTAAGTCTTCTATGAAGTGTTTAGGTCACAGTAAGATAAAATCTGTATTTAGGCTTTTCTAGCGTTTTCGTTGGCTATTTGTCGAAAAAGATGAAACTAGTGGTTTAGCGCCTAACTATTACTTATGGGGCAGCACGTAGTGCTGTCCGCCATTAAGTTTTTGTTAAGCTGTAAGCGAGGTAAGATTCAGCGGATGAACATTTGAAAGATTCAGTGTTTGACGGGCTTGCCATAATTCATAGTTATCTTGCATAGCAAGCCAGCTTTCAGGTGTACGACCTAGCACTTTAGATAACCGCAATGCCATTTCTGGTGTGACTGAACTTTGACCTTTAAGAATACGGCTCAATGTTGATGCGGCAACGCCAAGGTGAGAGGCAAGATTGCGGCAACTGATGCCATATGGTTCTAAATAAATAGATTCAATAAACTCACCTGGGTGAGGGGGATTATACATAGCCATTAGTGGTAATCCTCATAGTTAAGGATGTACGCATTACCATCCTGAAACTCAAATGTGACTCGCCAGTTTCCATTAACTGATATCGACCAAGTGCCAGCTCGCTCTCCTTTTAGAGGATGAAGATCAAAGCCGGGAAGATCGACGTCATCAATGACCTGCGCCGTATCGATTGCAGCCAACTGCATTCTCAGTTTCTTTGTGTGTTTTGGCTGAATACCTGCGGTATTGCCATCTTCAAAGAATTGCCTGAGGCCTTTATGTTTGAATGATTTGATCATGATGAAAGTGTAGCGTGTTGCGCAACAACTGACAAGAGCTTAACTTCAACTTGTGGGGTTGCGTAGCAATCCCACACCAAGTTTTTGTTATGCCTAGAACCATACTGGATCGTTATACCCAGTATCATTCGGCATAGTTTTCATTTTAATAAAGACTGCGAATCTATAGCCTAATTGAGCTTTAAAAGCTTGAAGTTTTAGATAATCAAAATCATCAGGAATGTTGCTTGTGGTCTTTTTCATTTCAACCACTAATAGATTGTTTTGTTCACCTCTTCGATGAACAATAATGTCAGGAAAAACAGTTTTACCATTTGTGTCTGTAGATTCACTGTCAATTTCTTCTATATTTAATCGTTTAGGATTTTCGATAGCACGATTATATTCACAGTCAACATGCCAATTAGGGAATTCATTTTCTAGATAAACTGCCAATCGATGTGAAATAGAGCGTTCATTAACATTGTTACTTAATAAGAAAACATCATTTTGAACAAGAACATCTAATGCTCGAATTAGCTTTTCTCTAATTTCACGTTCTTCCATATTACCTCTATAGGGCATAACTATTACTTATGGGGCAGCACGTAGTGCTGTCCGCCATTAAGTTTTTGTTATTTGGCTTATTAGTATTTGGCGGTGAAACAACCACCAGAGAAAAAGTCAGTAACTTGATTTTATTACCAAAGTGTTTCATTTTACGGTTCTTTTACGCGTAACATGACATAAAACGTTCGTTTTCAGCCTCGAATAGTTGAATATCACTTCACCAAAAAAGAACAAAAACAGTGAAAAACAATTCATATCATTGTTAGCGATGCCAGCTGTTCGTTATGTGATTTCATGGAACCACCTTGAGTTGAATTTGTGCGCCGTCTGGAAGTTCTTCAATTTGCTTACCGAGATCACCAGAACATCTGATAATTTCAACATGAGGGGCAACCTTAACATTTTTACCACCATACTCGCCGCCTAAAACGCCAGGAATTACCATGTGGTATTTATGCCCTGGCTCTAGTGCGCCTAGATTTTTTTCGGCTTCTGCGACCATCGCAGACATGAACCAATCTTCAAGGAATTTTTCATTCTTGATGAGCACGTTGTACTCTTCGATTGACTCGGCTACAACCTTACAATAAACATCTTCTGGGCATAAACGCCAAAATTTGTCATTTAGATCTTTGATAATAAGATTTCCAAATTCGTTCACTATTACTATTTCTTGCGGTTCGATGCCAACCCAACCCCAAGAATCTTTGATTTCTTTTAGCATGTTCATCTCATTTTTTATGTATAAAATACAATATCACTTATTTAAACATTCTAATTATCAAAGCCAAAATAACTTCAAGTTAACGGGCTGGGCATAGCGAAGCGGAGACCAGTCCAGTGAGCAACGCGAACGGCGTTGAACGCCTTGTTATGCAGTATTGAAAAAATGAACCCGAATTCATCTCGGAAGTAACGATTGGTTTCTCGGACTAGCGTTCAACACTGTAAACAGAAAAAATGGTTGTAAGGAATTACCCGCTGACGGCGTTAATGTGCAGAAGCTCATAATCGCCGCATCGAAATTGCTGAAGCCCGCGGTGAAAATGTTTGGCGTATTATGAGCGGGCACCACTCTCGGTAGTGAGCCGTAAACAACACTGAACTTGCAGCCAACACCGCTTTAAAACTTGAATTTTCCGCAAAACTATCAGCAAATTAAAACTGCATAACTTTTACTTAAGGGGCGGCACGTAGTGCCGTCCAACTTAAAGTTTTTGTTAAGCTGCGATTATTTTAACACTTCGACCATGAGCTCTAGGTGATGCTTTATAGATAGTTTTTTGGTAAGCCCCAGATTCGTTATTCTACCTTCATTATGTATTTTAATGTATTCGGAAACGGCTGTTGAAAAATCGAAATAAGGTTTGTTTTTTTCTACAAAAGCGACTAAATCAGGTAGGGCTTCATGAATTAATTTGGCTTGATCTGATGTCGGATAGTCATAGACCTCAGATAGAAAGTGCTTAACCCAAATTTCATTATCATCTCGTTCTTCATGTGTTAAATGCAATGCTGCTGTATAAGGTTGAAAACCACCTTCTTTGAATTTTTCTGGTAGGATTGTATAATCACCAAATCCAAATAAACCATCATCGCTAAAATTTAAATGGTCATCAGTATAGAATTCATGATCAGGGTCTGAATATTCAGCATTTTTCTTAACTTCTCTAAAGTTATTTTTTATGGCAACACAATTGAACGATGAAAATTGTTTTTTATATCTTCTACTTACTGCGGACTCTGTGAATATGTGATATCTAAAATTATCTGAAGTTGAAGATGAAATTAACAAAGATGGATTTTCATAAGCAGTCATATGAATAAATGAAAAGTTTCTATCTTTTGTTTCTTCTAAAAATTCATGTATCTCAGCTGTTGTTGTGTTATTTGTGACAATGTAGGCAAACTCGGTGCTCGGAATCTTTTTTATTATTTCTGAAGCTAGTTTTTTCATTTCACTAGGTCTTTTAGAGAAATGACCATTGAGCGAGTTGTAAACAACAATGTGACTTATATTTTTCTCGTTAAGACACTTTAAACAAGAAAATAATGGATTAGAACCTTTAGTCACTGGTTCTATTATTGGGATGATTTTTTTGCTTGTTGTTAATTTATCCGAGCATTCTCTCAAAGCTAACAACTCATTTTGTTTTCCGCGCAAAAAAGGGAAATACATGAAAACTCCTTAATATTTTAAGCAATAACCTCATTTAAGTTGTATATGAGTTTCTCATATTTTTTTTCTGAAAAATTAGAAGTGAATAGCAAAGATAATAGTGAACTTGGTATTTTGTATGCACTTTCTTTGTGCTTCAAAATTTCATGTCTTGATTTCAAAGCTAATCTAAATTCATCGTTTATTGTGCTTTTAGGTAGTTGTGAAAAAAGTTTTCGACATTCACCTCGAACAAAGGCTGGTTGCACATTGGGTAGAAAACCAAAGTGCTTCAGTGTCAAATTGTATATTTCATTTTTGTTTAGGCAGTCAAAGACTATTTCATGTTCAAGATTGTCAATGTTTGATGTTGGTTCTCTAACTACATTTAAGGTATATTTTTTTGTTAATGATAAAACCCCAATATCATCACTTATTTCTATTAATAATTTTTTGACATCATTTTCTGGAACAACAACATATACTTTTTCGAATGCATTTTTATAAAAGCTAAGTTGATTCTGGAGTCTATTGTATGTATCAAATTCAGTTTTTATTTCATAAGCGGAAGTGCTGCCGTTCACAACTACACAATCAGCAATAACTTTTCTCACTCTAAATTCAGTGAAATATGATACATTCGCCATTTTGTGGCGACCTTTGATTATTTTTTCAGCAATAGCATTTTTGAATACATACTCATTTCTGTAGCCAGTCATCATCATTTTATAAATGCTATTGTAGGCATCAAATAGGGCTCTATAGTTAACATCAAGATGCTTTAAGATATTGTTAGCAACTTGAATGTGCCCATCATTTTCCGTTAGCAACTCCAATGTTGCTTTAGAAAAAAGATTTGATATCAAGTATTTATCTGAAATTCTCATCACTTTCTCTTAAAGTAAAATCCTAATGCTGTATTTAAAATAAGCAATAATCATCTGGTATGCGGAAAATTCTAGCATCTATATAACATCAGGTCATCGAAGGAAGCAGCTTAACTTCTATTTGTGTGGCGGCGAAGCCGTCCAACACTAAATTTTTGTTAGATTTTGATTGCCACCGAACTTTAGCTAATCTCAATAATTTGTTTTTATGTTTTTCCTAAATCTATAAACACCATTAAATGTTGTATTAACAGCACCACACATTGATCCTTCAGGGGAAGACACAAACAAATAATCGCCCAAATATTTAAAGTTGAGTTCACAATTGTTTTCTTTGGTTTTAGGGATATGAAGAAAGTCTCTTTCAGGAGATGCAGTGAAGCTGAAATCTGCAAAGTGAGGCATATCAGAAAATTTGCCGACCCAGATGGCATTACCTATGAATTTAAAAGTGTTATCGCCTGTCTTTGCTATTTTTATTTTTGCACTATCATTTTGCCATACCCCTTCCCATTTATAAGATTCCTGCTGTGGTTGGGGTGATAACAGCCATACATCCTTCGGAACCCAACCTGTCAAGACTTCAATTGGGCGTTTTCCAGGCACACCCACACAAACCCAATCACCATTTCTGTTCAGTTCTACACCCTTAAGATTGGAATACACCTGGTTGAAATATTTAGATTGTTCACCGTCTTTGGGTATGTCGCGTAATAACTGGATGGCCTTTTGTTTATGAACGAAATGGCCTTCAACAGTTGATTTAACCCAATCTACTGCGGCCATATGGTTGTCGCTATACATATCAGAACAGCCAGAGTTCTCTGCTGAATAACAATAGAGAGGGAATGTAGCTAAACTAATAGTATAAAAAATAATGGATTTTTTAATTGTATTGATCGATAACATTATCCTGAGCTCCAGTTTCCACGATTAGTTCGATAAAAAATCTAACTATTACTTATGGGGCAGCACGTAGTGCTGTCCGCCATTAAGTTTTTGTTATGTGTGTGAGGTCAAATGTTATAGTTATTGTTTTAAAATATTTATTGAAAATGTTTGAGGGAAGACTGGTTAATTCTGGAAAGGGTGATGATTTTTGAATTGCGTCTGTTGCTGCATTGTCGATAACACGATCACCACTAGATTTGATTAGTTCTATATGTTGAACAGTTGCAGCTTCATCCAGATGAATTTTGAACACAGGATTTGTTTTGGTTTGTTTATTTGGGCTAATGGAAAAGTTGTTAGCCAAGATATCTGTGATTAAATTTGCACATATTTCGATGTTATCGCATTTCTTATATTTCCTGTTTTCGTTGAAAATGAAGCCGAATGTTTTGCTAGCATCTAGATTAATAAGTTGGAGTTTGCTGTTTTTGATGGGGTATACATTCGAAAATCTAATACTATTGCTTGCTCTTTTTGAAAAGAGATCTAAGTATAGTTTATCGCTGTCATTTAGAATGGCATTATTTAATTTTGTTGGGTCTATATCAATATCTTCTGCGTAACAAATTCTAAATAAATATTGATTGTTATATCCAAAACGACGACTAGCCGTTCTAATAAGGAAGGAGCTTGGTAGTATGTAACCTTTGCTGGTGAATAGTTTTCGTTGCGTGTCATTACATGCAAAGTTGGCTATGGTCGTTCCTGCTTGATAGGATTCACCTAAGTAATTTAATGTTTCTAGATTTATTTTTGGATTCATCCATTCGGTTGTATCTTGCTTGTATTCACCAAAATCTATTTTCTTGGTTTCAATCGTGATTATTTTTGATATTTCTTTGTTCTTGTTGTCTTCAACAAAATAGTACGAATCAATGTTGTGATAAGACCCGCCACTTCCATCCGTATATGGGAAGTATTTGTTTTCATGAAGATGGCCAAAATACGAAAATTCTCTGCTTATGCTTACACTAAGTGCTGGTGTATTTTTAGAAAAAAAGACATTGTCAGTTGTTACGCCTTGAATGTTTTCTTCCTGTTTTTTTGAAAAGCTAGAGCAACCAGCAATTATTAAAAATAAAGTATATAAAAATTTGTTTTTCATACATCTAAATCCAGTTTTATTTTGCATAAGCATTACTTATGGCCTAAGTATTTGTTTATTTCTAAATTCAATGATTAACACACATAACTTCGTTTTATGCGGTGGCACGTAGTGCCATCCGACATTAAAATTTTGTTAAGTGCTTTTGCCTTTATTGACCGAACTGACGCTCGCAAGGGATGCCATCATTATCGCCATCGACTTTCATGCCTGGACAATTATCTAAGTAAAATTTGGCTTCTGCATATGAGTTCATTTCTGAACAATGCGTTTTCCCTTGGCATGAAAATACCGAAGATGACGAATTCATTTCAACCGTAGGCGAGGGCGTCGAGTCGTCTATTATTGAACTAATTGATGATGTTGGTGCGGCCGCATCAGATTTATAAAAATGCTGGAATGCGGCGACACACAATGCAATCAGGATAAAAAATTTTCTCAAGGTAAACTCCCTGTACCTTCGTTTATTGGTAGGTTTGACCGTTGTGCTTCAACCAACCGGAAACATGGCGATTTTGCGGATCATGATGCGTCCAGTGAATAACCCCACCTTTTTCATTCCACTCGTATTCACCGTAGAACTCAACGGTGTCACCTTCGTTCAGACTTTCAACTCTTGGTGCTAAGTCGATGTTATGGGCAACAAGTAATGTCTGACCAGTTGAAAGTTTTAGAATAAAACGTTGGTGCTGAGAACCCCGAGTATCATCAGGCAGCACTTTGACAACAATACCATCACCTTGGATTTGCAAATTACTTTGCTGGTTTTGATATGCCTGAGATAACGCGGCATCTGATTCGCCAGCATAAGTAAATGTGATTGGAATTAATAATGAAAGCCCAAACAGGAACGCAAAATATAGCGAGTTATGTATTTTCATAAGAGCTCTCGATTGGAAGAACTTAACTATTACTTATGGGGCAGCACGCAGTGCTGTCCGCCATTAAGTTTTTGTTATGTGATTTTGGCTGCAGCAAAAGACGGTTTTTTGAGAGCAAAAGCTACCGCACTGACTATCGACAATCAGATGCCCAACACCCGTGTTCTGCTCTTGATTTACTCATATGAACATGATGCCGAATGGTACTGAAAGAGACAAATGAAATCGGGACTCAATTAATGAAAACTGAGCTATATCAATGCTGTGCATCATATCTGTGCAAGGTAATGATAGATTGATCAGCATTAGAATTTAGCACTGGTAACAACACCCGAAAAATTAAGACAGTCAGATATGCGCTGTTGTTGGACAGCACTGAGTTCTGAAATTGAGGCATAACGAAATTCAGAATGTTCGTGGCTGAGGATGATTTTAGAAGGTGAAGCCAGTTCGCAACGGAAAATGAAAGCCTGTGAATTATAGGTAGAATGGAAATACACACCGCTGAGATAATGGATAAGAATTTCAGACCCGAGTTCTTCACGGCACTCGCGGATCAACGCTTCGTGAATGGTTTCGCCGGGCTCTAATGCACCACCAGGAAGCCCCCAGGATTTGGAACCGTAATCGGCTTTTAAAAGTAAAACGTGCCCTTCGGAATTAAGAATAACCGCATGACTACTCAGTCTGAATTTATCATCAAAAGCCATGACAACCCCTTAATCACATAACTTCGAATTATGGGGCCACGAAGTGGTCCCACATTAATTTTTTGTTATGTGATTTTTATAGTTTTCTGCCAAGGCGTTTTTCGATTTGACGCCTTTCCCAATCTGGGCTGAAGAAATGAAACACTTCAAACACATTCAATCCATGTGATAAAACACCAATGCCCCAGCCAAGCATCGGCCACCAAGCCCAGATATAGCTACGGTCGGTAGTGAAATTGATGATAAACAAGATGGAAATAACAACGACGTATTTTATGACATGGGAATAAAACCCTTTAATGTCACGCACGTATTCAATTGCTTTCTGTTCTGTCTCATCAAGTTGAGTTGTCTGATTTTCTTGAGTCATGTCATTCTCCATTTGTAGTTCAGTGACATGAACATCAAAAACAGCCGCCAGTGATTTTAATGAATCAAGACCTGGAGTTTGACCGCGTTCAATTCGCTGAATAGTGCGAATGCTTAAGCCACTCAGTTGAGCAAGTTGATCTTGAGACCAACCACGTTGAAGTCTTAATTTACGAACAATCATTGTTATCCCTCTGTCTCTGGTGTTCGACTGAAACTATGAGACAAAACAAGAAGCTGGTGTGACGACATCTTTACGACATGAACATGACAAATTAAGAAAATCAGATAGTTATAAATATGAAATTGCTTTTTACGTGGTAGCGCTGGCACACCAATATTGAATTAACTAATCACATAACTATAAGTTAAACGGCGGCACGTAGTGCCGTCCAGTGAGCAACGCGAACGTGTTTAAACGCCTTGTTAGGTAGGAGAATAAAGGAAATATCTTTTATTCATCACCGCTGGACTGGCTAATTGGTACACAGACTTCAATGTTGCCACTGCACCGGCTTCAAACCACCGCTCGGAATTACCCACCGACAGATTTGAAACTGCCGGTTTACTTTGTGTTTCACTGACATCATTCAGGAAACGGGGAGTGGTCGCCTCAAACTATGTGCCCGGATGATGAGCCGCTCCAGGCGTACACACCGACGGACTTGAAGGTTGCCGAAGACATAACCAGTGCGAGATTGAATTACATACCGGCAGTGTGATCATGAGTTATGCAAGGCAACCATTTCACCGGAAGTGAGCCGCTAACAACACGGAACCATCATACCAGCCGCTTTAAGGCTTGAATTTACCGCAAAAAAAATTAAGAAAATTAATTACCTAACTATAAGTTAAACGGCGGCACGTAGTGCCGTCCAGTGAGCAAAGCGAACGTGTTTAAACGCCTTGTTAGGTAGGAGAACAAAGGAAATATCTTTTATTCATCACCACTGGACTTGCTAATTGGTACACGGACTTCAATGTTGTCACTGCACCCACTTTAAACCACCGCTCGGAATTACCCGCCGGCAGGCTTGAAACAGCCAGTTTACTTCACGTTTCGTTGAAATTATTCAGGAAACGGGGAGTGGTTGCCCCAACGACAGCGCCCGGATGATGAGCCGCTTCAGGCGTACACACGACAGCGCTGAAGGGTTGCTGGAGACATAATGCCTCACAAAACCGAGTTAACCACACGAATGCTGAAAACTGTTATGCGTAAGCAACCCTAGACACCGGAAGTGAGCCGCAAAAACCACTGGACCATCTGCACAGCCGCTTTAAGGCTAAAATTCACCGCCAACAATTAAAGCCGCTTTTATTACCTAACTATAAGTTAAACGGCGGCACGCAGTGCCGTCCAGTGAGCAAAGCGAACGTGTTTAAATGCCTTGTTAGGTAGGAGAATAAAGGAAATATCTTTTATTCATCACCACTGTACTGGCTAATTGGTACACAGACTTCAATGCTGCCACTGCACCCGCTTTAAACCACCGCTCGGAATTACCTGCCGACAGATTTGAAACTGCCGGTTTACGTTATGTTTCACTGACATCATTCAGAAAACGGGAAGTGGTCGTTTCAAACCAAAACGCCCGGATGATGAGCCGCTCCAGGCGTACACACCGACGGACTTGAAGGTTGCCGAAGACATAACCAGTGCAAGATTGAATTCCGCACAGGAAGTGAGATCATGAGTTATGCAAGGCAACCACTTCACCGGAAGTGAGCCGCAAACAACACGGAACCCTCATACCAGCCGCTTTAAGGATCGAATTTACCGCAAAAAAATTAAGAAAATTAATTACCTAACTTCGAATTATGGGGCCACGAAGTGGTCCCACATTAATTTTTTGTTAGAATTTTTATATAAGTGCTTTTAGTGAGCCATAAGTGGTTAACACTCCTGAGCTCAAAATTAAGACAAGAGTGATTTTTTTGAACCAAATGTTGTTGATGTATTGTATCGATTTAGCACCGATTATAGTGCCGATAATCATGCTTGGTAATAGCCAAGCAATATGTTGTATTAGCGTTGGGCTAACTAAGCCGGATGAAAAATACGTGATGATTGTGACTATATTTAATATAAATCCAAAAGCGGTGATATTAGCTCGAAAAACTTCTTTCGAAACGCCTTGGTTGGATAAAAACAGAGCAACAGGTGGTCCACTCATTGATATGCTGCCATTAAGAAGACCACTCATAAACCCAACAGGAAAATAGGCGACTCGGTCATTTCTTATTGGAAATGTATGATTTGTAATAAGCAATAATGAAAAGCTTACGATAATAAAACCAGCTATTAGTTTTAGAATATTGGGGGCCATATATATCAATAAGAAAGTGCCGATAGGTGCTGCGATAAGGCTGGCGAATATCAGTAAAGATATCTTTTTTAATTCTATATGTCGCCATGTTTGCACAAGACGGATTGTGTTGGTGAAAAAACTCAAGATCACAACCAATGGTACAGCTTCAGTAAGAGGCATCATTTTTACGAGAATAGGCATTGAAATTAGAGCAAACCCAAAGCTAGTTAAACCTTGAGTAAAACCGGCGAATAATATCGTGAATATAGATATGTACAATATCATCTTTGAATTACCTAGTTTGCTATGAATAAATTCTAACTTCAAGTTAACGGGCTGGGCGTAGCGAAGCGGAGACCAGTCCAGTGAGCAACGCGAACGGCGTTGAACGCCTTGTTATGCAGTATTGAAAAAATGAACCCAAGTTCATCGCTGAAGTTGCGATTGGTTTCTCGGACTAGCGTTCAACACTGTAAACAGAAAAAATGGTTGTAAGGAATTACCCACGGCGGCGTTGATGTGCAGAAGCTCATAACCGCGTCGAATTTCTTGATGCATAACGGCGAACTAAGTTGACGTGTTATGAGCGGGCACTACTCTCGATAGTGAGCTGTAAACAACACAGGACTTGCAGCCAACACCGCTTTAAAGCTCGAATTACCCGCAAAACTATCAGCGAAATAAAACTGCATAACTTTTAATTAAACGGCGGCACGCAGTGCCGTCCAGTGAGCGATAGCGAACGGGTTTGAATTAGTTGTTAGGTATGAACAAAGAAAAATATATTCATCATCAACAACAAAACTGGCTAAGTGGAACCACAGGCTGCAATGTTGCAACTGGGCCAGCTTTAAACAACCGCTTGGAATTACTCGCCGACAATATCGATGCAGCGAAATTTGCTGAAACATCGACTGACTTATTCAGTGAGCGGGAGTGGTTGCTAAAAACACTGTGCCGCGATGATGAGCCGCTTAGGCGTTACACACTGACAGCGCTGATGGTTGCCGACACGTAACCCGCGCAGGCTTTCAGTTTGCCACTTCACGTGAATTCATGTGTTGCGCGAGGCAACCCACGCTCAGATAGTGAGCCGTAAAAACCACTAGACCATCTGCACAGCCGCTTTAGGGCTTGAATTCACAGCAAGCAATGAAGCTGCTTTTATTACCTAACTTCGTTTTATGCGGTGGCACGTAGTGCCATCCGACATTAAAATTTTGTTATGTGATTTTGTCTTGCAGCAAACAAGTCGATTTTGAGAGGCATGGCTACCGCACTGATTAATGACAGATCAGATGCCCAACACCGATTTTCTGCTTTTGATTTGCTCATAGAAACATGATGCCGAATGGTGCTAACAGAGACAAATGAAATCGAGGACTCAATTAAGTAAAACTGAGCTATATCAAGGTTATGAGCTGATTTAGCAGGATAAACGAATTGCGTTAAAACTTGGCACTGACGACAACTCCAGAATAATTAAGACAGTCAGAAATGCGCTGTTGTTGGACGCCACTGAGTTCTGAAATTGCGGCATAACGAAATTCAGAATGTTCGTTGCTGAGGATGATGTTAGAAGGTGAGGGCAGTTCACAGCGAAAAATGAAAGCCTGTGAATTGTAGGCTGAATGGAAATACACACCGCTGAGATAATTGATGAGAACGTCAGAACCCAGTTCTTCACGGCACTCTCGGAGCAAGGCTTCGTGAATGGTTTCGCCAGGTTCTAATGCACCACCAGGAAGCCCCCAAGATTTAGCGCCATAATCAGCTTTTAAGAGCAAAACTTCGCCGACAGAATTGAGAATAACAGCGTGACTGCTGAGTCTGAATTTATCATCAAAGGCCATGACTACCTCTAATCACATAACTTTTACTTATGGGGCGGCTGAAAGCCGTCCGCCATTAAGTTTTTGTTAAACTTTTGCAACAAACGTATCTCTCGCAATATTTCCTATTGTATTTGTTGCTACTGAATCAAAAGTGGCGCCGATTAATCCGCCTATAATAGGAACAGCTTTGCCAAGATTTATGGCTCCTGTTTGTCCAAATTTTGTTATGAGTCTAAAACCGACAGCTTGATTTATCTTCACAATAACTTCTTGCGATATATTTTTAATTGCCTGCTGAGTAAGTTTAGTGCCTACTGTAATACCAATATCTTTAATAATGTCCTTAGCTGCATTACCACACAAACATGTATAAACAAGAGTTTTAATTCTGTCGTCTTTCAAATTATGCCCCCCCATATGGGCAATCGCAGCTATCATTCTAACTTGAACATACATCACAGAAGTTATATTTGCTGGGATTGTTACTGGCATAAGAGCAAAACCACCTAGTCCATTTATAAAGCCTGATGTGCCTGCTTTTGTGTTTTGCCATCTAATTAATGAATTAACTTTATCTGTAATTGTACCGTCGCTATTAATATAGTCATCTGCTAGTTCAATTGCTGAATCTAAACCAGGAATTCCACCTTCTACGGCCTTCTCGTATGTCCAGTCAAGAGCAGCCATTATTTTATTTTGAGTCACTTTCTCAGTCATTATTGTTTCCTTTAAATAAAATCAAAATGTTTCTGTTTAATCGGGGGCTAACTAAAGTTTAACTTCAACTTGTGGGGTTGCGTAGCAATCCCACACCAAGTTTTTGTTAGATTTATCTTGAAAATCTCAAAAAGTAATTTGCTTTAGGAGTGAGTTTTAACTGGAAATCTTCAGTGTAAGTTAACTTATGTTTTTCACAGTATATTCTAGCTTTTGAAACTTCTGGGTCGGCATCAAAACTAGATTTTCCATAGTGAGGGGATGCTTTAATATTTCTGATATTTTTTATTGCTTCATCTTTATCTATAAGACCTGATGTTAATTCATTCAGCCATGTTTTTTCAAGGCGTGAACCATAGTTGAATATGAACGTATTCTCATAATTTTCATCTGAATTCTTACTTATGTTGTTTGCAATCCATACCGTAAATATAGCTATTGATGTATAAATAACCAGTGATAAATTTGATGAAGATGATGCAAACTTAGATAACTCATTGATGGTTGATAATGGGGTGAATTTTGATAAATATAATAAAACGTAAAGTATGCTCATTATGAATATGAATAGTGAGTTTTTCCTAAGCAGCTCAATTTTTTCTAATCTAAATTTTTCATTTTCATAATGTTTATATGCGGCAGAGTTCGATTCTATTATGGCTGAATCTCTAAGTTCGGTCAAAGAAACCAAATAATTACTTGCGCGAGATGAATTCATGCTGTTTTTTTTGTAAAATTTATCGAAAGCTTTAAGTGATAGTGGTAAAAATAGGGCATGGATAAATAGGAATATTAGCATGTATTCAATCATTGATCGAACGTCAATATATTGTTGATTTGATAAACTGACCAAGCTAAGTGTTTCATTGTTGTATTTTAATGAAAAATATATGTCAGAATACATTATCAACCCGAGTATGAATAAGAATCCGTTTGTATTGGTAAATCTCTCAATGAAGAGGATGTTTTTTGTTTGATTTTCAACCATGTCTTTATCCAATAATCTAACTTCAAGTTAACGGGCTGGGCGTAGCGAAGCGAAGACCAGTCCAGTGAGCAAAGCGAACGGCGTTGAACGCCTTGTTATGCAGTATTGAAAAAACGAACCCGATTTCATCTCGAAAGTAACGACTGGTTTCTCGGGCTAGCGTTCAACTCCGCAAATAGAAAAAGTGGTTGTAAGGAATTACTCACGACGGCGCTGATGTGCAGAAGCTCATAATCGCCGAGCCAAATTTGCTGCAGCTCACGGCTAACTTTGTTTGGCGTATTATGAGCGGGCACTACGCTTCGGTAGTGAGCCGTAAATAACACTGAACTTGCAGGCAACACTGCTTTAAAACTCGAATTACACGCAAAACTACCAGCGAAATAAAACTGCATAACTTCAAGTTAACGGGCTGGGCGTAGCGAAGCGGAGACCAGTCCAGTGAGCAACGCGAACGGCGTTGAACGCCTTGTTATGCAGTATTGAAAAAACGAACTCGAGTTCGCCTCGGAAGTAACGACTGGTTTCTCGGGCTAGCGTTCAACACTGTAAACAGAAAAAATGGTTGTAAGGAATTACCCACGACGGCGTTGATGTGCAGAAGCGCATAATCGCCGTATCGAATTTGCTGAAGCTCACGACTGATATTGTTTGGCGTATTATGAGCGGGCACTACTCTCGGTAGTGAGCCGTAAACAACGCAAGGCTTGCAGCCAACGCCGCTTTAAAACTCGAATTCCCCGCAAAACTACCAGCGAAATAAAACTGCATAACTATAAGTTAAACGGCGGCACGCAGTGCCGTCCAGTGAGCAAAGCGAACGTGTTTAAACGCCTTGTTAGGTAGGAGAATAAAGGAAATATTTTTTATTCATTACCACTGGACTGGCTAATTGGTACACAGACTTCAATGTTGCCACTGCACCCGCTTTAAACCACCGCTCGGAATTACCCGCCGACGGGCTTGAAACTGCCTGCTGGTTTTATGTTTCACTGTCATTATTCAGGAAACGGGGAGTGGTAGCCTCAAACTATGTGCCCGGATGATGAACCGCTCCAGGCGTACACTCCGACGGACTTGAAGGTTGCCGAAGACATAACCAGTGCAAGATCGAATTCCACACAGGAAGTGAGATCATGAGTTATGCAAAGCAATCACTTCACTGGAAGTGAGCCGCAAACAACACGGAACCCACATACCCACCGCTTTAAGGCTCGAATTTACCGCAAAAAAATTAAGAAAATTAATTACCTAACTATAAGTTAAACGGCGGCACGCGTGCCGTCCAGTGAGCAAAGCGAACGTGTTTAAACGCCTTGTTAGGTAGGAGAACAAAAGAAATATCTTTTATTCATCACCACTGGACTGGCTAATTGGGACACAGACTTCAATGCTGCCACTGCGCCCGCTTTAAACCACCGCTCGGAATTACCCGCCGACAGATTTGAAACTGCCGGTTTACTTTGTGTTCCACGGACATCATTCAGGAAACGGGGAGTGGTCGTTTCAAACCAAAACGCCCTGATGATGAGCCGCTCCAGGCGTACACACCGACGGACTTGAAGGTTGCCGAAGACATAACCAGTGCAAAATAGAATTTCACACTGGAAGTGAGATCATGAGTTATGCAAGGCAACCATTTCACCGGAAGTGAGCCGTAAACAACACGGAACCCTCATACCAGCCGCTTTAAGGCTCGAAGTTTCCACAAAATAATTAAGAAAATTAATTACCTAACTTTTACTTATGGGGCGGCTGAAAGCCGTCCGCCATTAAGTTTTTGTTAGCTGCGCTTTTTACATCAGATTTATGCCAAATCGTTTAACAAACGCAGCAAATAAAACAAATGTCACGATGGTCAACACAATGCTTATCACTAATGTCATCACAAAACCAAATCGAGACATGAAATAAGGAAACAAGATAAACATTGGCAGCGTTGGGATCACATACCAAAACGTATAATAAGCATGGTTGCTGATCTTTGTTTCCGATTGGCCTTCGACAAACAGCCAAATCAACGTCAGGATAGTGACCAAGGGTAGTGATGCAACTAATGCTCCGATGCGGTCACTTTTCTTGGCTAGTTCAGAGATCAAAACCACCATGCCAGCGGTGATCAGATATTTGGATATCAGGTAAAGCATAGGTTCCTTGGCCGTCTCGTTATCGGATCAACGTATTGCAAACCGTAACGATATCAGAACCTATGAATAAACCAACACTATGGGCGTTCATCATATTGTGGAATGTCATCATGGATTTCATCCCAAGCGGCTTTTGAACCGACAAAAATATGAGCCAAGGGTTTAACGTCAACGGGTGTATCTAAGCTGCCAATTCTGAGTCGGAGGATATCGGGTTGCGATGGGCGTCGGCTGAAAAGCGGTGTGCCACAGCATTTGCAAAAAGCACGGAAAACGCCCGGTGTGGATTCAAATTCAGAAACGAACTCTTTGCCTTTCACAAAATGGAATTCTTCTGCTTTAACTGCTGAATTGACAGCAAAAGCGGAACCGTTAGCTTTTCGGCACTTGGAGCAATGACACATCATGGTTGGCCCCAGTTCACCATGAATTTCATACTGAATGGAATTACACAAGCAACTACCTTTAAGCATCGGAATTCTCCTAAGCAGCTAACTTTTACTTAAATGGCAGCACGTAGTGCTGTCCAGTTTCAAGTTTTTGTTAAGTTCGTTTTTTGATGTTGTCGTTGATTACATCAGCTTTAAAAGCCGTTCACTTCGCCAGATTCTAATTATTTGAACTTCATCTGTTTTCAGCAGATAAACAATTCGATAGGGCGGGTGAATGAGTTCTCGGATAGACGTTAAACCGTATTCAGGAACAATGCGCCCCATTTGCGGATGCTCTGACAGATTTTCAATGTGTTCAAAAATATCAGTTACATGTTTTTCACCAATGTGCTCGACGCCTTCGAGTATATAGTGTTCTTTAATATCGATTAGATCTTCGTAAGCCGAATCAGTGATCGTAATTTTCATTAGCGCAAACCCAGTTTCTTTTTGGCATCATCAAGAGACATTGTTCTGCCTTCTTGAGCATCCGTAAGACCCTGAGCAATAGCTTTAAGAAAAGCGCACTCTTCTTCACGAGTTTCGTATTCAGCTAATGACTGAACCACAGCAACACCCCGACCTCTGCTGGTAAGAAGGATAGGGCGTTGAGTTTCAACAGTTTGATTAACAATTTTGCCTGGGTTCACTTTGAGATCTGACAATGGAACAACATCTTCAGAGAATTTCACTTGCATTTTGATGTCTCGGTTGTGACTTGTAGACCTGATTATAGCACCAGTTAACAGGTCATCAATGTTTCATCGAGGCTTGCGATGACAAACTAAGAACTTAACTTCGAATTATGGGGCCACGAAGTGGTCCCACATTAATTTTTTGTTAAACAGTTTTTACTTAATAAAATCGTTTTCAACTAAATACTTGCGTCCTCTATCTGTTATAGTATATGTTCTCTTGGAGTTATAATCATCGACAATACTTATATAGTTGACATCGTATAGAGAACTTAATATTACCCTAACTAAATCATTATTCATTACTGTGGTTCTGGATATATCCTCTGCACTTAGTTCAGCTCTGTTATTTTGCAAAAATTGGTTCAGTACGGACTCTTCTTCGGAGTTTAATAGGTTTTCGAACTTATCTGATTTTAATATGTATATTTCATTTTTCATTCTCAAATGTTTTATTTTTCTCGACTTGACTCTATCTGTAAATAATTTTTCAATTTCATTGAAAGCTTTTTCATCAGAGATCAACCCATTTGCCTTTGTCGAATTGACTATATCGTAGAATGCATACTCACCATTTTGTAGTTTCTCTGATTTGTCTATTAAATACTCGATAGTGTCAAATATTGAAGTGTTTTTGTTGGATATCGTTGAAGGGTTTTTGTCAGCCTCACTTTTCAAGGCATTGAGTTGTTCAGTAACAGCCGATAATTCTAATCTATGTTGTAGTGATAGCTCTTGATTTTCATTTTTTAATTTTGAAATTTGAAGTATTAGCTCTCTAGATTCTGCTACGCTAAGTAGTCTGTTGTCATCGTTTTTTTGTTTAATTTCTCTAAGTCTTTTTTGTCTTTGCAAACTATATTCATATACTGGAACTGCCAGCATAGGATATATATAAATATATAGCACTGTTAAAAAAGCTGGGCAGATGAATCCATCAATCAATCTGTGTGATATTGTGAATGAATACAATGCATAATGTTGATCATATATTTCACTTATCAGTGAAATTTTCACTTGAGGTTTTACATCCGATATTGCAATGATAAAAAACTTATAATTGCTGATAATCCAAGAAATGATGTAGGCTCCAAATAATGGGCTCGAACTTCTATCATATAAAAATGCTTTAATTGATTTAATAATATCTTCCATGTAATTGAACTCTCCAAAACTGTTTAACTTTTAATTAAACGGCGGCACGTAGTGCCGTCCAGTGAGCGAAGCGAACGTGTTTGAATTATTTGTTATAAGTCGTTTTGAGTAATGATTTGTTCGGTAAGATTTTTATACGAACAGAGATTTGTCTCATTTAGAACACCAAAAAACTCTTCATCAGCATTTTCAACCGCAATAATTGCATCAGCAATAATGTTATTGCCTTGAGCTGTTAACTGAACATTGACTGCTCGTTTGTCATGTTCATCAGGTGTTCTTACGACTAGACCGAATGACTCTAGCTGTCTAATTGCTTTTGACAGCGTCATTTTTTCAATTTTTGTGTGCGTAACAAGTGCTGCTTGAGTAGATAGTTGTTGGTGCTCCTGAAACCAACGCAAAGAGGCAAGAATGGCATATTGTGTTTGTGTGATTTCAAACACAGAAAGCGCTTGCGATAATCTGGCTTGCCAGAGCCCCATGAGTTTCCATAATAGAAATCCTGGACTGGCATCTGCAACATCATATTTAAAAGGGCTGTTTTCTGACATCGCGCACTTTCTTAAGTAGATTTTCAGTCTGAGTCGGTAAGCTTTCAACAATGCCTTTTGCGATAAGTCGTTTCCATAAAAAAGCCAAAGGCCCGCAAATGCGGATAGTTGATTTTAGTTCAATACAGTCAGCATGAGATATAATTTCATGTTTATCATACATTTTGGCTAGAGGTAGTTTAGTTAAGTCTGTGAAGAGACTATTTTCAACTACTTCGGTGATTTCAATTGAGAAGGTCGGCGCACCTTTGGGTTTAAATTTAAAAACGGAGCCAACCTTAAAATTAACATCTAATCGAGCAAATTCAATGTCATCTTGCCAAGTATGCCATTGATTAACATCTGTCCAGACATTCCATACTTCTTCGACGGTAACGTCCGACACCATCTGACTATAACTTTGCTGCCACATAACTAACGCCTCATGCTGTTGTGTTATTAATATGGTAAACCAGTTTACTATATACAACAACGCGTGAAGACTTATAACTTTTACTTGTGGGGCTGCGTAGCAGTCCCACACTAAGTTTTTGTTATACTTATCTTGAATTAATAATGGGTCCGAATAACTGATGTAGTTCATTAAAATTAGTTGCGTATTTTTTTAAACAATATTTTTTGTATAAATGACGATATATTTCAGTAGTATCTAAGCCTGTTGTTTGATTGATTTTATTTACAGCATATTTTACTCTGTTTTTTGCTTTATCTCTGTTGTTTTGGCCGTTGAGGATTGTATATTCATTGCTTTGTACAATTCTATCTATATGGATATGATGTCCAGAAAATAATGTTGATAACTCTTGAATTAATCTTGCATCTGTCGATTCAATCATCTCCATGAGTCCAACTTCTGGTGTGCATGGTAAAAAATTAACTTTCCCGCTAGACTGATTAAATAGATCAAGCACTCTTTGGTTATGTTCGGCTCTGGCTTTTCTTAAGGTCTCAGATTTTACGTCTTCATCTAAAAACGAGTATTTTTTTACAAAGCTGGGGAATATTTGACTTGATATGTTTAATAATTCTAAGACTTGAACAAAACCACCAATTGGTACAATTTTAAATAATGGTTGGTAAAATATATCGGGTCTGCAATGTTGAAAATAAGACCCAATCATTTGTTCTAATAATATTTTAGCTTGTTTGTCTTCCACTAAGAAAACATAGTCAGCATTCAATTCATCATCATATGCTATTTCACTAAGAACTTGAGCAGGATAAACGTTTGTTTGGCTCTCATAATGACGAGCGTTTGTTTCTTTAATAAAAATTATATTTTTTCTTTTTATGTTTTTTATTAGTGTTGCTGAGTGTGTTGAAAATAAAATTGTTAAATTTTTATCTTTGGCTATTCTCTGAATTCTTTCTAATAGTCTAACTTGAGCTTGAGGATGTAGTGCCATTTCAATTTCATCTATCAAGACAAGACTATTTTCTTCAATGTTGCTTAATTTAGATGATAATTTGAGCACGCATAGTTCACCTAAACTAAAGTTCTTTTCGGAATAATAATAAGTTGCACCTTGTGAGGTGTATGGAATCAAATATGCCTGACTTCCTTGACCTCGTTGTGTGTTAACGTATTTTAAATTTCGCCATTTTTGATCATTCAATACATGTTCTAAAAACTCTTTAATTGAGTCATCAGCAGAACGAACAGATCTTGGTCTGATATCATCTGCAACTGGTTCAACGCGTTCTCCATTGGCTTCAATAAATTTAACAGCTACGTATGGATATTCATTAAATAGATTTGAATTGCTTTGTGGCGTAGCTCGCCATCTCTGTCCACCATATTTGTAGGTTACGGATTTGTTGTTTATTTCATAGGTGATTTTTGATTCACTAAATGAGTCAAGTCTATTTTCAAACTTACTTGTCCTGTAGTAACGTTGAAAGGCATAACTTGACCCAATTCGATATAAAGCTGCGAGTAAGCTTGTTTTGCCTGAACCATTTAGTCCGGTAACGAGCCAAACACCTTTCCCTGGAATGGAGAATTCAAGTTTTTTTATTTTCTTTATCTTTTCAAGTGTGATTTTCATATAAATATATCTAAGTTGGATAAGTATAACTATTACTTATGGGGCAGCACGTAGTGCTGTCCACCATTAAGTTTTTGTTATGTTTTGGGTGATAACGACAAATTAACTGCCATTTTTGGATATATCTATAATTATCTTGTTCGCGGATAAATTAGAACAAAGTGTCCAGCCAAAGTTATACATTTTATCTCTTAGAAAGCATGACCAGTTGTTCTGATTGTGCTGCTTAAACAAAACATAAACCATTTGGTTTTTCATCAATGTTAGCTTAGGAATGATGTTATTTCGTTGACTTACAATCTCATTACCGACTTCCGAAATTGAATTGTAGATCGGGGTTGGATCAATCGTTTGAGCAACCCAAGCATAGCCAAAATAAAGGTATAGCTTAGAACTGATAGCAGCCAGCATGATTAGTGGGATAGATAAGTAAAATAATTTTTTTATTATCTTCTTCATACGGTACATGTTTCAGGAACTGAGGTTAATTAAGTATAGTTCATGCTTGAGTAATGTATGTTTTTGCTATGCATCATGGATTAAAGTTATTATATTTCAATCTGTTGCCAAGTTGGCTAAAGATTGAGTCTGTCATTTTTCTAATCAATGGGCATGTTTAACATGTGAAAAGCACTAATTCGAGCTAATTTATTCATTTCCACAATATCGATAAATAATTGAAGTCTGTTATCGACAACCGTATCAATGTCAGCCTGAGTCATATCATGGAATATTGAACACGACATGATAAGTTGTCGGATTTTCGGTATATCGAGTAAAAAACCGTGGTCAGACATGTATTGTTCAAGGAAATCAAAAGCTAAAAGGAGTTGGCTTTCATTGGAAGATGCATCTTCTGCTGCAATCCAGCGTAACAACTTTTCAGTAGATTTTTCGGATAGAGCCATATGATAAATCGAAATAAAGTGAGGACGTCATAAAAACATAACTTCAACTTGTGGGGTTGCGTAGCAATCCCACACCAAGTTTTTGTTATGCCTAGAACCATACTGGATCGTTATACCCAGTATCATTCGGCATAGTTTTCATTTTAATAAAGACTGCGAATCTATAGCCTAATTGAGCTTTAAAAGCTTGAAGTTTTAGATAATCAAAATCATCAGGAATGTTGCTTGTGGTCTTTTTCATTTCAACCACTAATAGATTGTTTTGTTCACCTCTTCGATGAACAATAATGTCAGGAAAAACAGTTTTACCATTTGTGTCTGTAGATTCACTGTCAATTTCTTCTATATTTAATCGTTTAGGATTTTCGATAGCACGATTATATTCACAGTCAACATGCCAATTAGGGAATTCATTTTCTAGATAAACTGCCAATCGATGTGAAATAGAGCGTTCATTAACATTGTTACTTAATAAGAAAACATCATTTTGAACAAGAACATCTAATGCTCGAATTAGCTTTTCTCTAATTTCACGTTCTTCCATATTACCTCTATAGGGCATAACTTCGTTTTATGCGGTGGCACGGAGTGCCATCCGACATTAAAATTTTGTTAGATATGAACAAATAAAAGTTGTTTATTATCAACCCAAAAGCTGGCTAATTGGTGCCACGGACTTTCAATTTTCACTGCGCCAGCTTCAAACAACCGCTTGGAATTACTCGCTGGCAATATTGGATCAGCGAAATTTGCTGAATTCTCAAATTAGCTCATTTAATGAACGTGCAGTGGTTGCTAAAAACACAGTGCCCCTATGATGAGCCGCTTAGGCGTTACACACTGACGGCGCTGAAGGTTGCCGAAGACGTAACCCGCGCAGGCTTTCAGTTTGCCGAATCAACGTGAATTCATGTGTTGCGCGAGGCAACCCACGCACAGATAGTGAGCCGTAAACACCACTGGACCCTCTGCACAGCCGCTTTAAGGCTTGAATTCACCGCCAACAATGAAGCCGTTTTTATTATCTAACTATTACTTATGGGGCGGTTGAAAACCGTCCCACATTAAGTTTTTGTTAGCTTTCTGAATTGGAACAGTCGTCATAGTTTTTTTAACTTAACCAAAATTTCCATTTCAATATATCCATCCTGTCTAACATCATTCAGGTAATGTTCAAGCATTGGGAAATTGTCTGGTTCAAAACCACTTTGGGGAAACCAATCTGAATAAATGCCTAATTGAGCTTTTATTGTGTCCTCTGGTTTACCTTTGAAATATAGTACAGCGTATTTCCCTTTTGGAATTTTTGATAATGAGAATGGCGATTTAACTTGTACAGTTTCATCAATCACAATAGATGCTTCATAGCGGCATTTATCAATTGGTGTGACTGTTGGATTGTCAAAGCAAAAAGCAAAGCGCTGTTGGGTATTAGTTTGAATACCATTTGCTATGGCCCATTGAATCAATCTATCCCATGCATTAAAGATGGCTTCTGGCTGGTAACCAGCTTCAGATGGCAATGTGCATACCTGTTGTTCTTCGAGATCTTTTATCTCAACATTCATATTTGTATCTCCTATAAAGATCACATTATTTGTGATGTGATTAGGATACAAATCGACGGGGTTGAAATCTTTTCCATACTTGCTAAAAACTTTTCCAATCTTGCTATCTTTTATTTTTTGAGGATTTCTAATTTCAGATGGGGTAAAGCCAAAATGTATTTTGACAGCTTTTGAGAAATTTGCATTTGAAGAAAAACCACATGCTAAGGCAATTTCTGTGATAGAAGTTTTAGGCTTGAAAACTAGCATGTTGATTGCTTTTTCGATTCTCCTGCGTGCTATGTAATCATTCACCGTTTCACCAACAATTGCTCTAAAAATGCGATGAAAATGAAATTCAGAAAAATAGCTAACTTTGGCAACATCACTGAGTGACAATTTTTGGTTAATGTTATCTTCAATAAACCGGATTGTTCGATTAACACGCTCTTTATATTCTGAATTCATAATGACTGCTGTGATGTTTATAAACTAGCGAAGAAAGCTAACTATTACTTATGGGGCAGCACGCAGTGCTGTCCGCCATTAAGTTTTTGTTAATTGGTTGGAATGAACACCAAAGGTGATTCAACCTCTTCTGTGACTTGTTAGTTCAGCCAGATAAAACGCCACCACAACGATTGTTCCATTTCTTGATATAGTCAATTCACGAAAGCGTGGTTTATCTACTCACTGTGTAGTCGTATTCTTTGCTCAACGAAACGTGATGCGTTTCACAAAAACAAAAAGACGAACACGGCCAAGCCGGTTCAACAAATGACTATCTGTGGAGTAAAGAACATGAAAAATACCTTCGTACGTTTTGCTGCTGTTGCTGCATTATCACTGGCTGCACTGTCATCTCAGGCTGCGGTAGACACTTATAAAGCACACGGTTCAGTATTGGCTGTCAATGCAGCAGACCAGACCGTAACTGTAAAACAAGATGCGGTTACGGAACTGGGCTGGCCAGCACGTACCGTCACTTACAATGCCGACGGTAGCAATGTGCTGAAAGGGGTGACTGTGGGTCAGACCGTCGATGTCCAATTTACCTCATCCAATGCTTTCAATGCAGATGCACACTTTGTAACGCCAGTTTCTCAATAATGAGACAGTAACAATCATAATGTCCAAGGGGTTATAAAACATAACTCCTTTTGTTTTTCTAAATTCTGCCTTCTCAGAGTGAAAAGTGAGTGTGCCATTTTCGTTTTAACGCCTCGATATTTGTTTAATTAATCGAGCGTACAGCAACACTGATTTTCAACTCCACGTTCCCCCAGTAATGGAGGCTTTTTGACAGAACAAACCAGCAAACCAAACCTAAATTAAATCCATTCGTATAGTTACAACCGAAAATCTTAAGCAACCAATTAACTTTTAGTTAAACGGCGGCACGTAGTGCCGTCCAGTGAGCGAATGCGAACGGGTTTGAACTTTTTGTTATGCTCTATTATCTGATGGTGCAGACACGCTACCATCATCGTGTAGGTAATATATATTATTCTCAACAATATCTTCTATAACGGCTTTTGCTGTTGTTGGCAGAGAAATAGTACTTTCTATTGTTGGTAATTGTACTTTAGTCAATCTAAATGAGAGAGAACTAATTTTTAGTAAACCTACCGTTTCAAAGTTGAAAAATAAATTCACATTTTCAATGATGTTTTCACCTTCATTCTTTACGTGACTTCGTATTAGGTCTGCTATCTTAATGACAGGGTTGTTATTTTCATCTAATAAAAAATCATTGCCGTTTATCATGTAGTTAAAATTTAATTCAGTAATATTGTTTCTTTTTAAGGCGCTAACGATGCTATCTCTGCTAAATTGGAATTGTAAATTATCAATGTTGCTTTGTGTCGGATTCATCGTTAAATGGATAGATTGTAATAAGTGGTTAACTGTAACTAACCTGATATTATTTTCTTTCGCTAAGAGTAAAGCTCCTTTTTGGAATGATGATGTTGTTGCAATTATGCCGTTTGCATTTCCAATGTCATTTAAAACTGACGCAAATGCTGCAACATGAAGTTTCTTAACTGAAGATGAGTAATTTTTACATTCCACACAAGTTCTATAAGTAGTACCTGCGGCTTTAAACTCCCAGAATACATCAATTTGATGTTTGGCTCCGCTTTTGCCGATTAGAGTGATATTGTGTTCAACTCGTAAATTGTCAAAGCCATCATAGTTGAGCATTCCTTGATGTATTGTGGCCACTAATTTTTCATATTCAGTATTTACATTCGTCAAATAGGTAACCTCTTTGAGCATAACTTCTAACTTGTGGGGCGCGAAAGCGTCCCACACTAAGTTTTTGTTAACTGGTCGTTGAGTTGAAATTGTTTAAAGCACGACGGCATTTTGCGAACCACCGGTGTCGTCGATAAACATTTTCATGTTCGGCCAGACTTGAATTTTCGAAAGTGTTCACTATTTTCACGACTCAAACAGTGCGCTGATTTTGAATTTACCCGCTGAACTTGCTTTCACTGAAACCGAATTCAACGCAAATCTTGCTGTGCCCAGAAGTGCAGGGAGCGGCACTGAAATTTTCGATGAACTTTCTACACCAGCGAAAAACAAAACACGCAACTAACGAAACCAGTTAACTATAAGTTAAACGGCGGCACGCAGTGCCGTCCAGTGAGCAACGCGAACGTGTTTAAACGCCTTGTTAGGTAGGAGAATAGAGGAAATATCTTTTATTCATCACCACTGGAGTTTCTAATTGGTACACAGACTGCAATGCTGCCACTGTGCCCGCTTCAAATCACCGCTCGGAATTACCCGGCGACAGGTTTGAAACTGCCTGCAGGTTTTATGTTTCACTGAAATTAAGCAGGAAACGGGTAGTGGTCGTTTCAAACCAAAACGCCCAGATGATGAGCCGCTTCAGGCGTACACACTGACAGCCTTGAAGGTTGCCGAAGACATAACCAGTGCGAAATTGAATTACACACAAGAAGTGAGATCATGAGTTATGCAAGGCAACCATTTCACCGGACGTGAGTCGCAAATAACACGGAACCCTCATACCAGCCGCTTTAAGGCTCGAATTCACCGCAAAAAAATTAAGAAAATTAATTACCTAACTATAAGTTAAACGGCGGCACACAGTGCCGTCCAGTGAGCAAAGCGAACGTGTTTAAACGCCTTGTTAGGTAGGAGAATAAAGGAAATATCTTTTATTCATCACCACTGTACTGGCTAATTGGTACACATACTTCAATGCTGCCACTGAACCGACTTCAAACCACCACTCGGAATTACCCGCTGACAGATTTGAAACAGCCAATTTGCTTTATGTTTCACTGAAATTATTCAGGAAACGGGCAGTGGTCGTTTCAAACCAAAACGCCCGGATGATGAGCCGCTTCAGGCGTACACACCGACGGCCTTGAAGGTTGCCGAAGACATAACCAGTGCGGAGTCGAATTACACATCGGCAGTGAGATCATGAGTTATGCAAGGCAACCACTTCACCGGTAGTGAGCCGCAAATAACACGGAACCCTCATACCAGCCGCTTTAAGATTCAAATTTACCGCAAAAAAATTAAGAAAATTAATTACCTAACTTCGAATTATGGGGCCACGAAGTGGTCCCACATTAATTTTTTGTTATATTGGTGTGATGTACAGTTCAGAATTAATAATCTTGCATTTCTTGAAATTAACTCTGAATGGAATATTTTCTGCAACATATGTAACAACGTTAACAGGGCAGCGAACACCAAAAATTATGGATTTAATCCAAGTAGAATCAGCTTTGGTGACACTAATTTTGTTATCTTTAAAAGTAACTAGCTGTTTCATTTCGTGACTAAGTTTAACTCTATACTCATTTTCATAAGACCAATAATCCAGTTTTGTTCGTAGAGCTGCCCAGAGGTCATCCCCCATTTTTTCTTGACTAATAAGGCCCATATTTGACCGAGTAATGTCTAATAAATCGATGCTCGCAATTTGTTCAGAATAAATGACTTTATCGGCATTCATTTTATCCGCATCCCACTCGATACAAAAACCATGATGGCTATTCGCGTAATGCGACCACATCAGATTGTTAAGTGGATTTGTGGTTAAACAGTAAAAATAGTAAGAATCAATTAAGGTATTTGTTTGTTGTTTTAATTTTTGAAAAAAATCAGTGTTTCCAGGAGTAAAGGAATCAAATACTTCTCTTTGTGATTTTGAAAGTGAGCCGCGAAATTTTCTTAATCTTTCTCTGCGTGGAATGATAAAGTTAACTTTTGAATCGAATAGATCGTTAAAATTTTGTCTAGCAGAAAACACAACGGTGGCTTCAAATAAATTTTGAATTGATTTATTTTTAGCTGGAGGAACTGAAGGATCGATACTTTGATATTTATATAAATTCATATTTAAAGAAATTCAGTTACCAATATAACTTCAAGTTAACGGGCTGGGCGTAGCGAAGCGGAGACCAGTCCAGTGAGCAACGCGAACGGCGTTGAACGCCTTGTTATGCAGTATTGAAAAAACGAACTCGAGTTCGCCTCGGAAGTAACGACTGGTTTCTCGGGCTAGCGTTCAACACTGTAAACAGAAAAAATGGTTGTAAGGAATTACCCACGACGGCGTTGATGTGCAGAAGCGCATAATCGCCGTATCGAATTTGCTGAAGCTCACGACTGATATTGTTTGGCGTATTATGAGCGGGCACTACTCTCGGTAGTGAGCCGTAAACAACGCAAGGCTTGCAGCCAACGCCGCTTTAAAACTCGAATTCCCCGCAAAACTACCAGCGAAATAAAACTGCATAACTTTTACTTGTGGGGTTGCGTAGCAATCCCACACCAAGTTTTTGTTAGGTAATTTTTTACATGTTGATGATATTCAATCATAGAACTGGTTGTAGATATTCGCTGTTCAGATAAGGCGTGTAGTCGATATACCAGCCGTAGCCCGCGGCGTTTATATCGAGCGTGATTTGGGCAGATGAATCTGTACCGGTAGTATCGCCGAGAGAATAGCCGGAGAAATCAGCAAACTGAACCATAGTGTTAGCTTGTCCCAAACCTTTGAACGTTTGATTCTCTGAAATTTTCCACGAATCATGATCATGCCAATAACTTTCACTTTTACCGCAAAGTTTTTCTTGTAATTTAGCAGACTGACCTTCTTCAACAATCTGGTGTAACTTTTGTCTTGGCAGTACATTGATAAAATATTTCAATGTCAGGGCAATTGAGCGACCACGCTCATCCTTACCCTCCACTAGTACAGCAACGCGATCTTTGCCTAAATAGTCCCTATTAGGAAGGTACTGTAAGTCATGAAATTTTGGATCATTTCGTAAATTCACAAATTTCCCATGTGCTGGTTGCTGTAAAATAGAGACTTTAAAGCTTTCCAACCACTCCCCGTACCATTCCCAATCTATTCCGCCAGAACCTCGGGATTCGAGAAGGATTTTCATTTCCGCCGGCAAAAAATTATTCATATAAGTCGTCGGGTGTAATGAGTTAACGCTTGAATCATCCTCCTCTGAAATATCATCCTCAGTTGCAATGGATAGTTCACATACGCCATAAGTCATCGATCTAATTGATGAGGCAGATGAAGCAGAATCAGAGGCCGCAGCTAAAACAATTGATTCCTGAGGAACTGCTTGTGGCATGACGTCAGGCGTTGCAATAAAGACCATACCTATTCCTTTTGTCTCAAGTCAAAAATCTGTTTGCAGTTGTTCAACGGCTACTGTTGAAATTTATTTTGTAAATGATGATTCTCGGAGCACTGATGAAACAGAGGAACTTTCTTAATTACCTAACTATAAGTTAAACGGCGGCACGCAGTGCCGTCCAGTGAGCAAAGCGAACGTGTTTAAACGCCTTGTTAGGTAGGAGAATAAAGGAAATATCTTTTATTCATCACCTCTGGACTTGCTAACTGGTACACCGACTTCAATGCGGCCACTGCACCGGCTTCAAACCACCGCTCGGAATTACCTGCCGACAGATTTGAAACTGCCGGTTTACTTTGTGTTTCACTGACATTATTCAGGAAACGGGGAGTGGGCATCTCAAATCAAACGCCCGGATGATGAGCCGCTCCAGGCGTACACACGGACTGAGTTGAAGGTTGCCGAAGACATAACCAGTGCGGAATTGGATTACACACCGGAAGTGAGATCATGAGTTATGCAAGGCAACCACTTCACCGGAAGTGAGCCGGAAACAACACGGAACCCTCATACCAGCCGCTTTAAGGCTCGAATTTTACGTAAAAAAATTAAGAAAATTAATTACCTAACTTCGAATTGTGCGGTGGCTGAAAGCCATCCGACACTAATTTTTTGTTAGGCGATGTATATTGTTATTTTTTGATGTTAGTTTAGCTTTTTACTAGAAATCGGAAAGGAATTCATTTGTAAGGCTTTGACTTGTTGAATTTTTTCTTCAGCCTCTCTGGTGTTCATTGCTTCCTCTTCCACAAGCCATCTAAATTTTTCTATTTCGTTTTCAAATGTGTTATCTGGGTTTATTTCTCTATGCCACTCAAGAAGTTGAGCCTTTTTTCTTTTATTTATTTCATTAATTATCTGATTATGATATTTATCTTGGATAATAGGAATAATGCCATTTTCTGTTCGAAAAACAGAGTATTTTGTTTTTGATAAGTATGCCAAGAGGATGCAAGTAATACCGCTAAGTATCCAGATTCCTTGACCTGATGCTGGTGCGTTATAATAAAGTGCATTGCCCAGGTTATATATTCCAGCTATCGTCCATACGTAACCTACATTTTTAAGCCATTCATGTTGCTCAATACGAATTGAGCATTTTTTGGGGAAGTAGGCATAATTTATATTTTTATCGCCAGAGCCTGACTGAGTGTCATATGATAAATTAAAATAATCATCATATAATGTAAATGTATATTTATTTCCTTTCTTTTTTTGTTCGAATTTCATTTTATTTCTCTTTTTTTATCAAGGACTATTTTCGCCTAACTTCGTTTTATGCGGTGGCACGGAGTGCCATCCGACATTAAAATTTTGTTAGATATGAACAAATAAAAGTTGCTTATTATCAACCCAAAAGCTGGCTAATTGGTGCCACGGACTTTCAATTTTCACTGCGCCAGCTTCAAACAACCGCTTGGAATTACTCGCCGGCAATATGGGATCAGCGAAATTTGCTGAATTTCAAATAAGCTCATTTAATGAGCGTGCAGTGGTTGCTAAAAACACAGTGCCCCGATGATGAGCCGCTTAGGCGTTACACACTGACGGCGCTGAAGGTTGCCGAAGACGTAACCCGCGCAGGCTTTCAGTTTGCGACTTCACGTGAATTCATGTGTTGCGCGAGGCAACCCACGCACAGGTAGTGAGCCGTAAACACCACTGGACCATCTGACTAGCCGCTTTAAGGCTTGAATTCACCGCCAACAATAAAGTCGTTTTTATTATCTAACTTCAACTTGTGGGGTTGCGTAGCAATCCCACACCAAGTTTTTGTTATGCCTAGAACCATACTGGATCGTTATACCCAGTATCATTCGGCATAGTTTTCATTTTAATAAAGACTGCGAATCTATAGCCTAATTGAGCTTTAAAAGCTTGAAGTTTTAGATAATCAAAATCATCAGGAATGTTGCTTGTGGTCTTTTTCATTTCAACCACTAATAGATTGTTTTGTTCACCTCTTCGATGAACAATAATGTCAGGAAAAACAGTTTTACCATTTGTGTCTGTAGATTCACTGTCAATTTCTTCTATATTTAATCGTTTAGGATTTTCGATAGCACGATTATATTCACAGTCAACATGCCAATTAGGGAATTCATTTTCTAGATAAACTGCCAATCGATGTGAAATAGAGCGTTCATTAACATTGTTACTTAATAAGAAAACATCATTTTGAACAAGAACATCTAATGCTCGAATTAGCTTTTCTCTAATTTCACGTTCTTCCATATTACCTCTATAGGGCATAACTATTACTTATGGGGCAGCACGCAGTGCTGTCCGCCATTAAGTTTTTGTTATGTGATTTTGGCTGCAGCAAAAGACGGTTTTTTTGAGAGCAAAAGCTACCGCACTGACTATCGACAATCAGATGCCCAACAACCGTGTTCTGCTCTTGATTTACTCATATGAACATGATGCCGAATGGTACTGAAAGAGACAAATGAAATTGGGGACTCAATTAATGAAAACTGAGCTATATCAATGCTGTGCATCATATCTGTGCAAGGTGATGATAGATTAATCAGCATTAGAATTTAGCACTGGTAACAACACCCGAAAAATTAAGGCAGTCAGATATGCGCTGTTGCTGGACAGCACTGAGTTCTGAAATTGAGGCATAACGAAATTCAGAATGTTCATGACTGAGAATGATGTTAGAAGGCGAGGGCAGTTCGCAACGGAAAATGAAAGCCTGTGAATTATAGGCAGAATGGAAATACACACCGCTGAGATAATGGATAAGAATTTCAGACCCGAGTTCTTCTCGGCACTCGCGGATCAACGCTTCGTGAATGGTTTCACCGGGCTCTAATGCACCACCAGGAAGCCCCCAGGATTTGGAACCGTAATCGGCTTTTAAGAGTAAAACTTGCCCTTCGGAATTAAGAATGACCGCATGACTGCTGAGCCTGAATTTATCATCAAAATCCATGACAACCCCTTAATCACATAACTTTAAGCTAAACGGCGGCACATAGTGCCGTCCAGTGAGCAACGCGAACGGGTTTGAGCGCCTTGTTAGCTCGGTGATGTATTATTTTTGATATGCTCTTTAATTGCTTCAGCTATAATTTGTTTCTGGCTTATACGTCTACCTGGTAATAGTTGCCATATCGTAATTAGAACAGAAAATACGAATGCTGCTATCGATATATATAAACTAAGATTACTACTGTTGAGGTATTGATTGATTAGATCGTTTTTATTTTTAATTGATGAAGTTAAACTGCTTAAGTCATCGCTTATTAATGTGTAATTATCGGCGGATAATTTCGAGTAAATATTTTTAAGGTCTCGCTTGTCTTGTTCATTTAAACCATCTAGTGGGTTTAATTTTGTATATTCCTGTATGTATTGATTTATTTTTGTAAGTAGAAAGCCGTCTTCTTTTGATGTGATTTCTTTTTGCGTAATTATATCAATCTTTATGTCTTGCAATACATCATTTAAATTGGTTTTGTTTTTATCATAAAAGTATTGAGGCTTAAGTAATACCCATATTGAATTTGCTATATTATCGGTTGATTTTGAATAAACCAACTTTAAGTCATCGAGGGATATATCTTTGTTAAGCGCATTATGTAACGCTGTTTTTGTGTCTGCCTTAGAGATAAACTTGTTATTTCCTTGGATTAATAAAAAAGAAAAGCTGATTGTGGTAACTAGAATTGATAGCAACATGAATAACTTTAGAGGGGCAAATAATCTGGTTTTTTTTGAGGCGGCTCTGATTTTTAATTCTTTTTCAATGTCTTTTGCTATTTTCTCAATCATATTATCATCAACATCAGTGACATTTTGTTCATCTAACTGCCTTCTAATCTCTTCAATAATCTCATCATGACTTTTATTGAACCAAGTTTTTTTTGCTTTAATGCTAAATTCAGCCATTTTTATTTCCGTATAGTGATTTTTAACAATTTAGATAGAGCTAACTTCGACTTATGGGGCGGTTGAAAACCGTCCCACATTAAGTTTTTGTTAACTGGCTGTTTTGCATTAGAAAATTAGTAAACAGCTCATTACGTAATTCAACAGTTTGTTCTTTAATAACAACAAACCCAAATCGCTCAAAAAACGGTTTGGCTGTTTTGCTCACATTGGCATGTAGTGAAACCAGATCACGTTCATTTGCTGCATCAATTATGTGTTGCATCAGAGCGTTACCGACACCTTGTTTTTGGAATGCGTGATGAACAAAAAAGTGATCAATTAAACCATCTTGTTGAAGATCAGCATAACCAACTATTGTGCTGTTCATTAGAGCAACAAAGGGGGCATTTTGAATTAACATTGATTGCCAAATTGCCGGATCGATAGAATCAGAAGCCCACGCTTGAACTTGTGCTAATGAATAATCCTGAATGTTGACCATGCGAACGGTGTTATAAAAAATAGACCACAACGCACCGGTATCTGACACTTCATAGTTTCGAATAGAAATCATTAAATATTAATGCCTGAGTGAAGTTTACACCGTGAAATCAGGAAGCCAGTTAACTTTTAATTAAACGGCGGCACGCAGTGCCGTCCAGTGAGCAAAGCGAACGGGTTTGAATTAGTTGTTAGGTATGAACAAAGAAAAGTCAGTAATTAACAAAAATAGAACTGGCTAATTGTGACCACGGACTTTCAATTTTCACTGCACTTGATTCAAACAACCGCTTGGAATTACTCGCCGACAATGCTGATGTAGCGAAATATTCTGAACGTTCACACATTTTCATTTATCGAACGGACAGTGGGCGTAATCGCCACTACGGCCAGATGATGAGCCGCTCAGGCGTTACACACTGACGGAGTTGAAGGTTGCCGAAGACGTAACCCGCGCAGGCTTTCAGTTTGCCAGTTCACGTGAATTCATGTGTTGCGCGAGACAACCCACTCGCAGATAGTGAGCCATAAACACCACTGGACCATCTGCACAGCCGCTTTAAGGCTTGAATTCATCATCAACAATGAAGCTGTTTTTATTACCTAACTATAAGTTAAACGGCGGCACGTGTGCCGTCCAGTGAGCAAAGCGAACGTGTTTAAACGCCTTGTTAGGTAGGAGAATAAAGGAAATATCTTTTATTCATCACCGCTGGACTGGCTAATTGGTGCACAGACTTCAATGTTGCCATTGCACCCGCTTTAAACCACCGCTCGGAATTACACGCCGACGGGCTTGAAACGGCCCCTTTGCGTTATGTTTCACTGACATTATTCAGGAAACGGGGAGTGGTCGTTTCAAACCAAAAAGCCCGGATGATGAGCCGCTTCAGGCGTACACCCCGACGGACTTGAAGGTTGCCGAAGACATAACCAGTGCGGATTTGAATTACACACTGAAAGTGAGATCATGAGTTATGCAAGGCAACCACTTCACCGGTAGTGAGCCGCAAATAACACGGAACCCTCATACCAGCCGCTTTAAGGCTCGAATTTTCCGCAAAAAAATTAAGAAAATTAATTACCTAACTTTTACTTGTGGGGTTGCGTAGCAATCCCACACCAAGTTTTTGTTATGTGTCGAAGTAATTTTGGAAAGCAGCTATATAAGATTAGCTTGTTGTTGTAATTCATTAATAAAACTATTTAACGATTTATTAAACATTGGAATTGTTTCACCAATAAATTCCCAGTCGAAAGTAAACAAAGCATTACTCCAGCCAAGGTGGTAAACGAGGCCATTTTCATTTGGTTGTTTATTGCCATGTGTCATATTGAAACTTTCATGATCAAAGTGAGCTGCTTGCTTGTTACGGTATTCTTTAGCAGCTTCGATAAATTGATAAAAACGATCCTTAACGTCTTCAGAGAATGCATCTAAGATAATTTTGTCAAGAATTGGCAGCCAGAATGTTTTTTTATTATCAGCAATAAGACCAGCTTTACCATTACCCATATTTATTATAGTACAAAATTTGATGATTATTTCTTCAGCTATTAGTTCGTTTATAAGTTGAATATCATGAATGTCGGGAAACAAAGAACCATGTTTTTCTTCAAAGTTATCCAATGCTTCACTTTCAAGTCTTAGTCTGATTCCCAGCCTTTCACGCTCATTATCATATAATTCGGTGATTTTTTGCGGTCTACCCGTATTGTAGAAACGGTCTATACGTTGTCTAAGAGCAAGAAGTTCAATAATTCGATTAAGCGCTAATTCCCACAAATATAACCTGCCGAGAGTTTCTTTATCTTGTGACATTTATATATCCAAAAAATGCATGAAATATGAGGGATGTTGGTGTTCTAGCTAGACACATAACTTTTAATTGTGGGGCCACGAAGTGGTCCCGCACTAATTTTTTGTTAGGCCAAACTACTTGTCTAATTGGCACAAAAATAAATATCAGCAATATCGTTTTTAGGGGATAAATTACTATTTATTTAAGATAAGCGCAGAGCATGTATCTGAGCACTATCCACCTCGGTAATATGTAATAGCGATATCTGTTTTTTGCCCGTTTTTTTCTATGAGCAAAGTGCCCTCGTAATCATCACCACAGCAACTTTCTGTATCAATAGAACAAGAAGTCTGAACAACATGACTGTTAAGTATGACCTTAGTTAATTTGTCCTGAGAAAGAAAGCTATAAGTGTAGCTGTTGCCCAGTGTAGGTTTATTCTTATTTTTGTGACCACTAATATAATTATATTGAGTTCGAATAATGGTTATGAGTTGTCCATTTAACGAAATTATTGCTTTTGCTTCCTCAGCGCTACTATCACTATGTGATTCGGGCTCAACAAACTCCAAGACACACTTTGGGTTGTTGGGAGAACTACCTGCTCGCATTATTAACGAGTTCCAGTCTTCGCCACAATGTTCATTAGGTAAATCACTAATAGGAAGTGGATGCGCCACCGATAAAATCGGTGTAGCTATTAGGATGAAACTAACAAATATTTTTAAAAATCGAAAAATCATAATTAGGGCCTAACTATTACTTATGGGGCAGCACGGAGTGCTGTCCGCCATTAAGTTTTTGTTAGCTTTTGCCCTAATTTGTGACTAAATTTAATTCAGGTGTAAATTGCTGGATAAGCAGATTTATGATGAACAATGTCAATAATATCACTTTAATTTTGTTTTTATGTTTTGTTTCTTCGAATTTTATAACGACTGTATCTGCGATAAAATCATGAATTGATCTGCGTTTTGTATTACACATCATCGTTATAAACTCAAGCAGCGACAAAAATAAAATCGGTGATCCGAATAGCATTAGCGTAAAATGATTACCTAATGCTCTATTGGCTAGCATGCCATGAGATAAGTTAAATAATTGTATAGTTAAAAATATTAAACTAAAGCTAGAAAATAAAATTTGACGAAGGACCGCATGTTTGGGGCCAACCTCACACTCATTAGATGTTAGTATCTTAATTCCGGAAGCCATTTTTCCTGGTGTTTGGCCAAATCGTGCAACGAAATAGTAATAGTAGTAAATGATGACTGCAGTATAAAAAACGCTCCAAATCTGAAGTGTCAGTGGATTTGATATTGAATTCCATAGATATTTATCAAACCATGCAAAAGGAGCCAATGCAGCGGAATCAAGACATGCTGCTATTATTCGTCGTTTTAAAGTACAAAATTTATCTGGAACATAATTATCATTTTCTATTGTGCTTTCCATGATTTATTACCCATGCATTTATAATAAAAAAGCTAACTTCGACTTGTGGGGCGCGTTAGCGTCCCACACCAAGTTTTTGTTAACTAGCAAATTCGACTAGTTCAGATTGCTCAGTTTTAATTGTCACGCCGAAACTTTTAATATTTGGCAATGTAGCATTATGATGTTGAATGATGAATTCAGCAGGTGCGTGTTGTTTATCATGTGTTGTATGAGTATCACTCACTAACGTGATTTCAAAACCCTTTGCCGCTGCACTTCGAATCGTTGTATCTACACAAAATTCAGTTGCGTAGCCACAGACTACCAATTCAGAAACAGTTTGGTTTGTTAAAATTTGAAGCAAGTCGGTTTTTAAAAAAGAGTCAGGCGTGGTTTTGCGAACATAAAAATCTGATTCAGCCTGATTCAAATTATTAGGCAATTCCCAGCCATCACTCTGAAATTTCAGAATTTCATGGTTTGGTGTTTCATGTTGTATCCATATGACAGGCGCATTAGACGCTCGTGCCTTATCAGCAAGTTTATTGATATTAGAAATCACTTCATCAGATTTGTAAGGCGATGGTTTTGGTTCAAATAAGCCAACTTGGACGTCAATAATTAATAATGCTTTTGTCATTTGAATATGTGCTCAGAGTTGTAATTGCTAGTTAACTTCGTTTTATGCGGTGGCACGTAGTGCCATCCGACATTAAAATTTTGTTATCTATCGTTTAATTTCAGCCTTTATTCATAGTGATAACGACAGGAAATGATCGTGAAACGGTTATCTTCTACTGCATAAACAAGGCGATTTGTGTCATCAATACGGCGAGACCAAAAACCTGATAGATTCATTTTTAAAGGTTCTGGTTTTCCAATACCTTCAAATGGAGATCGTTTGATATCTTCGATAATTTTATTGATGCGTTTTAGCGTTTTTTTGTCTTGGTTTTGCCAATAAAGATAATCATCCCAAGCTTCGTCAGTCCAAGTCAGTAATCTACTCATCAATCAGATCTCGCTCTTGAGTCTGATTATTACGGTATTGCGCGATTGATTTTGCCAAATGAGCAGCATTAGCTGGCGATTTTAATAGATGAACGGTTTCCATGAGGCTGTTGTAATAATCAAGTGACATCACTACAGCATCTTCAGCATCTCGACGAGTGATAATGGTGCAGTCGGCATCATTAACCACTTGATCTAAGACTGATTTAAGATTGTTGCGTGCTTCTGTAAATGAAACGACTTGCATAAAGACTCCGTTAACTGTGCAACTTATGGTACAAGTATAGCTCAGTCAACGAAATGTACAATTGGTTGTACAACTAAAACTTTCAAAAGATAGATAACTATAAGTTAAACGGCGGCACGCAGTGCCGTCCAGTGAGCAAAGCGAACGTGTTTAAACGCCTTGTTAGGTAGGAGAATAAAGGATATATCTTTTATTCATCACCACTGAACTGGCTAATTGGTACACGGACTTCAATGCGGCCACTGCACCTGCTTTAAACCACCGCTCGGAATTACCCACCGACAGAGTTGAAACTGCCGGTTTACTTTGTGTTTCACTGACATCATTCAGGAAATGGGGAGTGGGCATCTCAAATCGAAACGCCCGGATGATGAGCCGCTCCAGGCATACACACCGACGGCCTAGAAGGTTGCCGAAGACATAACCAGTGCGGAATCGAATTACACACCGGAAGTGAGATCATGAGTTATGCAAGGCAACCATTTCACCGGAAGTGAGCCGCAAACAACACGGAACCCTCATACCAGCCGCTTTAAGGCTCGAATTTACCGCAAAAAATTAAGAAAATTAATTACCTAACTTCAAGTTAACGGGCTGGGCGCAGCGAAGCGGAGACCAGTCCAGTGAGCAAAGCGAACGGCGTTGAACGCCTTGTTATGCAGTATTGAAAAAATGAACCCGATTTCATCTTGGAAGTAACGACTGGTTTCTCGGGCTAGCGTTCAACACCGTAAACAGAAAAAATGGTTGTAAAGAATTACCCGCGACGGCGTTGATGTGCAGAAGCTCATAATCGCCACGCCAAATTTACTGAAGCTCACGATTAACTTTATTTGGCGTATTATGAGCGGGCACCACGCGGCGATAGTGAACCGTAGATAACACAGGACTTGCAGCCAACACCGCTTTAAAACGTGAATTCCCCGCAAAACTTTCAGCAAATTAAAACTGCATAACTTTTACTTGTGGGGTTGCGAAGCAATCCCACACCAAGTTTTTGTTAACTGCATTTAACTCGGGAATATGGCAATGAACTTTAAGTCTTTATAAAAAACAAGCCTAATTACAACTTCATTACTGGATTTATGAGCTTGATAATAAAACACATCTTGATTTTCACCATGTGTTTCTGTCGATTTTAAGTGTGAATTATATTTTTCGGTAATTATTCGTTGGTTTTTATTAAATGATGGCAATTCTGTTTTCATTCCAGTAGCTACAATTATTTTTGGTTTATTCGCTGCTCTTGTTTTGTAATGATGAAAGTGAATACCATATGCAACGTGTATAATCTGTTCAACAACTCTGGAGTAATCGAGATTGTATTTATAAGTAGATATTATAGAATTATCTTTAAATACATTTACTGGCTGTCTATTTTTTAGTATTTCATATATAACATGTGGTGTCCGTTTGTTAATTCTTAATAACTTATTAAGTTGAGCATCTTTTGCGTAGTTAGTTGTACACCATGCGATTGAAAATGCGATTAAAAGATATTCATCATTTTTTGATTTGCTAAGATTATGCTCATCACAAGAGGGGACTTTTATTAAATTTTTTCTATAATCGTTCTTATTCAGAACGTCTTTAGTTTCAGGAAATAGGCATTTTGGTGGAACATGCTCTTCCGATGTGGCAATGCAGTCACACATATAACAATGCTGTTTTTTTTTCATATAATGCTTAACATGCAGTTAACTTCGTTTTATGCGGTGGCACGTAGTGCCATCCGACATTAAAATTTTGTTAAGTGCTTTTGCTTTTATTGACCAAACTGACGTTCGCAAGGGATGCCATCATTATCACCATCGACTTTCATGCCTGGACAATTATCTAAGTAAAATTTGGCTTCTGCATATGAGTTCATTTCTGAACAATGCGTTTTCCCTTGGCATGAAAATACCGAAGATGATGAATTCATTTCAACCGTAGGCGAGGGCGTCGAGTCGTCTATTATTGAACTAATTGATGATGTTGGTGCGGCCGCATCAGATTTATAAAAATGCTGGAATGCGGCGACACACAATGCAATCAGGATAAAAAATTTTCTCAAGGTAAACTCCCTGTACCTTCGTTTATTGGTAGGTTTGACCGTTGTGCTTCAACCAACCGGAAACATGGCGATTTTGCGGATCATGATGCGTCCAGTGAATAACCCCACCTTTTTCATTCCACTCGTATTCACCGTAGAACTCAACGGTGTCACCTTCGTTCAGACTTTCAATTCTTGGTGCTAAGTCGATGTTATGGGCAACAAGCAATGTCTGACCTGTTGAAAGTTTTAGAATAAAACGTTGGTGCTGAGAACCCCGAGTATCATCAGGCAGCACTTTAACAACAATACCATCACCTTGAATTTGTAAATTACTTTGCTGGTTTTGATATGCCTGAGATAACGCGGCATCTGATTCGCCAGCATGAGTAAATGTGATTGGAATTAATAATGAAAGCCCAAACAGGAACGCAAAATATAGCGAGTTATGTATTTTCATAAGAGAGAGCTCTCGATTGGAAGAACTTAACTTTTAATTAAACGGCGGCACGTAGTGCCGTCCAGTGAGCAGCGTAGCGCGAACGTGTTTGAATTTGTTGTTAGGTATGAACAAAGACAAGTCATTTATTATCAACAACACGGCTGGCTAACTGGTGCCACGGACTTTCAGTTTTCATTGGGGCAGCTTCAAACAACCGCTTGGAATTACTCGCCGACAATATCGATGCAGCGAAGTTTGCTGAACATTCACACATTTTCATTTAGTGAGTGGGCAGTGGGCGTAATTGCCACTACGGCTAGATGATGAGCCGCTTAGGCGTTACACACTGACAATGCTGATGGTTGCCGACACGTAACCCGCGCAGGCTATCAATTTGCAACTTCACGTGAATTCATGTGTTGCGCGAGGCAACCCACTCGCAGGTAGTGAGCTGCACAAACCACTGGACCATCTGCACAGCCGCTTTAGGGCTCGAATTCACCGCCAACAACAAAGCCGTTTTTATTACCTAACTATAAGTTAAACGGCGGCACGTGTGCCGTCCAGTGAGCAAAGCGAACGTGTTTAAACGCCTTGTTAGGTAGGAGAATAAAGGAAATATCTTTTATTCATCACCGCTGGACTGGCTAATTGGTGCACAGACTTCAATGTTGCCATTGCACCCGCTTTAAACCACCGCTCGGAATTACACGCCGACGGGCTTGAAACGGCCCCTTTGCGTTATGTTTCACTGACATTATTCAGGAAACGGGGAGTGGTCGTTTCAAACCAAAAAGCCCGGATGATGAGCCGCTTCAGGCGTACACCCCGACGGACTTGAAGGTTGCCGAAGACATAACCAGTGCGGATTTGAATTACACACTGAAAGTGAGATCATGAGTTATGCAAGGCAACCACTTCACCGGTAGTGAGCCGCAAATAACACGGAACCCTCATACCAGCCGCTTTAAGGCTCGAATTTTCCGCAAAAAAATTAAGAAAATTAATTACCTAACTATAAGTTAAACGGCGGCACGCGTGCCGTCCAGTGAGCAAAGCGAACGTGTTTAAACGCCTTGTTAGGTAGGAGAACAAAAGAAATATCTTTTATTCATCACCACTGGACTGGCTAATTGGGACACAGACTTCAATGCTGCCACTGCGCCCGCTTTAAACCACCGCTCGGAATTACCCGCCGACAGATTTGAAACTGCCGGTTTACTTTGTGTTCCACGGACATCATTCAGGAAACGGGGAGTGGTCGTTTCAAACCAAAACGCCCTGATGATGAGCCGCTTCAGGTGTACACACCGACGGACTTGAAGGTTGCCGAAGACATAACCAGTGCAGACTAGAGTTCCACACTGGCAGTGAGATCATGAGTTATGCAAGGCAACCACTTCACCGGAAGTGAGCCGCAAATAACACGGAACCCTCATACCAGCCGCTTTAAGGCTTGAATTTACCGCAAAAAAATTAAGAAAATTAATTACCTAACTATTACTTATGGGGCAGCACGCAGTGCTGTCCGCCATTAAG
>NZ_AZUK01000004.1 GCF_000527035.1 Tolumonas lignilytica
TCTGGGCTGATAAAAATGAAGGCGGCAATCTTTGGCAATACCTGAGACAGTCGCCGAAAATTAGACGTAAACGCTATCGAAGCAAAGACAGCCGAGGGCGAGTAGCAGCCAAACGGCATATCAGCGAACGCCCTACACTAGTGAACGAACGAGAAGAGTTCGGACACTGGGAAATCGATACAGTCATTGGACACGGCAGTAAACATTGCCTAGTCACGATGGTAGAAAGACAAAGCCGCTATACCCTCATAGGCCAACTGGATGATCGGACAACAGAAAGCCTGAACAGACGAGTCGGTTGGCTGATCAAAGAAACGGGCCTACCATTTAAAACCATCACAGCCGACAACGGCACTGAATTTAACCAATATCAGCAGTTAGAACGTAGCCACGGTTGTGACTTTTACTTTGCGACGCCGTATCATTCGTGGGAGCGAGGAACCAACGAAAACACCAATGGTCTGATCAGACAATACATCCCCAAAAAGCAAAGCATGGCGTTGTTAGGTCAACGGCATTGCAGCGACATAGCCAGAAGATTAAACACGAGACCAAGGAAAGTGCTTGGATTTAAAACCCCGGAGGAATTTATCCGTGAGTATCGTTAAGCTATGTCGCACTTCAAACTTGAAGCTACGTAATTTTACTGTTGTTTTTAATTCTTTCTATATGTTCTGAAAATTCGCTCCATAAGCTAGATAAATAAAATCTTAAAAAATATCGAAGGAGTTTGTTTCTGAGCGTTTGATATTCATGCTTTCGTTTTTGAATGTTGTCTAATAATTCTTGTTCATCAAAAATTTCATACACAGGTGGTATAGGTGACATTAAGTTTGGATAGCAGTAAGGACCTACATAATTAAAAAAAGCAGTTTCAACGACAGCTAATGGGAAATGAGATACCACCTTGTGAATATATTCATAAGGTGGTTCAGCTTCGGCAAATAGGTAAGATAGAGCTACATATAAGTCTTTTTCTGTTACTTGATGTTCCATTTAGAAAACTCTTCTAATTCATCATCAAATTCATCAGCTACCGATGAGCCAATCAAACTTCCGGCTATTGAACCGGCCAACATAATTGCTATGGCACATACAGGTGCGCCCGGACCACAAATAGTTGATACAGACAAACTAGCCAGCCAGCCACCGACCAAGCCAGAACCAACAGTTATGCCTTGTTTCATTGTTTCTTTGGTTTTATTTTCGGCTGATGCTATTTCTGCTGCAGCTAGAGCTATAGTTATTACAATTCCAACTTTCCCCATTATACGTAGTCGTTTTGTCGCGGCGGTGACACTTGCTCTATCTCGTGCTGATGATTCTATTATTGAATAATATACTTTTGATTGCTCAGCAGCAGTTAACGCAGAGAATTCTTTTGAAAATAGAGATTGTGCATATTTGTCGAGCAATTTAGCAAATGAGGGTGGTTTGCTTTTTAATTTTTCAGCTACAGCTAATCCTTGCGCTGATGTATATGCTCGGTGTTCGGCCATTATTTTGTTGCGCATGTCATAGCAAAACTCTGCTGCTTCTTTGACTGTGATTTTCTTTGTCGAAAGCTCAGCCTTCACTTCTGTAACGATTCTATTGATATTCGATTTATAACTGGCTCTAACATTAGCGTCATTAATTGCATCTACAGAAAATTTTACTGCGGCTGATTCTAAGGCTGATATAGCAGCATCAACAACTTTCGGATCTTCAATAGGATGTGATTGTTTTGCCTGAAATTCTTTTGAAAAAATAATTTCATCCATTGATTAGGCTCCTGTTAATGCTATCGATGATAAAGTTAGAACAACCATCAACAGTATCATCAATATAATTAGGCACATTTTTCAATATGAATTTTGTACATGATTCAGTAAGTTGTGAAAAATGAATATGGTTATTTGAATCCAGTAAGCCTGATAATTCTGTACCATCAGCGAGAAATGCGGAACATTCCATATCAGCATAGCTATATTGGCTAGGTATAAAAAAGGAAAGCCAATTCGTTTGCTTGTCTGTGGTCGGATTAGATTCAGACATTGGAGCCTGATCACCAATGAGAACATTTCCTGATCCGGAAATGAGTACTCCACCATGTGATGTGGCTGATCCTATGATTGCAGCAGGAAGTCCATTAATAAAAACGCTTGAGCTACCCGATATTATATTGGCACCGCAACTTGTCGAATCACCGATACGGGCAGCAGGGACTCCGTTAATAAAAACATTGGGTGAGCCTGTGGCGATGCTATTAACACCATGCCCTGTCTGAGGGCATGCGTGCTGATCGCCTTTTCTTGCAGCTGAAGTCATAAGGTTACCTTGTTGGTTCAAAATGAAGCCACTCTGTTTTAACCATGACGTCAAGGCAACCTGTCATTTTTTGCATTTCCGCAATATTTGCTAAATTATCTAACTATAAGTTCAACGGCGGCACACAGTGCCGTCCAGTGAGCAACGCGAACGTGTTTGAACGCCTTGTTAGGTAGGAGAATAAAGGAAATATCTTTTATTCATCACCTCTGGACTGGCTAATTGGTACACGGACTTCAATGCTGCCACTGCACCGACTTCAAACCACCGCTCGGAATTACCCACTGACAGGCTTGAAATTGCCCGTTGACGTTATGTTTCACCGAAATTATTCAGGAAACGGGGAGTGGTCGTTTCAAACCAAAACGCCTGGATGATGAGCCGCTTCAGGCGTACACCCCGACGGACTTGAAGGTTGCCGAAGACATAACCAGTGCGGATTTGAATTACACACTGTAATGAGATCATGAGTTATGCAAGGCAACCATTTCACCGGAAGTGAGCAGTAAACAACACGGAACCCTCATACCAGCCGCTTTAAGGCTCGAATTTACCGCAAAATAATTAAGAAAATTAATTACCTAACTATAAGTTAAACGGCGGCACGCAGTGCCGTCCAGTGAGCAAAGCGAACGTGTTTAAACACCTTGTTAGGTAGGAGAACAAAGGAAATATCTTTTATTCATCACCACTGAGCTGGCTAATTGGTACACAGACTTCAATGCTGCCACTGCGCCCGCTTTAAACCACCGCTCGGAATTACCCGCCGACAGATTTGAAACTGCCGGTTTACGTTATGTTTCACTGAAACTATTCGGGAAACGGGGAGTGGCCGCATCAAACCAAAATGCCCGGATGATGAGCCGCTCCAGGCGTACACACCGACGGCCTTGAAGGTTGCCGAAGACATAACCAGTGCAAGATAGAATTCCACACAGGAAGTGAGATCATGCGTTATGCAAGGCAACCACTTCACCGGAAGTGAGCTGCAAATAACACGGAACCCTCATACCAGCCGCTTTAAGGCTCGAATTTTCCGTAAAAAAATTAAAAAAATTAATTACCTAACTTCAACTTATGAGGCGGTTGAAAACCGTCCCTCATTAAGTTTTTGTTAGGCTCGGCGGATTCATATACTAAGTGCAACACAGCAGAAGCTAAAAACGGTAAGCTGTGATAATGGTTTTCTTCGCTCCGACCAAGAAGTGAAGAACCATGAAATATCAACAACTCACCGAGGCTGAAAGATATGTGCTTTCAGCCTTAAGAAAGCAAGGGCTGAGTAATGCCCAGATAGCCAAAGCGTTAGGTCGTCACCGTAGTACTATCGGTCGGGAACTCTCCCGAAATGCCTGCTGGGTAACCGATGGATGTTACAGACCTAGTAAAGCGCAACGGAGAACCAAAGCCAGACGAAGGCGCTCAAGACGAAATAAAAGGTTAAAACCTGAAGATTTCATCATCGTTGAGATGTTGCTTGCTCTTGAATGGAGTCCAGAACAAATCGTCGGATTTCTCAAGAGACATAATTACAAAATCGTCAGCCATGAATCGATTTATCAGTATATTTGGGCAGACAAAGCGAATGGTGGCCGCGTATGGCAAAAACTACGTCATGCAGTGAAACAAAGGCGTAAACGCTATCGGAGCAAGGATAGCCGCGGGCGTTTACGCAATAAAAGACATATCAGTGAACGACCATCAGTGGTTGATGCACGTATCGAGATAGGCCATTGGGAAATCGATACGGTAATGGGCTGTGGTAGCAAACACTGCATTGTCACGTTAGTAGAACGAGCCACTGGTTATACGTTGATTGGTCAATTGAATGACCGGACAACGGAAAGTCTGAACCGCCGCGTGATAGAACTGATACTGCACTCAGGCAAAGAATTTAAGACCATCACCGCGGATAACGGTACTGAATTTCATCAATATGAAGTCATAGAGCAAGCCACCGGCGTAGCATTTTACTTTGCGACCCCCCATCATTCGTGGGAGCGCGGAACAAACGAAAACACCAATGGCTTGATCAGACAATACTTGCCGAAAAAGAGCAGTATGTCATGGCTAAAGCAGGCGGATTGCGATGCGATAGCCAAGAGATTAAACACGCGGCCGAGGAAAAGATTAGGCTTTATAACCCCAGAGCGAAGTTACCATGAACGCATACTATGAATGTTGCACTTCAAACTTGATATTAGGCTCATTTTAATAAATCACTTATACCCATTTCTCTAAGTGTTTCACATTCGATCGCAAGTTGAAGTAAACCTGCACTGCTTGAGTGAACTGCTTGATTTGAAAAAATTTCTTTTAATTGCATCATACTGACGCTTGATATTTTAATTGATTCAGAACTTCCTATTATAGGTTGTAGACTATAGTCCCTATCATCAATAACAATTAAGAACGAGGCCTCATGTCGGAGAACAGAAAGATCAGTAATAATTCCAAGAAATTCGAAACTTGCTTTATTTTTGGAAATTAAGTTTAATACTGTTGAAACATGATTCTCTGTTAATATTGAATTTGAGTCTCGACCGTCATTGCAAAAACTAAACTCTTCAATATTGTAAAGTTCTTCTGCATATTCTCTCAATACAGCATTTTTGATATCAAAGCCTTGCTCTATTAGTATTTTGTTATCATCTGATTCATCACCGAAAATTTCGAATCCACCTGCTGGTTGAATCTGCCAAATATCTGGTTTAACTGCTACATTTTTTTGTCTTTGTGCAATAATAGCTTTCCATGAAATGTTTTCTGGTTCTTTATAATCTTTATAAATGATAAGAGCTTGAACGCTAATTAACGGGCAAGCATCAGAAGGCTTTAAAATCGCTAATGATGGATGTTTGTTACCATGATATTTGGTGCGATATTTTAGATCTTTTTCTATATTTATCTCTTTTTTATTGTTTTTTTCATAATATTTATACAGTTCGAACTCAAGAATATGAGAGGTAACTAAGTTTTGCTCATAAGTAATGGTTTTCGCTAAAATATTTTTAACTTTTCCATTAGCATCTAAGATTAATTCATCTGTGGCAAACCCTTTCATTTTGGGTCTTTTTACTGAGCCACCAAGAAATTTCAAGTATTTTTTTTGGTGTTTGTCGAAAGGGAAATAAATGACATTGCTTGATAGCAAATGACATAAATCATTAAATGGATAAATTATCTCTCTACTCGAACGAATGATTGTTGCTGGATATTCTCTATTATATAGAGTGACAAATTCAGATTTTGAATATGTTTTTTTGAAAAAAGACAACTGCCATTTCAAGTAGTCACTATTATTCATTTTTTTGTTTGTTTTATACCTTAGCTCTCTGTTCTTAGTATCTTTTTTTGTTTTTAGCCATGAAATTAATTTGCTTACAAATTTAAAAATAGGGAATGCAAGACAGATCCCCAAGAGATTTGCCAGCCAACTAAGATTGTTCCAAAAATTAAAAAAATCACTCATAAATAATAAGACTCGATGGATGATAGAGTGTATTCGCCTAACTATTACTTATGGGGCAGCACGCAGTGCTGTCCGCCATTAAGTTTTTGTTATGTGATTTTGGCTGCAGCAAAAGACGGTTTTTTGAGAGCAAAAGCTACCGCACTGACTATCGACAATCAGATGCCCAACACCCGTGTTCTGCTCTTGATTTACTCATATGAACATGATGCCGAATGGTACTGAAAGAGACAAATGAAATCGGAGACTCAATTAATGAAAACTGAGCTATATCAATGCTGTGCATCATATCTGTGCAAGGTGATGATTGATTAATCAGCATTAGAATTTAGCACTGGTAACAACACCCGAAAAATTAAGACAGTCAGATATGCGCTGCTGTTGGACAGCACTGAGTTCTGAAATTGAGGTATAGCGAAATTCAGAATGTTCGTGGCTGGGGATGATGTTAGAAGGTGAGGGCAGTTCGCATCGGAAAATGAAAGCCTGTGAATTATAGGCAGAATGGAAATACACACCACTGAGATAATGGATCAAAATGTCAGCCCCGAGTTCTTCACGGCACTCGCGGATCAACGCTTCATGAATGGTTTCGTCGGGCTCTAATGCACCGCCAGGAAGCCCCCAGGATTTGGAACCGTAATCGGCTTTTAACAGTAAAACGTGCCCTTCGGAATTAAGAATAACCGCATGACTACTGAGTCTGAATTTATCATCAAAAGCCATGACAACTCCTTAATCACATAACTATAAGTTAAACGGCGGCACGCAGTGTCGTCCAGTGAGCAAAGCGAACGTGTTTAAACGCCTTGTTAGGTAGGAGAATAAAGGAAATATCTTTCATTCATCACCACTGAACTGACTAATTGGTACACGGACTTCAATGTTGCCACTGCACCCGCTTTAAACCACCGCTCGGAATTACCCGCCGACAGGCTTGAAACTGCCTGCTGGTTTTATGTTTCACTGAAATTATTCAGGAAACGGGCAGTGGTCGTTTCAAACCAAAACACCCGGATGATGAGCCGCTTCAGGCGTACACACCGACGGACTTGAAGGTTGCCGAAGACATAACCAGTGCAAGATAAAATTCCACACTGGAAGTGAGATCATGCGTTATGCAAGGCAACCACTTCACCGGAAGTGAGCCGTTAATAACACTGAACCCTCATACCAGCCGCTTTAAGGCTCGAGTTTTCCGTAAAAAATTAAGAAAATTAATTACCTAACTATAAGTTAAACGGCGGCACGCAGTGCCGTCCAGTGAGCAAAGCGAACGTGTTTAAACGCCTTGTTAGGTAGGAGAATAAAGGAAATATTTTTTATTCATTACCACTGGACTGGCTAATTGGTACACAGACTTCAATGTTGCCACTGCACCCGCTTTAAACCACCGCTCGGAATTACCCGCCGACGGGCTTGAAACTGCCTGCTGGTTTTATGTTTCACTGTCATTATTCAGGAAACGGGGAGTGGTAGCCTCAAACTATGTGCCCGGATGATGAACCGCTCCAGGCGTACACACCGACGGACTTGAAGGTTGCCGAAGACATAACCAGTGCAAGATCGAATTCCACACAGGAAGTGAGATCATGAGTTATGCAAAGCAATCACTTCACCGGAAGTGAGCCGCAAACAACACGGAACCCACATACCCACCGCTTTAAGGCTCGAATTTACCGCAAAAAAATTAAGAAAATTAATTACCTAACTATAAGTTAAACGGCGGCACGTAGTGCCGTCCAGTGAGCAAAGCGAACGTGTTTAAACGCCTTGTTAGGTAGGAGAATAAAAGAAATATCTTTTATTCATCACCACTGAACTGGCTAATTGGTACACGGACTTCAATGCTGCCACTGCACCCGCTTCAAACCACCGCTCGGAATTACCCGCCGACGGGCTTGAAACAGCCAATTTACTTTATGTTTCGCTGACATTATTCAGGAAACGGGCAGTGGTCATCTCAAATCGAAACGCCCGGATGATGAGCCGCTCCAGGCGTACACACCGACGGCCTTGAAGGTTGCCGAAGACATAACCAGTGCAAGATAGAACTCCACACAGGAAGTGAGATCATGCGTTATGCAAGGCAACCACTTCACCGGAAGTGAGCGGCAAATAACACGGAACCCTCATACCAGCCGCTTTAAGGCTTGAATTTTCCGCAAAATAATTAAGAAAATTAATTACCTAACTTCGTTTTATGCGGTGGCGAAGCCATCCGCCATTAAAATTTTGTTAGACGTTTTTTTGCTATCGACCAAGATGTCTCTCAATCAGGTCTGCTAATTTTTGATTAAGAAGCTCTTCAAAACGAGACAACTCAATTTGGTATTTTCGAAAATAGATTGAAGCCATATCAACAGGCAGATTTTTATCGCCGATTTTGTACTGGATTTCGGGTAACGATTTATCATATCGAGGGATGATAGACCATAGGATAAAATCGTTGGCTAACTTCACGAAATCGTTTTGTGCAGAATGACAAAAATCTTCAATATAATCTTTGCCATTGGGACCCAAACAGCCGGGTTCAATACGGTAAATGATAGTTAATTTTGAATTGTTATTTAGTGTGCTCTCGTTAGTCGTCATATTTCTCAATTCATATTGATTATTGGGTGTGTTCAAGCAGGTCATGGCCATAAGAGTTATCAATTACGCAAAGCCAACCTTTTTGTGCAAAATGCTGAAAAACATAAGTGGCTTTACGCTCAAGGGGCGGCTGATTATTAGCGGACACCTTTGTTTTAGCTAACACCAATGCCGTGTCACCTGACTCTAATATTTCTAAGCCTGCTTGTGTGACATCAAGAGAATGCTCGAAATAGGCAGCAATAGCGATAAAAGCTTTCTTAATTTGTTCTTTACCAATGACGTTCATGCCTGGTTTAACCACCAAAACGGCATTTTCGGCATAAATATCAATTAAAGTATCAAAATCTTCAGCATTGATTGCAGAGTCAGCTTTATTGATCAGAAGTTCGATTGGATGCTGTGCCATTTATTTCTCCAAATCTGAGTAACCATTCGAATTGGCTTTTTAACTCTGGTGACATTAACTCGGAAATTGTTTGAAAAAAGAACAAACGTCTAACTATAAGTTAAACGGCGGCACGCAGTGCCGTCCAGTGAGCAAGGCGAACGTGTTTAAACGCCTTGTTAGGTAGGAGAATAAAGGAAATATCATTTATTCATCACCACTGAACTGGCTAATTGGTACACAGACTTCAATGCTGCCACTGTACCCGCTTCAAACCACCGCTCGGAATTACCCACGGACAGGCTTGAAACTGCCTGCTGGTTTTATGTTTCACTGACATCATTCAGGAAATGGGCAGTGGTCGTTTCAAACCAAAACGCCCGGATGATAAGCCGCTCCAGGCGTACACACCGACGGACTTGAAGGTTGCCGAAGACATAACCAGTGCAAAATAGAATTTCACACTGGAAGTGAGATCATGAGTTATGCAAGGCAACCATTTCACCGGAAGTGAGCCGTAAACAACACGGAACCCTCATACCAGCCGCTTTAAGGCTCGAAGTTTCCACAAAATAATTAAGAAAATTAATTACCTAACTTCTAATTGTGGGGCAGCGTAGCTGTCCCACACCAATTATTTGTTAGAAACTTGCCCTAATAACGTAACTAATTCTTGAATGCTCAGAGTGCTAGATTTCTTTAAGTGGACAACTGCATGGCAGTTTGCGCAAAGGGGCTTTAAGTCAGTTTCAGGATTTACGTCATGTTTGCCATCAAAATCTGATATTGGCTTTTCATGATGTATATGAATAAAGTTCTCAGCATATTCACCATAATGCTCTTTAAAGCTGAACCCACAAGCGACACATGTAGTGCCGTGAATTGCTATAGCCTGTCGCCTTAGTTTGGGATTTCTCTCATAGATTGCGACATATTTTAAAGTTTTTGAACCTTCTTGATATGACTCAAACTGTTCGAGTTGATCCGTTTGCTTGTTTACTTCATATGGTGCAACTGGCTCAAACACATTATCGAGATCTGAATCTTCTAGAATCGAAAAATAGACTGACTCAGTAATCGGACGAACACCATTTCGCCAATAATTCGTTTTTTGGCTTTCTGGGATAAGTTCGTAGTAGGTTTCGTTTTTCTTGTTAAGAACTGGGGATTTAAACTTTATGAATTTATTGATTGTCGCAAAATAGTCATTTTTGTCGCTGGCTTTATCAGGATAGATACTACCGATTTCAGCAATACCGAAATAATGTGGTTCGGGTGTTAATCTAGATTCTGAGTAAATTTTGTTCGTTAACTTGCCTTTGTAATAGATAACCTTTGTACCAGGTTCTAGGTATTTTAAATATCGTTTAGGAAAATGATAAAGACAGCCAGTGTCATCACTCCACTGTGATTCGTCGTTCTCAGTAATGATGCTAAACACTATTTCTCCTAAAGTTTCTAACTTTTACTTAAATGGCGGCACGTAGTGCCGTCCAATTTCAAGTTTTTGTTATGAACAAACTCAGATCAAAGGCATGAAGATTGAGCCTTTGTTTGGTGTAAACAATCTTTCGTATAATCTACATGCTTCATTGTCAGTCATACTGGCTAAATAGTCACAAATAACGCGATCAATGTTTGTTTCGTTTTCATCAATTTTCTTTTGAACAATTGATGGAAGTAAATTAAATGGCTTAGATTTCAATGTGTTAAATAAATCGGTTAAAATCTTCTGACCTTTATATTCTAATGTTTGTAAATGTGGTTGAGATATCACCTCTTCATACACAAAATCTTTAAAAGAAGATAATATGCCATCAGTTTCTTCATTGAATTTGGCTTGAAAATCTAATAATGGAGATTCAAAAACATTTTTTTATGGACTTCAACTCTATGGGTAAGCACATTTATTATAGAGCTGATTGCAGTTTTTATATCTTCAATTTTATTAGAGCAAAGTTTTGTGGATAGATATGAATCTGATTGCTTTGAATATTTTCGTGTAACTATCAACGATAGTTTTTTTAATTCATTTTCTAGTTTTTCACAAACGCGCTGCGATGACACCAACCCCATAACAAGTGCGTCTTCTAAGTCATGAATGCCATATGCAATATCATCTGCACATTCCATTATGCTTGCATCGAATGATTTATGTATTGTTTTTCTTTTACCTTTTTTCTCCTCTATAGATGAAAAAAGAGTCTTGTCTTGGTCAGACAAAGGGGATAACACCCAATTCAAAGCATCTATTTCTGTATCATGAATACATTTTGGTGGTGACCAATTTTAAATATCTATAGGGGTAATATTTTGATATTTAGAATAATCTTTGCCTAGATCTGAGAATGCTGCTGGATATTTTAAGACACCTAACAAAGATCTTCTGGTTAAGTTATAACCAAAGCCTGATGAGAACTCACCTAATTTAGTTAGTATTCTGAAAGTTTGCCCATTTCCTTCAAAACCACCATGTTTATGCATAAAGTAATTTAAAGTTCTTTCACCGTTATGACCAAACGCTGGATGCCCTAAATCATGCGCTAAACAAATCGTTTCGATTAGCGATATGGATGGAATCCAAGATTTGAAATCTAATTCACTATTTTTTGCCTTATAATTTAATATATGTACAAGTGTGGCACCAATTTGTGCAACTTCATAGAATGGGTGAGATGCGTTCTGAAAAAATCACTTTCACCTACTTGATGAACTTGTGTTTTAGCTTGTAATCTCCGGAAAGCCATCGAATTGATAATTCTGCTTTTATCAATTCTGTAAAAATAATCATGATCTGTTGATGCATCTCTTTTTCTTTCGGATTGTCTTTCTACCCATTTTTCCATAGATATTTCCTTTGTTTATAACTATTACTTATGGGGCAGCACGTAGTGCTGTCCACCATTAAGTTTTTGTTATGTTTTGGGTGATAACGACAAATTAACTGCCATTTTTGGATATATCTATAATTATCTTGTTCGCGGATAAATTAGAACAAAGTGTCCAGCCAAAGTTATACATTTTATCTCTTAGAAAGCATGACCAGTTGTTCTGATTGTGCTGCTTAAACAAAACATAAACCATTTGGTTTTTCATCAATGTTAGCTTAGGAATGATGTTATTTCGTTGACTTACAATCTCATTACCGACTTCCGAAATTGAATTGTAGATCGGGGTTGGATCAATCGTTTGAGCAACCCAAGCATAGCCAAAATAAAGGTATAGCTTAGAACTGATAGCAGCCAGCATGATTAGTGGGATAGATAAGTAAAATAATTTTTTTATTATCTTCTTCATACGGTACATGTTTCAGGAACTGAGGTTAATTAAGTATAGTTCATGCTTGAGTAATGTATGTTTTTGCTATGCATCATGGATTAAAGTTATTATATTTCAATCTGTTGCCAAGTTGGCTAAAGATTGAGTCTGTCATTTTTCTAATCAATGGGCGTGTTTAACATGTGAAAAGCACTAATTCGAGCTAATTTATTCATTTCCACAATATCGATAAATAATTGAAGTCTGTTATCGACAACCGTATCAATGTCAGCCTGAGTCATATCATGGAATATTGAACACGACATGATAAGTTGTCGGATTTTCGGTATATCGAGTAAAAAACCGTGGTCAGACATGTATTGTTCAAGGAAATCAAAAGCTAAAAGGAGTTGGCTTTCATTGGAAGATGCATCTTCTGCTGCAATCCAGCGTAACAACTTTTCAGTAGATTTTTCGGATAGAGCCATATGATAAATCGAAATAAAGTGAGGACGTCATAAAAACATAACTATAAGTTAAACGGCGGCACGTGTGCCGTCCAGTGAGCAAAGCGAACGTGTTTAAACGCCTTGTTAGGTAGGAGAATAAAGGAAATATCTTTTATTCATCACCGCTGGACTGGCTAATTGGTGCACAGACTTCAATGTTGCCATTGCACCCGCTTTAAACCACCGCTCGGAATTACACGCCGACGGGCTTGAAACGGCCCCTTTGCGTTATGTTTCACTGACATTATTCAGGAAACGGGGAGTGGTCGTTTCAAACCAAAAAGCCCGGATGATGAGCCGCTTCAGGCGTACACCCCGACGGACTTGAAGGTTGCCGAAGACATAACCAGTGCGGATTTGAATTACACACTGAAAGTGAGATCATGAGTTATGCAAGGCAACCACTTCACCGGTAGTGAGCCGCAAATAACACGGAACCCTCATACCAGCCGCTTTAAGGCTCGAATTTTCCGCAAAAAAATTAAGAAAATTAATTACCTAACTATTACTTATGGGGCAGCACGGAGTGCTGTCCGCCATTAAGTTTTTGTTAGCTTTTGCCCTAATTTGTGACTAAATTTAATTCAGGTGTAAATTGCTGGATAAGCAGATTTATGATGAACAATGTCAATAATATCACTTTAATTTTGTTTTTATGTTTTGTTTCTTCGAATTTTATAACGACTGTATCTGCGATAAAATCATGAATTGATCTGCGTTTTGTATTACACATCATCGTTATAAACTCAAGCAGCGACAAAAATAAAATCGGTGATCCGAATAGCATTAGCGTAAAATGATTACCTAATGCTCTATTGGCTAGCATGCCATGAGATAAGTTAAATAATTGTATAGTTAAAAATATTAAACTAAAGCTAGAAAATAAAATTTGACGAAGGACCGCATGTTTGGGGCCAACCTCACACTCATTAGATGTTAGTATCTTAATTCCGGAAGCCATTTTTCCTGGTGTTTGGCCAAATCGTGCAACGAAATAGTAATAGTAGTAAATGATGACTGCAGTATAAAAAACGCTCCAAATCTGAAGTGTCAGTGGATTTGATATTGAATTCCATAGATATTTATCAAACCATGCAAAAGGAGCCAATGCAGCGGAATCAAGACATGCTGCTATTATTCGTCGTTTTAAAGTACAAAATTTATCTGGAACATAATTATCATTTTCTATTGTGCTTTCCATGATTTATTACCCATGCATTTATAATAAAAAAGCTAACTTCGATTTAAGTGGCGGCACGTAGTGCCGTCCAACATTAAATTTTTGTTATGCCAAACGCAGATCATGAATGATTAACGAATTAGCTTTCGTGCGTCTTTAAGCAATAATACCAGTTGTCTTTCTCTCACTGGTGATGAAATAAAGCCGAATCGCTCATAAAATTTGGATGCCAGTTCATCAATAGGATGAGTCAGTAAGGCTCGAATGCCGACTTGCTCCGAAATCATCATGGTGCGGCGGATGGCATCTTGCAGCATACCGACACCAAGCCCTGAGCCTTGGTGTATTTTTGAGACTGCTAACCTAGCCAGAATAACGACAGGAATAGGATATTGTCCCATGCCACGGCGAATTCGTTCAGGTGCATCATAGGTTTCTACTTGCCCCACGGTGAGACTAAAATAACCCACAACCACATTGTCTTCGCAAACGACAAAAGTTTTAGCAGAACCACTGGATTGAGCTTGTCTGGCATGACGTAAAAGCCATTCATTCAATGTTGGGTTGCCGCAATCAAATTGTTCGAAAAGGTGTTTATCATGTAACACCTCTGGTTTTGAAATGGGCATTATTTCTCCCAAGGAGCTGTGCGGGAGAAAAGGTCTTGTAAGCCCTGATTTTCTTGAGTCGGTTGATCAAGCATATCCAGTAGGTCTTGATATTGTTCACCAGAAACGACGAATAGACGTTGATCAAGTAGCGTCTGTTCAGCAGCATGACATGCACTATCAAGAATGAAATCAGTTAATGATTTGTGCGAAATATCCGCAGCGCGACGTAGTACTGCTTCTTGCTCAGGCGTAGCCCGAAGCCCGAGACGAGCAGAACGTGAAGTTCGTGAAACAGAAGATGCAGAGCTGGCCATGATTATCTCGACTAACAAAAAATGAACAACTTAATGTTAGTACAATGAACAAACAAAATCTAGTTTGAAAAGGGCATAACTATTACTTATGGGGCAGCACATAGTGCTGTCCGCCATTAAGTTTTTGTTATGCAGTTGATGCAGATTACCCGCGTCGAACAGCTAAAAAAACACCGATAGCCATCAGAATGAGACCGATTGTTCGTTGTAAGGTAATTGCATGAGTTGGTGCACCAAACAAGTCAAATTGATCAATGGCAGCCATTGATATGAGTTGGCCGAGAAGTACAAAAGCAACCGCATTGCCAACGCCGAATTTGGGAGCTATCCATGTGACGCTGAGGACGTAGAAAGCGACAAACGTGCCACCTAAGTAGAAATAAAACGGTAACGATGTATTTGGGAATGGCTTAACACCACCTTCTACAGCAAAAAGGAAAGCGACCGAAATTAACAACGCAACCCAAAATAAGATTGAAGCGGCGAAAGCGGTGCTCCCGTATGTCGAACCCAACGTTGCACTTAACGCCGCCATAATTGGGATGATTCGTAATGTATTCAATCGACGAGATAAGCGCATCAAGTCGATGGCTGCTGAGGTTGGCTTCTCATCACAGCTTTACGATATCGACAGATATCTCCACGGCAGAGACAGAACCTCTATTTTCAAGCCAATGAACTGTGTTTCTGTCTTCTGGCCAGCCGACGCCCGGGCCATAATCGGTAGCTACACCATTTCGATGGTCAGTAATTGTGCCTTGTAATATATAAACGGTACCCGGTCTGTCTTTATGGTCGTGAAGCGGGCCGAAAACACCACCAGGTTCAATAGTTACCATCCGCATTCGGAGTTGACGTCCGGTCATGCCCTCAATCTCAGGGCCGAGGTCAACTGTTGTAAGTAATTGCACCGTAAGACCTTTAGTCTCAGGTACTGCCTGTTCATTTTCATTGTTCATCGTGCATTCCTCTCTGTACTTTCAGGGCTTAACAGTTGTGTTGAAAGGAATTAATTTGAATAGTTTTGTCAGCAAAGATGAAAAACAAAACGCATAGACTAAATCTAGTCTCAAATACGCAAGAGAGTAAAAATGAACCAAGATTTATCTAAAATAAGAGGCATACGAAGCCAATAAGCTGGGGCGCAACTAAGCGCGTCTCAGTCGAGATTGAAATAACACGGGATATCATGTCCGTGTTTTTAGAGGCCCGAAATTAGCACTGAAAATTATAAAGGACAAAAACTGCATAACTTCGACTTAAGTGGCAGCACGTAGTGCTGTCCAACTTTAAGTTTTTGTTAAACTTATTGCGTTTCTCAGTGGTAACTGAGAGTGGTGCTGATAACGATTGGAAAATCACCACAAGCCCACTATAATGACCTAATAAAAGACCTATTAGGAGGTTCTATGACAGCCCGAATTCTTGCTGATGTTGCCGCTAGTATCACTGAACTAAAAGCCAACCCCATGAAGGTTGTTAGTAGTGGCTATGGTGAACCAGTCGCCGTATTAAACCGCAATGAACCAGCTTTCTATTGTGTACCAGCAGAAGCCTATGAGCTTTTAATGGATCGCTTGGAGGATCTGGAACTTTTAGCTATCGCCAAAGAACGCCAGGATGAACCAAGTATCACGGTAGATCTAAATGACCTATAAATTAGATTTCAAGAAATCTGCATTGAAAGAATGGCAAAAGCTTGGTTCCACAATCAGAGAGCAATTGAAGAAAAAACTGGCTGAGAGATTGGAAAATCCACATGTACCAGCAGCAAAACTTTCTGGAGCAGATAATCTCTACAAGATCAAACTGCGGCAATCAGGCTACAGATTAGTCTATCAAGTTGAAGACAATATTATTACTGTTGTTGTTCTTTCTATCGGTAAACGCGAAAGAAATGATGTTTATAAATCTGCACTAGGCCGAATTGAGCAATAAGTTTAACTATAAGTTAAACGGCGGCAAGTAGTGCCGTCCAGTGAGCAAAGCGAACGTGTTTAAACGCCTTGTTAGGTAGGAGAATAAAGGAAATATCTTTTATTCATTACCACTGGACTTGCTAATTGGTGCACAGACTTCAATGCTGCCACTGCGCCTGCTTTAAACCACCGCTCGGAATTACCCGCCGACATATTTGAAACTGCCGGTTTACGTTATGTTTCACTGACATTATTCAGGAAACGGGGAGTGGTTGCCGCAAACCATTATGCCTGGATGATGAGCCGCTTCAGGCGTACACACCGACGGCCTAGAAGGTTGCCGAAGACATAACCAGCGCAGACTAGAATTCTACACTGAAAGTGAGATCATGAGTTATGCGAGGCAACCATTTCACCGGAAGTGAGCCGCAAACAACACTTAACCCTCATACCAGCCGCTGTAAGGCTTGAATTTACCGCAAAAAAATTAAGAAAATTAATTACCTAACTTCGTTTTATGCGGTGGCACGTAGTGCCATCCGACATTAAAATTTTGTTATGTGATTTTGTCTTGCAGCAAACAAGTCGATTTTGAGAGGCATGGCTACCGCACTGATTAATGACAGATCAGATGCCCAACACCGATTTTCTGCTTTTGATTTGCTCATAGAAACATGATGCCGAATGGTGCTAACAGAGACAAATGAAATCGAGGACTCAATTAAGTAAAACTGAGCTATATCAAGGTTATGAGCTGATTTAGCAGGATAAACGAATTGCGTTAAAACTTGGCACTGACGACAACTCCAGAATAATTAAGACAGTCAGAAATGCGCTGTTGTTGGACGCCACTGAGTTCTGAAATTGCGGCATAACGAAATTCAGAATGTTCGTTGCTGAGGATGATGTTAGAAGGTGAGGGCAGTTCACAGCGAAAAATGAAAGCCTGTGAATTGTAGGCTGAATGGAAATACACACCGCTGAGATAATTGATGAGAACGTCAGAACCCAGTTCTTCACGGCACTCTCGGAGCAAGGCTTCGTGAATGGTTTCGCCAGGTTCTAATGCACCACCAGGAAGCCCCCAAGATTTAGCGCCATAATCAGCTTTTAAGAGCAAAACTTCGCCGACAGAATTGAGAATAACAGCGTGACTGCTGAGTCTGAATTTATCATCAAAGGCCATGACTACCTCTAATCACATAACTTCGAATTATGGGGCCACGAAGTGGTCCCACATTAATTTTTTGTTATGTGATTTTTACAGTTTTCTGCCTAGGAGTTTTTCGATTTGCCGCTTTTCCCAAGCAGGGCTAAAGAAATGAAACACTTCAAACACATTTAATCCATGTGATAAAACACCAATACCCCAGCCAAGCATTGGCCACCAAGCCCAGATATAACTGCGGTCGGTAGTAAAATTAATAATAAACAAGATAGAAATAACAACGACGTATTTTATGACATGGGAATAAAACCCTTTAATGTCACGCACATATTCAATTGCTTTCTGTTCTGTCTCATCAAGTTGAGTTGTCTGATTTTCGTGAGTCATGTCATTCTCCATTTGTAGTTCAGTGACATGAACATCAAAAACAGCCGCCAGTGATTTTAATGAATCAAGACCTGGAGTTTGACCGCGTTCAATTCGCTGAATAGTGCGAATGCTGAGGCCACTCAGTTGAGGGAGTTGATCTTGAGACCAACCACGTTGAAGTCTTAATTTACGAACAATCATTGTTATCCCTCTGTCTCTGGTGTTCGACTGAAACTATGAGACAAAACAAGAAGCTGGTGTGACGACATCTCTACGACACGGTTATGACAAACCAATTAAATCAGATAGTTGTGAACGCGTTGTTTATGCTGGGATTATTTACAAAAAGCAATTCCCTCTATCATCACTAAGCAATCAGAGTCGAAAAATTCTGTTGTTGCCGTCATGCGGGCGGGGCATTTAGTTGGCTCAAAATAGTCTAGGAATTGCTTTTCCATGAATGGTAAATCTTGAATGTTCTTAAGCCATACAGTTACTTTTACGATTGAAGAGAGTGGTAAGTTGAGCTCTTCAAGTGTTTTCTGCATTCCCAGAATGGCACCATTTAGCTGTTCTGCAAAGCTATTGCCAAATCCACGGTGGAGGGAAAGGAAAGCATAGTCTCCTGCGACGACGGCAGATGAATAACTAAACGGAGTTGGTACGTGTTTTATCTCAGACATGATTTCACCTCTGTAGATATTCAATTAAAGGGATTACTGGAGATCACATAACTTTTAATTAAACGGCGGCACGCAGTGCCGTCCAGTGAGCGATAGCGAACGGGTTTGAATTAGTTGTTAGGTATGAACAAAGAAAAATATATTCATCATCAACAACAAAACTGGCTAAGTGGAACCACAGGCTGCAATGTTGCAACTGGGCCAGCTTTAAACAACCGCTTGGAATTACTCGCCGACAATATCGATGCAGCGAAATTTGCTGAAACATCGACTGACTTATTCAGTGAGCGGGAGTGGTTGCTAAAAACACTGTGCCGCGATGATGAGCCGCTTAGGCGTTACACACTGACAGCGCTGATGGTTGCCGACACGTAACCCGCGCAGGCTTTCAGTTTGCCACTTCACGTGAATTCATGTGTTGCGCGAGGCAACCCACGCTCAGATAGTGAGCCGTAAAAACCACTAGACCATCTGCACAGCCGCTTTAGGGCTGGAATTCACCGCCAACAATAAAGCCGTTTTTATTACCTAACTTTTAATTAACCGGCGGCACGTAGTGCCGTCCAGTGAGCAAAGCGAACGAGGTTGAATTAGTTGTTAGACGCTTTTGTTTTTCGCTTTGTTAGTTCGAGTGATTGAAAAATAGAGCAGGGCTGATTTTGAAGCGATCGCACAATGCCTGAATATGGTCTTTTGATAGCTTACGTGTGCCACCAAGGATCATGGAGACCATGCTTTTGCCGCCAATTTCATTTTTAAAATCATCGGTTTTCAAATGGTATTGATCCATGAGTGTTCGCAACACCGCTGCACCACTGTCTAATGTCGCCACCTTGCGATTGAACTCAGCAAATTCAGGCGCATTATTCTCCCAGCGTTCAATCGACGCAGAAAGTAACTCAATGAGTGGTTCGTAGAGATCGTATTCTTCAATCAGCTCCTCCATAAAGGAAAGAGCCTGTTCGTATTTTTCATTGTTGCTGATGTGAACAAGAAAACTGGCATTGGAGAACAATGACCGTGCCTGTTCTTTCACTTGTAAGAAGCTCATCGTTCAGACTCCTTAGCGTATTTTTTGCAAAGTTTATCGTATTCAGCATGCGTCACGATGTGTTTGACGTACATGCGGTTATCTCTGAACACAATGAAAGCAATCATGCGCAGGTTGTTGTCACCGATGTCGATCACCCACCATTTTTTCTTGTATTTGAAGTTATCAAGACTGGGAAAAACGGCTTTTAACTCAAGTGGATCGTCAAAGTTGCCGTTTCGCAGCACTTTATAAGCAGCTTCAATGGCGGTTGCATCTTTAGGATAAAGTTTAACCGCATCATTAAATGGCTTTCGGGAAATTACATGCACAAGCAGATCTCATTGGTTCACTATACGTAAACTTTAGCAGTGATTTGTCATGTTCACAAGTGGTGAATTTCTTTAGTCTAACTTCGACTTAATTGGCGGCACGTAGTGCCGTCCAAATTTAAGTTTTTGTTAGATTTGTTTTTATGCCCGCTTGGGACCACTGTCTTATCGCATCAATTTCACTTTGCTCTATCGACAATGATTCAAGGAATATTTGATGGCCATGAGGCGAAGTTTTTTCGAACTCAATGTGCCATTTGCGCATTCCCAACTCATCAAGACCTGCTTTGGCTAACAATGATACCCATGTCTTTTTATCAATAAAGCTTGAGTTGGGGAGAGTATGTTCTTGTTTCATAATACGCAATATCGTTTGTTGCTGTTCTCGAAGCTCATTAATTTCTTGGTTTATGGCGAAAAGCCGATCGTCTAATGCGTCATGCAGGTGGCTATTGGCACCAGAAAGAATTGCGTTGATAGAGTCAAGCGACAAACCTGCTTGTCGATATAACGTGATTTTCTCCATTTTTCTGATGTCATCGTCAGAATAAAGGCGGTAATTGGCATTACTTCTACCGCTGGGACTCAATAAGCCAATTGAGTCATAGTAGAGTAGGGTGCTACGCGATATAGCAAATTTTTTCGCAATCTGACTGATAGTATGCATTTGTATATATGTAAATTAATCAGCAGCCCACAGAGAGGCTGCTGAGAGTTGTTATTGCTTGCGATTATCACGTATCACTTTGATTTCATCTGCTGCGATTTGTAGCCACTCCAGAAAAGCCTGATGCTCATCGGGATAAGTGTTCTCAAATTGCTGATGCCAATTGCGCATTTGTTCATCATTCAATCCAATCGATTGAAACAACGAAATCCACTTTTCTTTAGTCATGCTGTAAGTCTTCATAGCTTATCTCGTGTAGGAAGGCGGTCATTTACCGTCAGAAGAGATGTTGAAGTATGAAGTTATAGTCAGGTCAAGCACGAATATTTGGAAAAAATCTAACTTCGATTTAAGTGGCGGCACATAGTGCCGTCCAACTTTAAATTTTTGTTAAGTTTTTGAACCACAGCAATACTCAGAGCTTTCTTGATAGTCTTGCTGGATTGCCTAAATAAGTACCTGGCACAGTAATATCTTTTGTGACAACTGCACCCGCACCAATGACTGCCCCAGAGCAAATATGAACGGGGAGTATTGTTGCATTCGAGCCAATCGTTACTTTGTTTTCAATAACGGTTCGACCCCATGAGTTTGGATCAGCGTTAGGGGAGCCATCTTTGAATAAATCATTTGCGAACATCACACCATGACCGATGAAACAGTCATCACCTATTGTGACAAATTCACAAATAAAGGTATGAGACTGGATCTTTGTACGTTGGCCGATTGATACGTTTTTTTGGATCTCGACAAAGGGACCGACAAAAGAATTATCACCAATGTTACAGCCGTAGATATTGGATGGTTCAACGACTTTTACATTACGTCCGAAACGCACATCACGAATAGAAGCATTTAGAGTAATTGGTTGGTTATTCATGTGACTGTTGCCATTGATTGATCATGTTTTTAGAGATATTTGATTTATAGCAAACGCAACGAAATAAGAACATTGCTTACGAATTAAACACTGAACATGCAGTTCAAGAACTTAACTATAAGTTAAACGGCGGCACGCGTGCCGTCCAGTGAGCAAAGCGAACGTGTTTAAACGTCTTGTTAGGTAGGAGAACAAAGGAAATATCTTTTATTCATTACCACGGGACTGGCTAATTGGTACACGGACTTCAATGCTGCCACTGGTTCGCTTTAAACCACCGCTCGGAATTACCCGCCGACAGGTTTGAAACTGCCTGCTGGTTTTATGTTTCACTGAAAGTATTCAGGATACGGGCTGTGGTTGTCTTACACCAACATGCCTGGATGATGAGCCGCTTTAGGCGTACACACGACGGAGCTGATGGGTTGCTGGAGATATAACGCCTCACAAAATCTTATTAAACACGGTGAAGCTGAAAACTGTTATGCGTAAGCAACCCTAGACACCAGAAGTGAGCCGCAAACAACACGGAACCCTCATGCCAGCCGCTTTAAGGCTCGAATTTTTCCGTAAAAAAATTAAGAAAATTAATACCTAACTTCCAGTTAACGGGCTGGGCTCAGCGAAGCGGAGACCAGTCCAGTGAGCAACGCGAACGGCGTTGAACGCCTTGTTATGCAGTATTGAAAAGATCAACTCAATTTCAACGCAAGGAATAACGACTGGTTTCTCGGGCTAGCGTTCAACACTGTAAACAAAAAAAATGGTTGTAAGGAATTACTCTCGACGGCGTTAATGTGCAGAAGCTCATAATCGCCATCTCAAATTCGCTGAAGCTCACGACTAACATTGTTTGGCGTATTATGAGCGGGCACCACGCGGCGATAGTGAGCCGTAGATAACACAGGACTTGCAGTCAACACCGCTTTAAAACGTGAATTTCCCGCAAAAACTTTCAGCAAATTAAAACTGCATAACTTTTACTTGTGGGGTTGCGAAGCAATCCCACACCAAGTTTTTGTTAGCCGTGCATGCATATTTCAGCAATCTGTTGGGCTTTTTCTATAGTAATGCCATTCACAAAATCACGATAAAACTCATGATCTGCTTCGTGCAGAATCAAGATAGGCCGTAGCCCATTGTTTTGAGGATAAACATCGGCTGCTAATGCATATGTATTTTTGTAATAGGGTAGATGATTACAAAACCAGCCAAAGTAAACAGTATTTGGTTCTGTGGTTTCAACGTTTTCTAAATAATGGTGATAATTTTTTTCACTCAATGATGTCCAAACACCCCACCTAAATGGTTCCTGAATACCATGAATTGGTATGGATATCATCACTTTTGCAAAATAGTGGTCACCATCACTGTCTTTGTAATAACAGAGATCTGTTGTTAGTTTGCCTGCTTGTTTAATTTCTTCTGATTGTTCTGAGTATGAACTCGGTGCATTAAATGAAAAACTCGGAGATCCTTCATGTACTTTTTGACAACATGAACATTTGAAACTGAATATACTTGCCATTACTGAATCTCCATTGCCGGCTAACTATAAGTTAAACGGCGGCACACAGTGCCGTCCAGTGAGCAAAGCGAACGTGTTTAAACGCCTTGTTAGGTAGGAGAATAAAGGAAATATCTTTTATTCATCACCACTGTACTGGCTAATTGGTACACATACTTCAATGCTGCCACTGAACCGACTTCAAACCACCACTCGGAATTACCCGCTGACAGATTTGAAACAGCCAATTTGCTTTATGTTTCACTGAAATTATTCAGGAAACGGGCAGTGGTCGTTTCAAACCAAAACGCCCGGATGATGAGCCGCTTCAGGCGTACACACCGACGGCCTTGAAGGTTGCCGAAGACATAACCAGTGCGGAGTCGAATTACACATCGGCAGTGAGATCATGAGTTATGCAAGGCAACCACTTCACCGGTAGTGAGCCGCAAATAACACGGAACCCTCATACCAGCCGCTTTAAGATTCAAATTTACCGCAAAAAAATTAAGAAAATTAATTACCTAACTTTTAATTAAACGGCGGCACGTAGTGCCGTCCAGTGAGCAAAGCGAACGTGTTTAAACGCCTTGTTAGGTAGGAGAATAAAGGAAATATCTTTTATTCATCACCACTGAACTGGCTAATTGGTACACGGACTTCAATGCTGCCACTGCACCCGCTTTAAACCACCGCTCGGAATTACCCGCTGACAGACTTGAAACAGCCAATTTGCTTTATGTTTTACTGAAATTATTCAGGAAACAGGCAGTGGTCGTTTCAAACCAAAACGCCCGGATGATGAGCCGCTCCAGGTGTACACACCGACGGCCTTGAAGGTTGCCGAAGACATAACTAGTGCGGAATTGAATTACACACCGAAAGTGAGGTCATGAGTTATGCAAGGCAACCATTTCACCGGAAGTGAGCCGCAAATAACACAGAACCCTCATACCAGCCGCTTTAAGACTCCAATTTACCGCAAAAAAATTAAGAAAATTAATTACCTAACTATAAGTTAAACGGCGGCACGCAGTGCCGTCCAGTGAGCAAAGCGAACGTGTTTAAACGCCTTGTTAGGTAGGAGAATAAAGGATATATCTTTTATTCATCACCACTGAACTGGCTAATTGGTACACGGACTTCAATGCGGCCACTGCACCTGCTTTAAACCACCGCTCGGAATTACCCACCGACAGAGTTGAAACTGCCGGTTTACTTTGTGTTTCACTGACATCATTCAGGAAATGGGGAGTGGGCATCTCAAATCGAAACGCCCGGATGATGAGCCGCTCCAGGCATACACACCGACGGCCTAGAAGGTTGCCGAAGACATAACCAGTGCGGAATCGAATTACACACCGGAAGTGAGATCATGAGTTATGCAAGGCAACCATTTCACCGGAAGTGAGCCGCAAACAACACGGAACCCTCATACCAGCCGCTTTAAGGCTCGAATTTACCGCAAAAAATTAAGAAAATTAATTACCTAACTTC
>NZ_AZUK01000005.1 GCF_000527035.1 Tolumonas lignilytica
TATAACTATTACTTATGGGGCAGCACGTAGTGCTGTCCACCATTAAGTTTTTGTTATGTTTTGGGTGATAACGACAAATTAACTGCCATTTTTGGATATATCTATAATTATCTTGTTCGCGGATAAATTAGAACAAAGTGTCCAGCCAAAGTTATACATTTTATCTCTTAGAAAGCATGACCAGTTGTTCTGATTGTGCTGCTTAAACAAAACATAAACCATTTGGTTTTTCATCAATGTTAGCTTAGGAATGATGTTATTTCGTTGACTTACAATCTCATTACCGACTTCCGAAATTGAATTGTAGATCGGGGTTGGATCAATCGTTTGAGCAACCCAAGCATAGCCAAAATAAAGGTATAGCTTAGAACTGATAGCAGCCAGCATGATTAGTGGGATAGATAAGTAAAATAATTTTTTTATTATCTTCTTCATACGGTACATGTTTCAGGAACTGAGGTTAATTAAGTATAGTTCATGCTTGAGTAATGTATGTTTTTGCTATGCATCATGGATTAAAGTTATTATATTTCAATCTGTTGCCAAGTTGGCTAAAGATTGAGTCTGTCATTTTTCTAATCAATGGGCATGTTTAACATGTGAAAAGCACTAATTCGAGCTAATTTATTCATTTCCACAATATCGATAAATAATTGAAGTCTGTTATCGACAACCGTATCAATGTCAGCCTGAGTCATATCATGGAATATTGAACACGACATGATAAGTTGTCGGATTTTCGGTATATCGAGTAAAAAACCGTGGTCAGACATGTATTGTTCAAGGAAATCAAAAGCTAAAAGGAGTTGGCTTTCATTGGAAGATGCATCTTCTGCTGCAATCCAGCGTAACAACTTTTCAGTAGATTTTTCGGATAGAGCCATATGATAAATCGAAATAAAGTGAGGACGTCATAAAAACATAACTTCAACTTGTGGGGTTGCGTAGCAATCCCACACCAAGTTTTTGTTATGCCTAGAACCATACTGGATCGTTATACCCAGTATCATTCGGCATAGTTTTCATTTTAATAAAGACTGCGAATCTATAGCCTAATTGAGCTTTAAAAGCTTGAAGTTTTAGATAATCAAAATCATCAGGAATGTTGCTTGTGGTCTTTTTCATTTCAACCACTAATAGATTGTTTTGTTCACCTCTTCGATGAACAATAATGTCAGGAAAAACAGTTTTACCATTTGTGTCTGTAGATTCACTGTCAATTTCTTCTATATTTAATCGTTTAGGATTTTCGATAGCACGATTATATTCACAGTCAACATGCCAATTAGGGAATTCATTTTCTAGATAAACTGCCAATCGATGTGAAATAGAGCGTTCATTAACATTGTTACTTAATAAGAAAACATCATTTTGAACAAGAACATCTAATGCTCGAATTAGCTTTTCTCTAATTTCACGTTCTTCCATATTACCTCTATAGGGCATAACTTCGTTTTATGCGGTGGCACGGAGTGCCATCCGACATTAAAATTTTGTTAGATATGAACAAATAAAAGTTGTTTATTATCAACCCAAAAGCTGGCTAATTGGTGCCACGGACTTTCAATTTTCACTGCGCCAGCTTCAAACAACCGCTTGGAATTACTCGCTGGCAATATTGGATCAGCGAAATTTGCTGAATTCTCAAATTAGCTCATTTAATGAACGTGCAGTGGTTGCTAAAAACACAGTGCCCCTATGATGAGCCGCTTAGGCGTTACACACTGACGGCGCTGAAGGTTGCCGAAGACGTAACCCGCGCAGGCTTTCAGTTTGCCGAATCAACGTGAATTCATGTGTTGCGCGAGGCAACCCACGCACAGATAGTGAGCCGTAAACACCACTGGACCCTCTGCACAGCCGCTTTAAGGCTTGAATTCACCGCCAACAATGAAGCCGTTTTTATTATCTAACTATTACTTATGGGGCGGTTGAAAACCGTCCCACATTAAGTTTTTGTTAGCTTTCTGAATTGGAACAGTCGTCATAGTTTTTTTAACTTAACCAAAATTTCCATTTCAATATATCCATCCTGTCTAACATCATTCAGGTAATGTTCAAGCATTGGGAAATTGTCTGGTTCAAAACCACTTTGGGGAAACCAATCTGAATAAATGCCTAATTGAGCTTTTATTGTGTCCTCTGGTTTACCTTTGAAATATAGTACAGCGTATTTCCCTTTTGGAATTTTTGATAATGAGAATGGCGATTTAACTTGTACAGTTTCATCAATCACAATAGATGCTTCATAGCGGCATTTATCAATTGGTGTGACTGTTGGATTGTCAAAGCAAAAAGCAAAGCGCTGTTGGGTATTAGTTTGAATACCATTTGCTATGGCCCATTGAATCAATCTATCCCATGCATTAAAGATGGCTTCTGGCTGGTAACCAGCTTCAGATGGCAATGTGCATACCTGTTGTTCTTCGAGATCTTTTATCTCAACATTCATATTTGTATCTCCTATAAAGATCACATTATTTGTGATGTGATTAGGATACAAATCGACGGGGTTGAAATCTTTTCCATACTTGCTAAAAACTTTTCCAATCTTGCTATCTTTTATTTTTTGAGGATTTCTAATTTCAGATGGGGTAAAGCCAAAATGTATTTTGACAGCTTTTGAGAAATTTGCATTTGAAGAAAAACCACATGCTAAGGCAATTTCTGTGATAGAAGTTTTAGGCTTGAAAACTAGCATGTTGATTGCTTTTTCGATTCTCCTGCGTGCTATGTAATCATTCACCGTTTCACCAACAATTGCTCTAAAAATGCGATGAAAATGAAATTCAGAAAAATAGCTAACTTTGGCAACATCACTGAGTGACAATTTTTGGTTAATGTTATCTTCAATAAACCGGATTGTTCGATTAACACGCTCTTTATATTCTGAATTCATAATGACTGCTGTGATGTTTATAAACTAGCGAAGAAAGCTAACTATTACTTATGGGGCAGCACGCAGTGCTGTCCGCCATTAAGTTTTTGTTAATTGGTTGGAATGAACACCAAAGGTGATTCAACCTCTTCTGTGACTTGTTAGTTCAGCCAGATAAAACGCCACCACAACGATTGTTCCATTTCTTGATATAGTCAATTCACGAAAGCGTGGTTTATCTACTCACTGTGTAGTCGTATTCTTTGCTCAACGAAACGTGATGCGTTTCACAAAAACAAAAAGACGAACACGGCCAAGCCGGTTCAACAAATGACTATCTGTGGAGTAAAGAACATGAAAAATACCTTCGTACGTTTTGCTGCTGTTGCTGCATTATCACTGGCTGCACTGTCATCTCAGGCTGCGGTAGACACTTATAAAGCACACGGTTCAGTATTGGCTGTCAATGCAGCAGACCAGACCGTAACTGTAAAACAAGATGCGGTTACGGAACTGGGCTGGCCAGCACGTACCGTCACTTACAATGCCGACGGTAGCAATGTGCTGAAAGGGGTGACTGTGGGTCAGACCGTCGATGTCCAATTTACCTCATCCAATGCTTTCAATGCAGATGCACACTTTGTAACGCCAGTTTCTCAATAATGAGACAGTAACAATCATAATGTCCAAGGGGTTATAAAACATAACTCCTTTTGTTTTTCTAAATTCTGCCTTCTCAGAGTGAAAAGTGAGTGTGCCATTTTCGTTTTAACGCCTCGATATTTGTTTAATTAATCGAGCGTACAGCAACACTGATTTTCAACTCCACGTTCCCCCAGTAATGGAGGCTTTTTGACAGAACAAACCAGCAAACCAAACCTAAATTAAATCCATTCGTATAGTTACAACCGAAAATCTTAAGCAACCAATTAACTTTTAGTTAAACGGCGGCACGTAGTGCCGTCCAGTGAGCGAATGCGAACGGGTTTGAACTTTTTGTTATGCTCTATTATCTGATGGTGCAGACACGCTACCATCATCGTGTAGGTAATATATATTATTCTCAACAATATCTTCTATAACGGCTTTTGCTGTTGTTGGCAGAGAAATAGTACTTTCTATTGTTGGTAATTGTACTTTAGTCAATCTAAATGAGAGAGAACTAATTTTTAGTAAACCTACCGTTTCAAAGTTGAAAAATAAATTCACATTTTCAATGATGTTTTCACCTTCATTCTTTACGTGACTTCGTATTAGGTCTGCTATCTTAATGACAGGGTTGTTATTTTCATCTAATAAAAAATCATTGCCGTTTATCATGTAGTTAAAATTTAATTCAGTAATATTGTTTCTTTTTAAGGCGCTAACGATGCTATCTCTGCTAAATTGGAATTGTAAATTATCAATGTTGCTTTGTGTCGGATTCATCGTTAAATGGATAGATTGTAATAAGTGGTTAACTGTAACTAACCTGATATTATTTTCTTTCGCTAAGAGTAAAGCTCCTTTTTGGAATGATGATGTTGTTGCAATTATGCCGTTTGCATTTCCAATGTCATTTAAAACTGACGCAAATGCTGCAACATGAAGTTTCTTAACTGAAGATGAGTAATTTTTACATTCCACACAAGTTCTATAAGTAGTACCTGCGGCTTTAAACTCCCAGAATACATCAATTTGATGTTTGGCTCCGCTTTTGCCGATTAGAGTGATATTGTGTTCAACTCGTAAATTGTCAAAGCCATCATAGTTGAGCATTCCTTGATGTATTGTGGCCACTAATTTTTCATATTCAGTATTTACATTCGTCAAATAGGTAACCTCTTTGAGCATAACTTCTAACTTGTGGGGCGCGAAAGCGTCCCACACTAAGTTTTTGTTAACTGGTCGTTGAGTTGAAATTGTTTAAAGCACGACGGCATTTTGCGAACCACCGGTGTCGTCGATAAACATTTTCATGTTCGGCCAGACTTGAATTTTCGAAAGTGTTCACTATTTTCACGACTCAAACAGTGCGCTGATTTTGAATTTACCCGCTGAACTTGCTTTCACTGAAACCGAATTCAACGCAAATCTTGCTGTGCCCAGAAGTGCAGGGAGCGGCACTGAAATTTTCGATGAACTTTCTACACCAGCGAAAAACAAAACACGCAACTAACGAAACCAGTTAACTATAAGTTAAACGGCGGCACGCAGTGCCGTCCAGTGAGCAACGCGAACGTGTTTAAACGCCTTGTTAGGTAGGAGAATAGAGGAAATATCTTTTATTCATCACCACTGGAGTTTCTAATTGGTACACAGACTGCAATGCTGCCACTGTGCCCGCTTCAAATCACCGCTCGGAATTACCCGGCGACAGGTTTGAAACTGCCTGCAGGTTTTATGTTTCACTGAAATTAAGCAGGAAACGGGTAGTGGTCGTTTCAAACCAAAACGCCCAGATGATGAGCCGCTTCAGGCGTACACACTGACAGCCTTGAAGGTTGCCGAAGACATAACCAGTGCGAAATTGAATTACACACAAGAAGTGAGATCATGAGTTATGCAAGGCAACCATTTCACCGGACGTGAGTCGCAAATAACACGGAACCCTCATACCAGCCGCTTTAAGGCTCGAATTCACCGCAAAAAAATTAAGAAAATTAATTACCTAACTATAAGTTAAACGGCGGCACACAGTGCCGTCCAGTGAGCAAAGCGAACGTGTTTAAACGCCTTGTTAGGTAGGAGAATAAAGGAAATATCTTTTATTCATCACCACTGTACTGGCTAATTGGTACACATACTTCAATGCTGCCACTGAACCGACTTCAAACCACCACTCGGAATTACCCGCTGACAGATTTGAAACAGCCAATTTGCTTTATGTTTCACTGAAATTATTCAGGAAACGGGCAGTGGTCGTTTCAAACCAAAACGCCCGGATGATGAGCCGCTTCAGGCGTACACACCGACGGCCTTGAAGGTTGCCGAAGACATAACCAGTGCGGAGTCGAATTACACATCGGCAGTGAGATCATGAGTTATGCAAGGCAACCACTTCACCGGTAGTGAGCCGCAAATAACACGGAACCCTCATACCAGCCGCTTTAAGATTCAAATTTACCGCAAAAAAATTAAGAAAATTAATTACCTAACTTCGAATTATGGGGCCACGAAGTGGTCCCACATTAATTTTTTGTTATATTGGTGTGATGTACAGTTCAGAATTAATAATCTTGCATTTCTTGAAATTAACTCTGAATGGAATATTTTCTGCAACATATGTAACAACGTTAACAGGGCAGCGAACACCAAAAATTATGGATTTAATCCAAGTAGAATCAGCTTTGGTGACACTAATTTTGTTATCTTTAAAAGTAACTAGCTGTTTCATTTCGTGACTAAGTTTAACTCTATACTCATTTTCATAAGACCAATAATCCAGTTTTGTTCGTAGAGCTGCCCAGAGGTCATCCCCCATTTTTTCTTGACTAATAAGGCCCATATTTGACCGAGTAATGTCTAATAAATCGATGCTCGCAATTTGTTCAGAATAAATGACTTTATCGGCATTCATTTTATCCGCATCCCACTCGATACAAAAACCATGATGGCTATTCGCGTAATGCGACCACATCAGATTGTTAAGTGGATTTGTGGTTAAACAGTAAAAATAGTAAGAATCAATTAAGGTATTTGTTTGTTGTTTTAATTTTTGAAAAAAATCAGTGTTTCCAGGAGTAAAGGAATCAAATACTTCTCTTTGTGATTTTGAAAGTGAGCCGCGAAATTTTCTTAATCTTTCTCTGCGTGGAATGATAAAGTTAACTTTTGAATCGAATAGATCGTTAAAATTTTGTCTAGCAGAAAACACAACGGTGGCTTCAAATAAATTTTGAATTGATTTATTTTTAGCTGGAGGAACTGAAGGATCGATACTTTGATATTTATATAAATTCATATTTAAAGAAATTCAGTTACCAATATAACTTCAAGTTAACGGGCTGGGCGTAGCGAAGCGGAGACCAGTCCAGTGAGCAACGCGAACGGCGTTGAACGCCTTGTTATGCAGTATTGAAAAAACGAACTCGAGTTCGCCTCGGAAGTAACGACTGGTTTCTCGGGCTAGCGTTCAACACTGTAAACAGAAAAAATGGTTGTAAGGAATTACCCACGACGGCGTTGATGTGCAGAAGCGCATAATCGCCGTATCGAATTTGCTGAAGCTCACGACTGATATTGTTTGGCGTATTATGAGCGGGCACTACTCTCGGTAGTGAGCCGTAAACAACGCAAGGCTTGCAGCCAACGCCGCTTTAAAACTCGAATTCCCCGCAAAACTACCAGCGAAATAAAACTGCATAACTTTTACTTGTGGGGTTGCGTAGCAATCCCACACCAAGTTTTTGTTAGGTAATTTTTTACATGTTGATGATATTCAATCATAGAACTGGTTGTAGATATTCGCTGTTCAGATAAGGCGTGTAGTCGATATACCAGCCGTAGCCCGCGGCGTTTATATCGAGCGTGATTTGGGCAGATGAATCTGTACCGGTAGTATCGCCGAGAGAATAGCCGGAGAAATCAGCAAACTGAACCATAGTGTTAGCTTGTCCCAAACCTTTGAACGTTTGATTCTCTGAAATTTTCCACGAATCATGATCATGCCAATAACTTTCACTTTTACCGCAAAGTTTTTCTTGTAATTTAGCAGACTGACCTTCTTCAACAATCTGGTGTAACTTTTGTCTTGGCAGTACATTGATAAAATATTTCAATGTCAGGGCAATTGAGCGACCACGCTCATCCTTACCCTCCACTAGTACAGCAACGCGATCTTTGCCTAAATAGTCCCTATTAGGAAGGTACTGTAAGTCATGAAATTTTGGATCATTTCGTAAATTCACAAATTTCCCATGTGCTGGTTGCTGTAAAATAGAGACTTTAAAGCTTTCCAACCACTCCCCGTACCATTCCCAATCTATTCCGCCAGAACCTCGGGATTCGAGAAGGATTTTCATTTCCGCCGGCAAAAAATTATTCATATAAGTCGTCGGGTGTAATGAGTTAACGCTTGAATCATCCTCCTCTGAAATATCATCCTCAGTTGCAATGGATAGTTCACATACGCCATAAGTCATCGATCTAATTGATGAGGCAGATGAAGCAGAATCAGAGGCCGCAGCTAAAACAATTGATTCCTGAGGAACTGCTTGTGGCATGACGTCAGGCGTTGCAATAAAGACCATACCTATTCCTTTTGTCTCAAGTCAAAAATCTGTTTGCAGTTGTTCAACGGCTACTGTTGAAATTTATTTTGTAAATGATGATTCTCGGAGCACTGATGAAACAGAGGAACTTTCTTAATTACCTAACTATAAGTTAAACGGCGGCACGCAGTGCCGTCCAGTGAGCAAAGCGAACGTGTTTAAACGCCTTGTTAGGTAGGAGAATAAAGGAAATATCTTTTATTCATCACCTCTGGACTTGCTAACTGGTACACCGACTTCAATGCGGCCACTGCACCGGCTTCAAACCACCGCTCGGAATTACCTGCCGACAGATTTGAAACTGCCGGTTTACTTTGTGTTTCACTGACATTATTCAGGAAACGGGGAGTGGGCATCTCAAATCAAACGCCCGGATGATGAGCCGCTCCAGGCGTACACACGGACTGAGTTGAAGGTTGCCGAAGACATAACCAGTGCGGAATTGGATTACACACCGGAAGTGAGATCATGAGTTATGCAAGGCAACCACTTCACCGGAAGTGAGCCGGAAACAACACGGAACCCTCATACCAGCCGCTTTAAGGCTCGAATTTTACGTAAAAAAATTAAGAAAATTAATTACCTAACTTCGAATTGTGCGGTGGCTGAAAGCCATCCGACACTAATTTTTTGTTAGGCGATGTATATTGTTATTTTTTGATGTTAGTTTAGCTTTTTACTAGAAATCGGAAAGGAATTCATTTGTAAGGCTTTGACTTGTTGAATTTTTTCTTCAGCCTCTCTGGTGTTCATTGCTTCCTCTTCCACAAGCCATCTAAATTTTTCTATTTCGTTTTCAAATGTGTTATCTGGGTTTATTTCTCTATGCCACTCAAGAAGTTGAGCCTTTTTTCTTTTATTTATTTCATTAATTATCTGATTATGATATTTATCTTGGATAATAGGAATAATGCCATTTTCTGTTCGAAAAACAGAGTATTTTGTTTTTGATAAGTATGCCAAGAGGATGCAAGTAATACCGCTAAGTATCCAGATTCCTTGACCTGATGCTGGTGCGTTATAATAAAGTGCATTGCCCAGGTTATATATTCCAGCTATCGTCCATACGTAACCTACATTTTTAAGCCATTCATGTTGCTCAATACGAATTGAGCATTTTTTGGGGAAGTAGGCATAATTTATATTTTTATCGCCAGAGCCTGACTGAGTGTCATATGATAAATTAAAATAATCATCATATAATGTAAATGTATATTTATTTCCTTTCTTTTTTTGTTCGAATTTCATTTTATTTCTCTTTTTTTATCAAGGACTATTTTCGCCTAACTTCGTTTTATGCGGTGGCACGGAGTGCCATCCGACATTAAAATTTTGTTAGATATGAACAAATAAAAGTTGCTTATTATCAACCCAAAAGCTGGCTAATTGGTGCCACGGACTTTCAATTTTCACTGCGCCAGCTTCAAACAACCGCTTGGAATTACTCGCCGGCAATATGGGATCAGCGAAATTTGCTGAATTTCAAATAAGCTCATTTAATGAGCGTGCAGTGGTTGCTAAAAACACAGTGCCCCGATGATGAGCCGCTTAGGCGTTACACACTGACGGCGCTGAAGGTTGCCGAAGACGTAACCCGCGCAGGCTTTCAGTTTGCGACTTCACGTGAATTCATGTGTTGCGCGAGGCAACCCACGCACAGGTAGTGAGCCGTAAACACCACTGGACCATCTGACTAGCCGCTTTAAGGCTTGAATTCACCGCCAACAATAAAGTCGTTTTTATTATCTAACTTCAACTTGTGGGGTTGCGTAGCAATCCCACACCAAGTTTTTGTTATGCCTAGAACCATACTGGATCGTTATACCCAGTATCATTCGGCATAGTTTTCATTTTAATAAAGACTGCGAATCTATAGCCTAATTGAGCTTTAAAAGCTTGAAGTTTTAGATAATCAAAATCATCAGGAATGTTGCTTGTGGTCTTTTTCATTTCAACCACTAATAGATTGTTTTGTTCACCTCTTCGATGAACAATAATGTCAGGAAAAACAGTTTTACCATTTGTGTCTGTAGATTCACTGTCAATTTCTTCTATATTTAATCGTTTAGGATTTTCGATAGCACGATTATATTCACAGTCAACATGCCAATTAGGGAATTCATTTTCTAGATAAACTGCCAATCGATGTGAAATAGAGCGTTCATTAACATTGTTACTTAATAAGAAAACATCATTTTGAACAAGAACATCTAATGCTCGAATTAGCTTTTCTCTAATTTCACGTTCTTCCATATTACCTCTATAGGGCATAACTATTACTTATGGGGCAGCACGCAGTGCTGTCCGCCATTAAGTTTTTGTTATGTGATTTTGGCTGCAGCAAAAGACGGTTTTTTTGAGAGCAAAAGCTACCGCACTGACTATCGACAATCAGATGCCCAACAACCGTGTTCTGCTCTTGATTTACTCATATGAACATGATGCCGAATGGTACTGAAAGAGACAAATGAAATTGGGGACTCAATTAATGAAAACTGAGCTATATCAATGCTGTGCATCATATCTGTGCAAGGTGATGATAGATTAATCAGCATTAGAATTTAGCACTGGTAACAACACCCGAAAAATTAAGGCAGTCAGATATGCGCTGTTGCTGGACAGCACTGAGTTCTGAAATTGAGGCATAACGAAATTCAGAATGTTCATGACTGAGAATGATGTTAGAAGGCGAGGGCAGTTCGCAACGGAAAATGAAAGCCTGTGAATTATAGGCAGAATGGAAATACACACCGCTGAGATAATGGATAAGAATTTCAGACCCGAGTTCTTCTCGGCACTCGCGGATCAACGCTTCGTGAATGGTTTCACCGGGCTCTAATGCACCACCAGGAAGCCCCCAGGATTTGGAACCGTAATCGGCTTTTAAGAGTAAAACTTGCCCTTCGGAATTAAGAATGACCGCATGACTGCTGAGCCTGAATTTATCATCAAAATCCATGACAACCCCTTAATCACATAACTTTAAGCTAAACGGCGGCACATAGTGCCGTCCAGTGAGCAACGCGAACGGGTTTGAGCGCCTTGTTAGCTCGGTGATGTATTATTTTTGATATGCTCTTTAATTGCTTCAGCTATAATTTGTTTCTGGCTTATACGTCTACCTGGTAATAGTTGCCATATCGTAATTAGAACAGAAAATACGAATGCTGCTATCGATATATATAAACTAAGATTACTACTGTTGAGGTATTGATTGATTAGATCGTTTTTATTTTTAATTGATGAAGTTAAACTGCTTAAGTCATCGCTTATTAATGTGTAATTATCGGCGGATAATTTCGAGTAAATATTTTTAAGGTCTCGCTTGTCTTGTTCATTTAAACCATCTAGTGGGTTTAATTTTGTATATTCCTGTATGTATTGATTTATTTTTGTAAGTAGAAAGCCGTCTTCTTTTGATGTGATTTCTTTTTGCGTAATTATATCAATCTTTATGTCTTGCAATACATCATTTAAATTGGTTTTGTTTTTATCATAAAAGTATTGAGGCTTAAGTAATACCCATATTGAATTTGCTATATTATCGGTTGATTTTGAATAAACCAACTTTAAGTCATCGAGGGATATATCTTTGTTAAGCGCATTATGTAACGCTGTTTTTGTGTCTGCCTTAGAGATAAACTTGTTATTTCCTTGGATTAATAAAAAAGAAAAGCTGATTGTGGTAACTAGAATTGATAGCAACATGAATAACTTTAGAGGGGCAAATAATCTGGTTTTTTTTGAGGCGGCTCTGATTTTTAATTCTTTTTCAATGTCTTTTGCTATTTTCTCAATCATATTATCATCAACATCAGTGACATTTTGTTCATCTAACTGCCTTCTAATCTCTTCAATAATCTCATCATGACTTTTATTGAACCAAGTTTTTTTTGCTTTAATGCTAAATTCAGCCATTTTTATTTCCGTATAGTGATTTTTAACAATTTAGATAGAGCTAACTTCGACTTATGGGGCGGTTGAAAACCGTCCCACATTAAGTTTTTGTTAACTGGCTGTTTTGCATTAGAAAATTAGTAAACAGCTCATTACGTAATTCAACAGTTTGTTCTTTAATAACAACAAACCCAAATCGCTCAAAAAACGGTTTGGCTGTTTTGCTCACATTGGCATGTAGTGAAACCAGATCACGTTCATTTGCTGCATCAATTATGTGTTGCATCAGAGCGTTACCGACACCTTGTTTTTGGAATGCGTGATGAACAAAAAAGTGATCAATTAAACCATCTTGTTGAAGATCAGCATAACCAACTATTGTGCTGTTCATTAGAGCAACAAAGGGGGCATTTTGAATTAACATTGATTGCCAAATTGCCGGATCGATAGAATCAGAAGCCCACGCTTGAACTTGTGCTAATGAATAATCCTGAATGTTGACCATGCGAACGGTGTTATAAAAAATAGACCACAACGCACCGGTATCTGACACTTCATAGTTTCGAATAGAAATCATTAAATATTAATGCCTGAGTGAAGTTTACACCGTGAAATCAGGAAGCCAGTTAACTTTTAATTAAACGGCGGCACGCAGTGCCGTCCAGTGAGCAAAGCGAACGGGTTTGAATTAGTTGTTAGGTATGAACAAAGAAAAGTCAGTAATTAACAAAAATAGAACTGGCTAATTGTGACCACGGACTTTCAATTTTCACTGCACTTGATTCAAACAACCGCTTGGAATTACTCGCCGACAATGCTGATGTAGCGAAATATTCTGAACGTTCACACATTTTCATTTATCGAACGGACAGTGGGCGTAATCGCCACTACGGCCAGATGATGAGCCGCTCAGGCGTTACACACTGACGGAGTTGAAGGTTGCCGAAGACGTAACCCGCGCAGGCTTTCAGTTTGCCAGTTCACGTGAATTCATGTGTTGCGCGAGACAACCCACTCGCAGATAGTGAGCCATAAACACCACTGGACCATCTGCACAGCCGCTTTAAGGCTTGAATTCATCATCAACAATGAAGCTGTTTTTATTACCTAACTATAAGTTAAACGGCGGCACGTGTGCCGTCCAGTGAGCAAAGCGAACGTGTTTAAACGCCTTGTTAGGTAGGAGAATAAAGGAAATATCTTTTATTCATCACCGCTGGACTGGCTAATTGGTGCACAGACTTCAATGTTGCCATTGCACCCGCTTTAAACCACCGCTCGGAATTACACGCCGACGGGCTTGAAACGGCCCCTTTGCGTTATGTTTCACTGACATTATTCAGGAAACGGGGAGTGGTCGTTTCAAACCAAAAAGCCCGGATGATGAGCCGCTTCAGGCGTACACCCCGACGGACTTGAAGGTTGCCGAAGACATAACCAGTGCGGATTTGAATTACACACTGAAAGTGAGATCATGAGTTATGCAAGGCAACCACTTCACCGGTAGTGAGCCGCAAATAACACGGAACCCTCATACCAGCCGCTTTAAGGCTCGAATTTTCCGCAAAAAAATTAAGAAAATTAATTACCTAACTTTTACTTGTGGGGTTGCGTAGCAATCCCACACCAAGTTTTTGTTATGTGTCGAAGTAATTTTGGAAAGCAGCTATATAAGATTAGCTTGTTGTTGTAATTCATTAATAAAACTATTTAACGATTTATTAAACATTGGAATTGTTTCACCAATAAATTCCCAGTCGAAAGTAAACAAAGCATTACTCCAGCCAAGGTGGTAAACGAGGCCATTTTCATTTGGTTGTTTATTGCCATGTGTCATATTGAAACTTTCATGATCAAAGTGAGCTGCTTGCTTGTTACGGTATTCTTTAGCAGCTTCGATAAATTGATAAAAACGATCCTTAACGTCTTCAGAGAATGCATCTAAGATAATTTTGTCAAGAATTGGCAGCCAGAATGTTTTTTTATTATCAGCAATAAGACCAGCTTTACCATTACCCATATTTATTATAGTACAAAATTTGATGATTATTTCTTCAGCTATTAGTTCGTTTATAAGTTGAATATCATGAATGTCGGGAAACAAAGAACCATGTTTTTCTTCAAAGTTATCCAATGCTTCACTTTCAAGTCTTAGTCTGATTCCCAGCCTTTCACGCTCATTATCATATAATTCGGTGATTTTTTGCGGTCTACCCGTATTGTAGAAACGGTCTATACGTTGTCTAAGAGCAAGAAGTTCAATAATTCGATTAAGCGCTAATTCCCACAAATATAACCTGCCGAGAGTTTCTTTATCTTGTGACATTTATATATCCAAAAAATGCATGAAATATGAGGGATGTTGGTGTTCTAGCTAGACACATAACTTTTAATTGTGGGGCCACGAAGTGGTCCCGCACTAATTTTTTGTTAGGCCAAACTACTTGTCTAATTGGCACAAAAATAAATATCAGCAATATCGTTTTTAGGGGATAAATTACTATTTATTTAAGATAAGCGCAGAGCATGTATCTGAGCACTATCCACCTCGGTAATATGTAATAGCGATATCTGTTTTTTGCCCGTTTTTTTCTATGAGCAAAGTGCCCTCGTAATCATCACCACAGCAACTTTCTGTATCAATAGAACAAGAAGTCTGAACAACATGACTGTTAAGTATGACCTTAGTTAATTTGTCCTGAGAAAGAAAGCTATAAGTGTAGCTGTTGCCCAGTGTAGGTTTATTCTTATTTTTGTGACCACTAATATAATTATATTGAGTTCGAATAATGGTTATGAGTTGTCCATTTAACGAAATTATTGCTTTTGCTTCCTCAGCGCTACTATCACTATGTGATTCGGGCTCAACAAACTCCAAGACACACTTTGGGTTGTTGGGAGAACTACCTGCTCGCATTATTAACGAGTTCCAGTCTTCGCCACAATGTTCATTAGGTAAATCACTAATAGGAAGTGGATGCGCCACCGATAAAATCGGTGTAGCTATTAGGATGAAACTAACAAATATTTTTAAAAATCGAAAAATCATAATTAGGGCCTAACTATTACTTATGGGGCAGCACGGAGTGCTGTCCGCCATTAAGTTTTTGTTAGCTTTTGCCCTAATTTGTGACTAAATTTAATTCAGGTGTAAATTGCTGGATAAGCAGATTTATGATGAACAATGTCAATAATATCACTTTAATTTTGTTTTTATGTTTTGTTTCTTCGAATTTTATAACGACTGTATCTGCGATAAAATCATGAATTGATCTGCGTTTTGTATTACACATCATCGTTATAAACTCAAGCAGCGACAAAAATAAAATCGGTGATCCGAATAGCATTAGCGTAAAATGATTACCTAATGCTCTATTGGCTAGCATGCCATGAGATAAGTTAAATAATTGTATAGTTAAAAATATTAAACTAAAGCTAGAAAATAAAATTTGACGAAGGACCGCATGTTTGGGGCCAACCTCACACTCATTAGATGTTAGTATCTTAATTCCGGAAGCCATTTTTCCTGGTGTTTGGCCAAATCGTGCAACGAAATAGTAATAGTAGTAAATGATGACTGCAGTATAAAAAACGCTCCAAATCTGAAGTGTCAGTGGATTTGATATTGAATTCCATAGATATTTATCAAACCATGCAAAAGGAGCCAATGCAGCGGAATCAAGACATGCTGCTATTATTCGTCGTTTTAAAGTACAAAATTTATCTGGAACATAATTATCATTTTCTATTGTGCTTTCCATGATTTATTACCCATGCATTTATAATAAAAAAGCTAACTTCGACTTGTGGGGCGCGTTAGCGTCCCACACCAAGTTTTTGTTAACTAGCAAATTCGACTAGTTCAGATTGCTCAGTTTTAATTGTCACGCCGAAACTTTTAATATTTGGCAATGTAGCATTATGATGTTGAATGATGAATTCAGCAGGTGCGTGTTGTTTATCATGTGTTGTATGAGTATCACTCACTAACGTGATTTCAAAACCCTTTGCCGCTGCACTTCGAATCGTTGTATCTACACAAAATTCAGTTGCGTAGCCACAGACTACCAATTCAGAAACAGTTTGGTTTGTTAAAATTTGAAGCAAGTCGGTTTTTAAAAAAGAGTCAGGCGTGGTTTTGCGAACATAAAAATCTGATTCAGCCTGATTCAAATTATTAGGCAATTCCCAGCCATCACTCTGAAATTTCAGAATTTCATGGTTTGGTGTTTCATGTTGTATCCATATGACAGGCGCATTAGACGCTCGTGCCTTATCAGCAAGTTTATTGATATTAGAAATCACTTCATCAGATTTGTAAGGCGATGGTTTTGGTTCAAATAAGCCAACTTGGACGTCAATAATTAATAATGCTTTTGTCATTTGAATATGTGCTCAGAGTTGTAATTGCTAGTTAACTTCGTTTTATGCGGTGGCACGTAGTGCCATCCGACATTAAAATTTTGTTATCTATCGTTTAATTTCAGCCTTTATTCATAGTGATAACGACAGGAAATGATCGTGAAACGGTTATCTTCTACTGCATAAACAAGGCGATTTGTGTCATCAATACGGCGAGACCAAAAACCTGATAGATTCATTTTTAAAGGTTCTGGTTTTCCAATACCTTCAAATGGAGATCGTTTGATATCTTCGATAATTTTATTGATGCGTTTTAGCGTTTTTTTGTCTTGGTTTTGCCAATAAAGATAATCATCCCAAGCTTCGTCAGTCCAAGTCAGTAATCTACTCATCAATCAGATCTCGCTCTTGAGTCTGATTATTACGGTATTGCGCGATTGATTTTGCCAAATGAGCAGCATTAGCTGGCGATTTTAATAGATGAACGGTTTCCATGAGGCTGTTGTAATAATCAAGTGACATCACTACAGCATCTTCAGCATCTCGACGAGTGATAATGGTGCAGTCGGCATCATTAACCACTTGATCTAAGACTGATTTAAGATTGTTGCGTGCTTCTGTAAATGAAACGACTTGCATAAAGACTCCGTTAACTGTGCAACTTATGGTACAAGTATAGCTCAGTCAACGAAATGTACAATTGGTTGTACAACTAAAACTTTCAAAAGATAGATAACTATAAGTTAAACGGCGGCACGCAGTGCCGTCCAGTGAGCAAAGCGAACGTGTTTAAACGCCTTGTTAGGTAGGAGAATAAAGGATATATCTTTTATTCATCACCACTGAACTGGCTAATTGGTACACGGACTTCAATGCGGCCACTGCACCTGCTTTAAACCACCGCTCGGAATTACCCACCGACAGAGTTGAAACTGCCGGTTTACTTTGTGTTTCACTGACATCATTCAGGAAATGGGGAGTGGGCATCTCAAATCGAAACGCCCGGATGATGAGCCGCTCCAGGCATACACACCGACGGCCTAGAAGGTTGCCGAAGACATAACCAGTGCGGAATCGAATTACACACCGGAAGTGAGATCATGAGTTATGCAAGGCAACCATTTCACCGGAAGTGAGCCGCAAACAACACGGAACCCTCATACCAGCCGCTTTAAGGCTCGAATTTACCGCAAAAAATTAAGAAAATTAATTACCTAACTTCAAGTTAACGGGCTGGGCGCAGCGAAGCGGAGACCAGTCCAGTGAGCAAAGCGAACGGCGTTGAACGCCTTGTTATGCAGTATTGAAAAAATGAACCCGATTTCATCTTGGAAGTAACGACTGGTTTCTCGGGCTAGCGTTCAACACCGTAAACAGAAAAAATGGTTGTAAAGAATTACCCGCGACGGCGTTGATGTGCAGAAGCTCATAATCGCCACGCCAAATTTACTGAAGCTCACGATTAACTTTATTTGGCGTATTATGAGCGGGCACCACGCGGCGATAGTGAACCGTAGATAACACAGGACTTGCAGCCAACACCGCTTTAAAACGTGAATTCCCCGCAAAACTTTCAGCAAATTAAAACTGCATAACTTTTACTTGTGGGGTTGCGAAGCAATCCCACACCAAGTTTTTGTTAACTGCATTTAACTCGGGAATATGGCAATGAACTTTAAGTCTTTATAAAAAACAAGCCTAATTACAACTTCATTACTGGATTTATGAGCTTGATAATAAAACACATCTTGATTTTCACCATGTGTTTCTGTCGATTTTAAGTGTGAATTATATTTTTCGGTAATTATTCGTTGGTTTTTATTAAATGATGGCAATTCTGTTTTCATTCCAGTAGCTACAATTATTTTTGGTTTATTCGCTGCTCTTGTTTTGTAATGATGAAAGTGAATACCATATGCAACGTGTATAATCTGTTCAACAACTCTGGAGTAATCGAGATTGTATTTATAAGTAGATATTATAGAATTATCTTTAAATACATTTACTGGCTGTCTATTTTTTAGTATTTCATATATAACATGTGGTGTCCGTTTGTTAATTCTTAATAACTTATTAAGTTGAGCATCTTTTGCGTAGTTAGTTGTACACCATGCGATTGAAAATGCGATTAAAAGATATTCATCATTTTTTGATTTGCTAAGATTATGCTCATCACAAGAGGGGACTTTTATTAAATTTTTTCTATAATCGTTCTTATTCAGAACGTCTTTAGTTTCAGGAAATAGGCATTTTGGTGGAACATGCTCTTCCGATGTGGCAATGCAGTCACACATATAACAATGCTGTTTTTTTTTCATATAATGCTTAACATGCAGTTAACTTCGTTTTATGCGGTGGCACGTAGTGCCATCCGACATTAAAATTTTGTTAAGTGCTTTTGCTTTTATTGACCAAACTGACGTTCGCAAGGGATGCCATCATTATCACCATCGACTTTCATGCCTGGACAATTATCTAAGTAAAATTTGGCTTCTGCATATGAGTTCATTTCTGAACAATGCGTTTTCCCTTGGCATGAAAATACCGAAGATGATGAATTCATTTCAACCGTAGGCGAGGGCGTCGAGTCGTCTATTATTGAACTAATTGATGATGTTGGTGCGGCCGCATCAGATTTATAAAAATGCTGGAATGCGGCGACACACAATGCAATCAGGATAAAAAATTTTCTCAAGGTAAACTCCCTGTACCTTCGTTTATTGGTAGGTTTGACCGTTGTGCTTCAACCAACCGGAAACATGGCGATTTTGCGGATCATGATGCGTCCAGTGAATAACCCCACCTTTTTCATTCCACTCGTATTCACCGTAGAACTCAACGGTGTCACCTTCGTTCAGACTTTCAATTCTTGGTGCTAAGTCGATGTTATGGGCAACAAGCAATGTCTGACCTGTTGAAAGTTTTAGAATAAAACGTTGGTGCTGAGAACCCCGAGTATCATCAGGCAGCACTTTAACAACAATACCATCACCTTGAATTTGTAAATTACTTTGCTGGTTTTGATATGCCTGAGATAACGCGGCATCTGATTCGCCAGCATGAGTAAATGTGATTGGAATTAATAATGAAAGCCCAAACAGGAACGCAAAATATAGCGAGTTATGTATTTTCATAAGAGAGAGCTCTCGATTGGAAGAACTTAACTTTTAATTAAACGGCGGCACGTAGTGCCGTCCAGTGAGCAGCGTAGCGCGAACGTGTTTGAATTTGTTGTTAGGTATGAACAAAGACAAGTCATTTATTATCAACAACACGGCTGGCTAACTGGTGCCACGGACTTTCAGTTTTCATTGGGGCAGCTTCAAACAACCGCTTGGAATTACTCGCCGACAATATCGATGCAGCGAAGTTTGCTGAACATTCACACATTTTCATTTAGTGAGTGGGCAGTGGGCGTAATTGCCACTACGGCTAGATGATGAGCCGCTTAGGCGTTACACACTGACAATGCTGATGGTTGCCGACACGTAACCCGCGCAGGCTATCAATTTGCAACTTCACGTGAATTCATGTGTTGCGCGAGGCAACCCACTCGCAGGTAGTGAGCTGCACAAACCACTGGACCATCTGCACAGCCGCTTTAGGGCTCGAATTCACCGCCAACAACAAAGCCGTTTTTATTACCTAACTATAAGTTAAACGGCGGCACGTGTGCCGTCCAGTGAGCAAAGCGAACGTGTTTAAACGCCTTGTTAGGTAGGAGAATAAAGGAAATATCTTTTATTCATCACCGCTGGACTGGCTAATTGGTGCACAGACTTCAATGTTGCCATTGCACCCGCTTTAAACCACCGCTCGGAATTACACGCCGACGGGCTTGAAACGGCCCCTTTGCGTTATGTTTCACTGACATTATTCAGGAAACGGGGAGTGGTCGTTTCAAACCAAAAAGCCCGGATGATGAGCCGCTTCAGGCGTACACCCCGACGGACTTGAAGGTTGCCGAAGACATAACCAGTGCGGATTTGAATTACACACTGAAAGTGAGATCATGAGTTATGCAAGGCAACCACTTCACCGGTAGTGAGCCGCAAATAACACGGAACCCTCATACCAGCCGCTTTAAGGCTCGAATTTTCCGCAAAAAAATTAAGAAAATTAATTACCTAACTATAAGTTAAACGGCGGCACGCGTGCCGTCCAGTGAGCAAAGCGAACGTGTTTAAACGCCTTGTTAGGTAGGAGAACAAAAGAAATATCTTTTATTCATCACCACTGGACTGGCTAATTGGGACACAGACTTCAATGCTGCCACTGCGCCCGCTTTAAACCACCGCTCGGAATTACCCGCCGACAGATTTGAAACTGCCGGTTTACTTTGTGTTCCACGGACATCATTCAGGAAACGGGGAGTGGTCGTTTCAAACCAAAACGCCCTGATGATGAGCCGCTTCAGGTGTACACACCGACGGACTTGAAGGTTGCCGAAGACATAACCAGTGCAGACTAGAGTTCCACACTGGCAGTGAGATCATGAGTTATGCAAGGCAACCACTTCACCGGAAGTGAGCCGCAAATAACACGGAACCCTCATACCAGCCGCTTTAAGGCTTGAATTTACCGCAAAAAAATTAAGAAAATTAATTACCTAACTATTACTTATGGGGCAGCACGCAGTGCTGTCCGCCATTAAG
>NZ_AZUK01000006.1 GCF_000527035.1 Tolumonas lignilytica
AAGTAAGATCATGAGTTATGCAAGTCAACCATTTCACCGAAAGTGAGCCGCAAACGACACGGAACCCTCATACACACCGCTTTAAGGCTCGAATTTACCGTCAACCAATAAGCCGTTTTTATTACCTAACTTCGTTTTATGCGGCTGCACGGAGTGCAGTCCGACATTAAAAATTTGTTGTGTTTTGTGGTGACAAGAGATCTGAATTAAAATCACGAGGGATTTTATATTTTTTGCCATCAAAGGTTATTTTTACTTTGTTTATCTTGGCGGTTTTTGTTGACTCACTACAATCTTCCTTTTTGGCTTGAGCTATAGAGTGAGCTGATTTTCCAGTTAAAAATAAGTCATAAAAACCATATGAGCTCGATTTTGCGATGCTGATATAGCGGGTGATTTCATCAAAATAACCATTACAGTTACCATCCCATTCGCCAGATTGTTCATGCATAGAAAGTGAATATAAAACATTTCTGAGAGTATTTTTTTCATTTATGTATAGATTTAAAACATTTTCTGAATATGGATTAACTCTCGATGAACCAACAAAATGATATCGAACTCCAATTGCTCGTAATGTTTGAGTTATATTATATAAACCAGTATCTATTTCTATGTCGTCGAGATGTATCGTATCATTCTTGATCATGCCTTTTTCTATTAATGATTTGATTATTTTATTATTTTCAACCAATACAGTGTGAGCATCGTTAACACTAATGCCTGAGTCATCATCTTTTGTGTTACTTACAAAGACTATAATAGTTTGATTTGTCAGCTGAGGGTTATTTTTGCACGTGAGGAATTTCACATCATTACCAAATTCATTCTGTATAAGAATTTTTATTTCATCACTACAGGCGTAACAATTAAATGAAAGGAAAGATATAATAAATAATAGTTTAATCATTGGGCTCTCTTTTAAATTGACTCAGAAACACAACTATAAGTTAAACGGCGGCACACAATGCCGTCCAGTGAGCAAAGCGAACGAGTTAAACGCCTTGTTAGGTAGGAAAATAAAGGAAATATCTTTTATTCATCACCACTGAACTGACTAATTGGTACACGGACTTTAATGTTGCCACTGCACCCGCTTCAAACCACCGCTCGGAATTACGCGCCGACAGATTTGAAACTGCCGGTTTACGTTATGTTTCACTGACATCATTCAGGAAACGGGGAGTGGTCGTTTCAAACCAAAACGCCTAGATGATGAGCCGCTTCAGGCGTACACACCGACGACTTGAAGGTTGTCGAAGACATAACCAGTGCGGATTTGAATTACACACTGTAGTGAGATCATGAGTTATGCAAGGCAACCATTTCACCGGAAGTGAGCCGTAAACAACACGGAACTCTCATACCAGCCGCTTTAAGGCTTGAATTTTCCGCAAAATAATTAAGAAAATTAATTACCTAACTTTTACTTATGGGGCGGCTGAAAGCCGTCCTCCATTAAGTTTTTGTTATGTGATTTTGGCTGCGGCAAAAGACGGTTTTTTTGAGAGCAAAAGCTACCGCACTGACTATCGACAATCAGATGCCCAACACCTGTGTTCTGCTCTTGATTTACTCATATGAACATGATGCCGAATGGTACGGAAAGAGACAAATGAAATCGGGGACTCAATTAATGAAAACTGAGCTATATCAATGCTGTGCATCATATCTGTGCAAGATGATGATGGATTAATCAGCATTAGAATTTAGCACTGGTAACAACACCCGAAAAATTAAGACAGTCAGATATGCGCTGCTGTTGGACAGCACTGAGTTCTGACATTGAGGTATAGCGAAATTCAGAATGTTCGTGGCTGAGGATGATGTTAGAAGGCGAGGGCAGTTCGCATCGGAAAATGAAAGCCTGTGAATTATAGGCAGAATGGAAATACACACCACTGAGATAATGGATCAAAATGTCAGCCCCGAGTTCTTCACGGCACTCGCGGATCAACGCTTCATGAATGGTTTCGCCGGGCTCTAATGCACCGCCAGGAAGCCCCCAGGATTTGGAACCGTAATCGGCTTTTAAAAGTAAAACGTGCCCTTCGGAATTAAGAATAACCGCATGACTGCTGAGTCTGAATTTATCATCAAAGGCCATGACTACCTCTAATCACATAACTTTTACTTGTGGGGTGCGTTAGCATCCCACACCAAGTTTTTGTTGTGCGTTTATTCTGCGTGGGTAGGGCACACAACCTTTCTCGGTTTTAAATGATATAGCTCAACTTGTGGATGGCTAAAGAAGCCAACTTCCCAAGGGTTTTTCTGCACAAATGCTTCACGAATTGGTTCAAACAAATGATGCGATTGTGGGATTTGATAAGCGTCAGCTTCGATGATTGTGTAGTTCCATTCGATTGCCTGGGTGTAAGTAAATACAGCTCTTGAATCAATCGCGAAATGACAATGATGGTCGCGTTTCAGTAACTTTGACTTGAACGTTTCCGGGAATGTAATGAAGAAAATGTCATCCTCAGCAGAGGATAAAAATGCAAGCACCGTGGTATGAGGCTGTGATTTAGCTTGTGTGACTAAAACACCAATTTTATTTTCGACCTCACGTAAATCAGGAATTGGTAATTCTGTTAGTGGTGTGATTGGTAATTCACGTTGAACACGTTCATCAATAGGGTGTTCATAAACACGTTCAGCGAATCTATAAATAACAGAGACACCATAGTAAATCTCGAATTCGATCGGTTTGACTAAAATCTGATTATCTTGAACTTTAGTAACCAAACCTTTGTAGGAACCACGATAGACACGTAATTCGGCATCGTACTCATCAACACCAGTGCGGTTATCGAGGTGCAATGTGATTTTTTGATCAACGGCTAACTGATGCCCCTTTGGAAAAGTCAGAACTAAGTCATCATTATCCCGAATGTCAACGCCACAAATGTAAACATCAGTTTTTCTTGAATAGGTAGCAGCAACCCCAAGCACGGGTGAACCAATCAACGATAATAAATTAGTGTGTGGAGCCATAGCATCACCTGTTTTAGATAAAGCTACCGCAGGAGAAATCAATCAGCAGTAGTGAGAATTAGGGAGGGACGAGAAGCATCCATGCTCCACCGGAGTTGATTGAGATAGCTTGGCAAATGAGACCATAAAAGTGAAGCGTAAGTTTAAGTAAATTAAGCGATTGTTGATTTAACAACAGCATTTGAAACAGCAATGAATTTCACAATAGCAATCAAGAAGAAAGGGAAACGGCATAACTTTTACTTATGGGGCGGCTGAAAGCCGTCCGCCATTAAGTTTTTGTTAGCTGCGCTTTTTACATCAGATTTATGCCAAATCGTTTAACAAACGCAGCAAATAAAACAAATGTCACGATGGTCAACACAATGCTTATCACTAATGTCATCACAAAACCAAATCGAGACATGAAATAAGGAAACAAGATAAACATTGGCAGCGTTGGGATCACATACCAAAACGTATAATAAGCATGGTTGCTGATCTTTGTTTCCGATTGGCCTTCGACAAACAGCCAAATCAACGTCAGGATAGTGACCAAGGGTAGTGATGCAACTAATGCTCCGATGCGGTCACTTTTCTTGGCTAGTTCAGAGATCAAAACCACCATGCCAGCGGTGATCAGATATTTGGATATCAGGTAAAGCATAGGTTCCTTGGCCGTCTCGTTATCGGATCAACGTATTGCAAACCGTAACGATATCAGAACCTATGAATAAACCAACACTATGGGCGTTCATCATATTGTGGAATGTCATCATGGATTTCATCCCAAGCGGCTTTTGAACCGACAAAAATATGAGCCAAGGGTTTAACGTCAACGGGTGTATCTAAGCTGCCAATTCTGAGTCGGAGGATATCGGGTTGCGATGGGCGTCGGCTGAAAAGCGGTGTGCCACAGCATTTGCAAAAAGCACGGAAAACGCCCGGTGTGGATTCAAATTCAGAAACGAACTCTTTGCCTTTCACAAAATGGAATTCTTCTGCTTTAACTGCTGAATTGACAGCAAAAGCGGAACCGTTAGCTTTTCGGCACTTGGAGCAATGACACATCATGGTTGGCCCCAGTTCACCATGAATTTCATACTGAATGGAATTACACAAGCAACTACCTTTAAGCATCGGAATTCTCCTAAGCAGCTAACTATAAGTTAAACGGCGGCACACAGTGCCGTCCAGTGAGCAAAGCGAACGTGTTTAAACGCCTTGTTAGGTAGGAGAATAAAGGAAATATCTTTTATTCATCACCTCTGGACTGGCTAATTGGTACACAGACTTCAATGTTGCCACTGTACCGGCTTTAAACCACCGCTCGGAATTACCTGCAAGCAGACTTGAAACAGCCCGTTTGCAATGTGTTTCACTGAAATTATTCAGGAAACGGGGAGTGGTCGTTTCAAACCAAAACGCCCGGATGATGAGCCGCTCCAGGCGTACACATCGACGGGCTTGAAGGTTGCCGAAGACATAACCAGTGCAAGATAGAATTCCACACTGGAAGTGAGATCATGAGTTATGCAAGGCAACCACTTCACTGGAAGTGAGCCGTAAACAATACGGAACCCTCATACACACCGCTTTAAGGCTCGAATTTTCCGAAAAAAATTTAGAAAATTAATTACCTAACTTTTACTTGTGGGGCCGCGTAGCGGTCCCACACTAAGTTTTTGTTAGGCCGTTCTTATAAAAGCACATAGTGCAAGTGTGTGGCATCCGGAGTATTGATCACTTTGTCGATTTGTAACTGCGGCAATGTATCGTGCAGATTTTCAAATAAGCGCCTACCACCACCAAATAGGACTGGAGCCAAAGCGATTTCTAGCTCGTCGATGACACCCATTTTCAGGTACTGCTGTATCACATCCGCTCCGCCAGAGATGCGAATATCACGACCGCCCGCAGACTCTCTCGCCTGCTCAAGAGCGTGTGCTGGGCCGTCGTTGACAAAGTAGAACGTCGTCCCACCTGGACGGACCCAAGGCTCGCGCTTCTCGTGGGTAAGAACGTACACCGGTGTGTGAAACGGAGCCTCCTCGGGCCATGAGACCTCGCCTTGCTCGAACATTCGTTTGCCCATAATGTGGGCTCCGCTACGCTCCATGGTGTAACGAAGCATATCATTAACAGGACCAGTCTCTCCTCCAAGACCAAACGTGAGGTTTTCGCAGAAGTATTGTTGCTTGAGGATCCAGCTCATCATCGTACCCCACTTGGCGCCCCAGTTTTTGTACTCAGGGTTATTCCAGTTTTCGATCGCCATGCCTTCCGGCGCCATGTAACCGTCAAGACTAAGTCCGATGTTCACAAATATTTTGGTCATGATCTTTCTCGCTCGATTCTTGAATTTGGCCTAACTATAAGTTAAACGGCGGCACACAGTGCCGTCCAATGAGCAAAGCGAACGTGTTTAAACGCATTGTTAGCTTTTTTATTATAAATGCATGGGTAATAAATCATGGAAAGCACAATAGAAAATGATGATTATGTTCAAGATAAATTTTGTACTTTAAAACGACGAATAATAGCAGCATGTCTTGATTCCGCTGCATTGGCTCCTTTTGCATGGTTTGATAAATATCTATGGAATTCAATATCAAATCCTCTGACACTTCAGATTTGGAACATTTTTTATACAGCAGTCATCATTTACTACTATTACTATTTCGTTGCACGATTTGGCCAAACACCAGGGAAAATGGCTTCCGGCATTAAGATACTAACATCTAATGAGTGTGAGGTTGGCCCCAAACATGCGGTCCTTCGTCAAATTTTATTTTCTAGCTTTAGTTTAATATTTTTAACTATACAATTATTTAACTTATCTCATGGCATGCTAACCAATAGAGCATTAGGTAATCATTTTACGCTAATGCTATTCGGATCACCGATTTTATTTTTGTCGCTGCTTGAGTTTATAACGATGATGTGTAATACAAAACGCAGATCAATTCATGATTTTATCGCAGATACAGTCGTTATAAAATTCGAAGAAACAAAACATAAAAACAAAATTAAAGTGATATTATTGACATTATTCATCATAAATCTGCTTATCCAGCAATTTATACCTGAATTAAATTTAGTTACAAATTAGGGCAAAAGCTAACAAAAACTTAATGGCGGACAGCACTACGTGCTGCCCCATAAGTAAAAGTTAGGTAGGAGAATAAAGGAAATATCTTTTATTCATCACCACTGAGCTGGCTAATTGGTACACAGACTTCAATGCTGTCACTGTGCCCGCTTTAAACCACCGTTCGAAATTACCCACCGACAGATTTGAAACTGCCGGTTTACTTTGTGTTTCACTGACATCATTCAGGAAACGGGGAGTGGGCTTTCAGATCGAAACGCTCGGATGATGAGCCGCTCCAGGCGTACACACCGACAGACTTGAAGGTTGCCGAAGACATAACCAGTGCGGAATCGAATTACACACCGGAAGTGAGATCATGAGTTATGCAAGGCAACCATTTCACCGGAAGTGAGCCTTTAATAACACTGAACCATCATACTCACCGCTTTAAGGCTCGAAGTTTCCACAAAATAATTAAGAAAATTAATTACCTAACTATAAGTTAAACGGCGGCACGTAGTGCCGTCCAGTGAGCAACGCGAACGTGTTTGAACGCCTTGTTAGGTAGGAGAACAAAAGAAATATCTTTTATTCATCACACTGAACTGGCTAATTGGTACACAGACTTCAATGCTGCCACTGCACCCGTTTCAAATCACCGCTCGGAATTACCCGCCGACAGGTTTGAAACTGCCGGTTTATTTTGTGTTTCACTGACATTATTCAGGAAACAGGGAGTGGTTACCTTAAACAACAGAGCCCAGATGATGAGCTGCTCCAGGCGTACACACCGACGGACTTGAAGGTTGCCGAAGACATAACCAGTGCAAGATAGAATTCCACACAGGAAGTGAGATCATGAGTTATGCAAGGCAACCACTTCACCGGAAGTGAGCCGCAAACAACACGGAACCCTCATACCAGCCGCTTTAAGGCTCGAATTTTACGTAAAAAAATTAAGAAAATTAATTACCTAACTATTAACTTATGGGGCAGCACGCAGTGCTGTCCGCCATTAAGTTTTTGTTATGTGTTTTTATTTCGCAGAGCTGGATTAAAAATTCGTTTAATCGAAGCCGGATTGTTAGCCAGTTTATCTGCTGGGCGGCGAGGGCGTCGAACCAATTCACCACCACAATTCGGGCATTGGTCATGAAGAACATCTTTTGCACAGGCGGCACAGAATGTACATTCAAATGAACAAATCAGCGCGTCTGTTGCTTCAGGTGGTAAGTCTTTATCGCAACATTCACAGTTTGGTCGCATCTCAAGCATAACGGCCTCGTCAGATATTCAAATAAATGTTCGGGTTATGAATACTCAGATAGTTTTCGAATTGAGTAATTGGCTGGAAACCGAATTGTTGATACAGGCCATGTGCATCCGCAGTCACCAGCAACAATCTACGTAATCCTTGCAGCAATGGATGTTCAACAATGAACTTAACTAACCACTTACTTAATCCTTTCTTTCGGTGATTTTCAACGACAAAAACATCGCCGAGATAAGCAAAAGTAGCGAAATCAGTAATGACTCGGGCAAAGGCAACTTGGGTGCCTGAAGCATCATAAATACCCACGCAAAATGAGTTATCAATTGAGTGTTGAACAGTTTCAATTGGGATATCTTTAGCCCAGTATGAATGGCTCAGGAAATGATGAATAACCTGAATATCTAATTTGTTTTTGTTATCAGAAATGGAATAACCATCAACCATAGAAATCTCCGAAACCGATAAACACATAACTATTACTTATGGGGCTGCACGCAGTGCTGTCCGCCATTAAGTTTTTGTTAATTGGTTGAACGAACACCCAAGAGTGATTCAACCTTTTCTTGTATCGTGTTCGTTCACTTGTATAAAACGCTGTCACAACGATTGTTCCATTTCTTGATATAGTCAATTCACGAAAGCGTGGTTTATCTACTCACTGTGTAGTCGTATTCTTTGCTCAACGAAACGTGATGCGTTTCACAAAAACAAAAAGACGAACACGGCCAAGCCGGTTCAACAAATGACTATCTGTGGAGTAAAGAACATGAAAAATACCTTCGTACGTTTTGCTGCTGTTGCTGCATTATCACTGGCTGCACTGTCATCTCAGGCTGCGGTAGACACTTATAAAGCACACGGTTCAGTATTGGCTGTCAATGCAGCAGACCAGACCGTAACTGTAAAACAAGATGCGGTTACGGAACTGGGCTGGCCAGCACGTACCGTCACTTACAATGCCGACGGTAGCAATGTGCTGAAAGGGGTGACTGTGGGTCAGACCGTCGATGTCCAATTTACCTCATCCAATGCTTTCAATGCAGATGCACACTTTGTAACGCCAGTTTCTCAATAATGAGACAGTAACAATCATAATGTCCAAGGGGGGTTATAAAATATAACCCCCCTTTTGTTTTACTGAATCCGGCCTTCTCAGAGTGAAAAGTGAGTGTGCCTTTTCTCGCGCTGATGCTTCGATTATTTTGATTAACCGGGCGTACAGCAACACTGATTTTCAACTCCACGTTCCCTCAGTAATGGGGGGATTTTTGACAGAACAAGTCGACTAACCAGCAAACCAAACCTGCACTAAAACCATTCGTATAGTTACAACCGAAAATCTTGAGCAACCAATTAACTTCGAATTATGGGGCCACGAAGTGGTCCCACATTAATTTTTTGTTAGGTAATGCTTCTAATTTGTGAAGAAGAGGAATCATCAAAGGTTGATTGAATAGCAGAGATCTTCCTGCTTGCTTGATCACAAACCCCCTCAACAGAGTCATCGTCATTTATACCCTCAATCAGATATTCAATGCGGACTTTTACGCCATCTTTTTCGACCAGAATGACAAAGCGATCCTGGTCAACATAACCATCTTTTGGCATATAGTCGAACCAATTCCATTTAACTGCTTTGGGATTGTCTGCATAAACTACTTTGCCATGCTCGGGTGCTTTGTTCAAAGTTACTTTCGCACCGGAGAAAAATTCACCACTAGCAAGCTTTGCTTTGTAGCGTGGATCATTACCATGATATTTAAAAAAGTAATCGCCAGCCGCATACGTTGGTCTAATTTCCGCACCAGCAGATTGTGTCGCTGTTTGACATATCCCTACCGCATAGTTTTCCGCCGCCTCGCAGGCAACACAGCAACTATGGTTGAAACACCACCCAGCAATAGATTCATAGACCGAATATCAGTAATAAACATCTTGCTTTGGTCCTCGAGTGATTGTTTTAGTTGATCAAATAATGTTGCGCGGATATTTAGAAGTAGAATAATTCTGATAACTTGCGGCATTACCTAACTATAAGTTAAACGGCGGCACGCGTGCCGTCCAGTGAGCAAAGCGAACGTGTTTAAACGCCTTGTTAGGTAGGAGAATAAAGGAAATATCTTTTATTCATCACCACTGAACTGACTAATTGGTACACAGACTTCAATGTTGCCACTGCACCCTCTTTAAACCACCGCTCGGAATTACACGCCGACAGGTTTGAAACTGCCTGCTGGTTTTATGTTTCACTGACATTAATCAGGAAACGGGGGAGTGGTTGCCTCAAACTATGTGCCCGGATGATGAGCCGCTTCTGGCGTACACACGACAGCGCTGATGGGTTGCTGGAGATATAATGCCTAACAAAACCTTGTTAACCACACGAATGCTGAAAACTGTTATGCGTAAGCAACCCTAGACACCAGAAGTGAGCCGCAAATAACACGGAACCCTCATACCTGCCGCTTTAAGGCCCGAATTTTCCGTAAAAAAATAAGAAAATTAATTACCTAACTTTTACTTGTGGGGTTGCGTAGCAATCCCACACCAAGTTTTTGTTATGCGCTTCACGTTAAGTTGCTCTTGTCTGAAATTTCATATTCATTAAGTGAAAGCTCATTTTCCAAAAGCTTCAGACCTTTTATAGCTGCGTTCTTGAAATGACTTAATTCTTCACTGGACCAATATTCAATTTACTTAGATGGATCTGGCTAATTAATTGATGTGTCATACCAAGCAATTAGGTATTGATGGTATCGTTTAGTGTTTCACTTAAAGGTAATTTCCAGTGATCGATTGCATAACCAAATTTATTTCTAGACTCATCATTGTTTGACCACAGGCAAACACAACTACCGTGATCAAATAAGTAATTGATTTCATATTTCATCTGTAAATTACCAAAAAAGCTACGGCGGTTATTAAATTTTAGATAAATTGTTGTAACTCATTTCTCATAACGCATAAACACTATATTACGCAGATATGGCATGTTTTTGGGATATGGAATAGACAGATAAACTTCATTTATGGTGTAAACATCAGGATAGTCGGCAATAATTTCTGTTGCCGCATGACTCAAAAGTTCTTTATCATCTGCGCTTGGAATACCATCAAAGACAAAACTGCACATGATCTCCGTGCTGTTGTATTCAACTGATACACATCTGAGACTTGCTGGGATATTGCCTAACAGTGCACGCTGTGCATTAAGTCTGAGCAAGATATCTTGTTTGTCTATTATAGACATTGCATTTTCATTCATTAAAAATTCTCAAGATGTCCTTGTCGCATAACTATTACTTATGGGGCAGCACGTAGTGCTGTCCGCCATTAAGTTTTTGTTAAATTTTTCTGCTTAAATCAGGTCGGTTCTTTCGATGCGAAAAAAGCATAGATGTTGGCATCAACATAGCCTGTTTTAAGCAAAATCCGTTTTTTGTCGACACCTTCAAATCGGGCGCCCGATTTTATTGCAACGCGATTGCTTGGTTTGTTATCGATAGCAGCCACAATTTCTAAACGGAGTAACTGCAAGTCTCGAAACGCAAATTGTTTGATAGCTAAAACAGCTTCTAGGGCATAACCCAAACCTTGCTTTGATTCACGCACCCAATAACCGATATTACCGATTTTATAATCTGGTTTAAGTTGATTGATGGTGATGCTACCAAGCAGTTGATTCGTTAGCTTATCAAATAAACCAAATGTATAAGCCGCACTTTCTTTCAATGCATCTTCACAAATCACAAACCACTCAGCCGCATCTTTGACGGTATAGTCGGGTGTGCACCAAGAAAGCCAACGTCCAACAGTTGAAACCGATTCAAGCACAGCTTCGGTTTGTTCACAAATATCAGCAGCAAGGTAAGGGCGAATGATTAAGCGAGTTGTTTCGATAGGAAATTGTAAATTAAAACTCATAGTCACGTTCAACTTTGGCAATTCGGGTTTTAAATGATTTATACCATTTTTCGCGACCTAACCTTTGTGCCAATAAGTGGTCAGTGTTCGACTTCCATTGTTTAATGGAATCGAGATCAGACCAGTATGAAACGGTAATGCCAATGTCATTTCGGGCAGATTCTGCGCCAAGGAACCCGGGTTGTTGTTGTTGGGCTAAAGCGACCATGGCATCAGCCGTGATTGCATACCCATCGTCAATATTTGTACGGATAGATGTGAATATCACTGCGTAATAGGGTGGAGTAGGTGTTTTCGCAATCATGATTACCCCAAAATAATTTAACTTTTAATTAAACGGCGGCACGTAGTGCCGTCCAGTGAGCAAAGCGAACGTGTTTAAACGCCTTGTTAGGTAGGAGAATAAAGGAAATATCTTTTATTCATCACCACTGAACTGGCTAATTGGTACGCGGACTTCAATGCTGCCACTGCACCCGCTTTAAACCACCGCTCGGAATTACCCGCTGACAGACTTGAAACAGCCAATTTGCTTTATGTTTTACTGAAATTATTCAGGAAACAGGCAGTGGTCGTTTCAAACCAAAACGCCCGGATGATGAGCCGCTCCAGGCGTACACACGGACTGAGTTGAAGGTTGCCGAAGACATAACCAGTGCGGAATTGAATTACACACCGAAAGTGAGGTCATGAGTTATGCAAGGCAACCATTTCACCGGAAGTGAGCCGCAAATAACACAGAACCCTCATACCAGCCGCTTTAAGACTCCAATTTACCGCAAAAAAATTAAGAAAATTAATTACCTAACTTCGATTTAAGTGGCGGCACAAAGTGCCGTCCAACTTTAAATTTTTGTTAGATAAGGCGGATTCAATTACGAAGTGCGACAACTTTAAACATAAAAACAGCGAGATGTGATACTCAGGATTTTTACTCCCGCCAAGAAGTGAAAAGCCAATGAAATACACACATCTCACTGAGAATGAAAGATATATGTTGTCAGCCTTGAGAAAGCAAGGACTGACTGTCGCATCCATCGCCAAAGCCTTAGGTCGTCACCGAAGTACGGTCTACCGGGAAGTGGAACGAAACTCCCGATGGTGCAATTATGACCAGCTTTATAGTTACCAACCAGCGCGAGCCCAGCAAAAAGTCAGGGTAAGAACAAAGAAAGCCCGAAGGAACAAACGGTATGATCACATGGACTTTCTGCTGGTTGATGCCTTACTGAAATTGCATTGGAGTCCAGAACAGATCGTTGGCTATTTTCGTTACAAAGGCTATCCGGTGATGAGCCATGAAACGATTTACCAGCATGTCTGGGCTGATAAAAATGAAGGCGGCAATCTTTGGCAATACCTGAGACAGTCGCCGAAAATTAGACGTAAACGCTATCGAAGCAAAGACAGCCGAGGGCGAGTAGCAGCCAAACGGCATATCAGCGAACGCCCTACACTAGTGAACGAACGAGAAGAGTTCGGACACTGGGAAATCGATACAGT
>NZ_AZUK01000007.1 GCF_000527035.1 Tolumonas lignilytica
GTTTTATGCGGTGGCACGTAGTGCCATCCGACATTAAAATTTTGTTATCTATCGTTTAATTTCAGCCTTTATTCATAGTGATAACGACAGGAAATGATCGTGAAACGGTTATCTTCTACTGCATAAACAAGGCGATTTGTGTCATCAATACGGCGAGACCAAAAACCTGATAGATTCATTTTTAAAGGTTCTGGTTTTCCAATACCTTCAAATGGAGATCGTTTGATATCTTCGATAATTTTATTGATGCGTTTTAGCGTTTTTTTGTCTTGGTTTTGCCAATAAAGATAATCATCCCAAGCTTCGTCAGTCCAAGTCAGTAATCTACTCATCAATCAGATCTCGCTCTTGAGTCTGATTATTACGGTATTGCGCGATTGATTTTGCCAAATGAGCAGCATTAGCTGGCGATTTTAATAGATGAACGGTTTCCATGAGGCTGTTGTAATAATCAAGTGACATCACTACAGCATCTTCAGCATCTCGACGAGTGATAATGGTGCAGTCGGCATCATTAACCACTTGATCTAAGACTGATTTAAGATTGTTGCGTGCTTCTGTAAATGAAACGACTTGCATAAAGACTCCGTTAACTGTGCAACTTATGGTACAAGTATAGCTCAGTCAACGAAATGTACAATTGGTTGTACAACTAAAACTTTCAAAAGATAGATAACTTCGACTTGTGGGGCGCGTTAGCGTCCCACACCAAGTTTTTGTTAACTAGCAAATTCGACTAGTTCAGATTGCTCAGTTTTAATTGTCACGCCGAAACTTTTAATATTTGGCAATGTAGCATTATGATGTTGAATGATGAATTCAGCAGGTGCGTGTTGTTTATCATGTGTTGTATGAGTATCACTCACTAACGTGATTTCAAAACCCTTTGCCGCTGCACTTCGAATCGTTGTATCTACACAAAATTCAGTTGCGTAGCCACAGACTACCAATTCAGAAACAGTTTGGTTTGTTAAAATTTGAAGCAAGTCGGTTTTTAAAAAAGAGTCAGGCGTGGTTTTGCGAACATAAAAATCTGATTCAGCCTGATTCAAATTATTAGGCAATTCCCAGCCATCACTCTGAAATTTCAGAATTTCATGGTTTGGTGTTTCATGTTGTATCCATATGACAGGCGCATTAGACGCTCGTGCCTTATCAGCAAGTTTATTGATATTAGAAATCACTTCATCAGATTTGTAAGGCGATGGTTTTGGTTCAAATAAGCCAACTTGGACGTCAATAATTAATAATGCTTTTGTCATTTGAATATGTGCTCAGAGTTGTAATTGCTAGTTAACTTTTAATTAAACGGCGGCACGTAGTGCCGTCCAGTGAGCAAAGCGAACGTGTTTGAATTAGTTGTTAGGTATGAACAAAGAAAAACATATTCATCATCAACAACAAAACTGGCTAAGTGGGACCGCGGACTTTCAATTTTCACCGCACCAGCTTTAAACAACCGCTCAGAATTACTCGCCGAGAATATCGCATCAGCGAAATTTGCTGAATTCTCAAATTAGCTCATTTAATGAGCATGCAGTGGTGGCTAAAAACACTGTGCCCCGATGATGAGCCGCTTAGGCGTTACACACTGACAGTGTTGATGGTTGCCGACACGTAACCAGCGCAGGCTGTGAGCTTGTCGAATCAACGTGAATTCATGTGTTGCGCGAGGCAACCTACTCGCAGGTAGTGAGCCGTAAAAATCACTGGCCATCTGCACAGCCGCTTTAGGGCTAAAATTCACCGCCACCAATAAAGCCGTTTTTATTACCTAACTTCTAACTTGTGGGGCGCGAAAGCGTCCCACACTAAGTTTTTGTTAACTGGTCGTTGAGTTGAAATTGTTTAAGGCACGACGGCATTTTGCGAACCACCGTTGTTGTCGATAAACATTTCTATATTCGGCCAGAACTTGAATTCATGAACGGGCTTACTATTTTCACGACTCAAAAAGTGCGCTGATTTTGAATTTACCCACTGAACTTGCTTTCGCTGAAACTGAATTAAACGCAAATTTTGCTGTGCCCAGAAGTGCAGGGAGCGGCGTTGAAATTTTCGACAAACTATCTATGCCAGCGGAAAACAAAACACGCAACTAACGAAACCAGTTAACTATAAGTTAAACGGCGGCACACAGTGCCGTCCAGTGAGCAAAGCGAACGTGTTTAAACGCCTTGTTAGGTAGGAGAATAAAGGAAATATCTTTTATTCATCACCACTGGACTGGCTAATTGGTACACAGACTTCAATGCTGCCACAGCGCTCGCTTTAAACCACCGCTCGGAATTACCCGCCGACAGGTTTGAAACTGCCGGTTTATTTTGTGTTTCACTGACATTATTCAGGAAACAGGGAGTGGTTACCTTAAACAACAGAGCCCAGATGATGAGCCGCTCCAGGCGTACACACCGACTGACTTGAAGGTTGCCGAAGACATAACCAGTGCAAGATAGAATTCCACACAGGCAGTGAGATCATGAGTTATGCAAGGCAACCACATCACTGGAAGTGAGCCGCAAATAACACGGAACCTCATACCAGCCGCTTTAAGGCTCGAATTTACCGCAAAAAAATTAAGAAAATTAATTACCTAACTTCAAGTTAACGGGCTGGGCGTAGCGAAGCGGAGACCAGTCCAGTGAGCAACGCGAACGGCGTTGAACGCCTTGTTATGCAGGGCGGATTCAATTACGAAGTGCGACAACTTTAAACATAAAAACAGCGAGATGTGATACTCAGGATTTTTACTCCCGCCAAGAAGTGAAAAGCCAATGAAATACACACATCTCACTGAGAATGAAAGATATATGTTGTCAGCCTTGAGAAAGCAAGGACTGACTGTCGCATCCATCGCCAAAGCCTTAGGTCGTCACCGAAGTACGGTCTACCGGGAAGTGGAACGAAACTCCCGATGGTGCAATTATGACCAGCTTTATAGTTACCAACCAGCGCGAGCCCAGCAAAAAGTCAGGGTAAGAACAAAGAAAGCCCGAAGGAACAAACGGTATGATCACATGGACTTTCTGCTGGTTGATGCCTTACTGAAATTGCATTGGAGTCCAGAACAGATCGTTGGCTATTTTCGTTACAAAGGCTATCCGGTGATGAGCCATGAAACGATTTACCAGCATGTCTGGGCTGATAAAAATGAAGGCGGCAATCTTTGGCAATACCTGAGACAGTCGCCGAAAATTAGACGTAAACGCTATCGAAGCAAAGACAGCCGAGGGCGAGTAGCAGCCAAACGGCATATCAGCGAACGCCCTACACTAGTGAACGAACGAGAAGAGTTCGGACACTGGGAAATCGATACAGTCATTGGACACGGCAGTAAACATTGCCTAGTCACGATGGTAGAAAGACAAAGCCGCTATACCCTCATAGGCCAACTGGATGATCGGACAACAGAAAGCCTGAACAGACGAGTCGGTTGGCTGATCAAAGAAACGGGCCTACCATTTAAAACCATCACAGCCGACAACGGCACTGAATTTAACCAATATCAGCAGTTAGAACGTAGCCACGGTTGTGACTTTTACTTTGCGACGCCGTATCATTCGTGGGAGCGAGGAACCAACGAAAACACCAATGGTCTGATCAGACAATACATCCCCAAAAAGCAAAGCATGGCGTTGTTAGGTCAACGGCATTGCAGCGACATAGCCAGAAGATTAAACACGAGACCAAGGAAAGTGCTTGGATTTAAAACCCCGGAGGAATTTATCCGTGAGTATCGTTAAGCTATGTCGCACTTCAAACTTGAAGCTACGGTGTGATGTACAGTTCAGAATTAATAATCTTGCATTTCTTGAAATTAACTCTGAATGGAATATTTTCTGCAACATATGTAACAACGTTAACAGGGCAGCGAACACCAAAAATTATGGATTTAATCCAAGTAGAATCAGCTTTGGTGACACTAATTTTGTTATCTTTAAAAGTAACTAGCTGTTTCATTTCGTGACTAAGTTTAACTCTATACTCATTTTCATAAGACCAATAATCCAGTTTTGTTCGTAGAGCTGCCCAGAGGTCATCCCCCATTTTTTCTTGACTAATAAGGCCCATATTTGACCGAGTAATGTCTAATAAATCGATGCTCGCAATTTGTTCAGAATAAATGACTTTATCGGCATTCATTTTATCCGCATCCCACTCGATACAAAAACCATGATGGCTATTCGCGTAATGCGACCACATCAGATTGTTAAGTGGATTTGTGGTTAAACAGTAAAAATAGTAAGAATCAATTAAGGTATTTGTTTGTTGTTTTAATTTTTGAAAAAAATCAGTGTTTCCAGGAGTAAAGGAATCAAATACTTCTCTTTGTGATTTTGAAAGTGAGCCGCGAAATTTTCTTAATCTTTCTCTGCGTGGAATGATAAAGTTAACTTTTGAATCGAATAGATCGTTAAAATTTTGTCTAGCAGAAAACACAACGGTGGCTTCAAATAAATTTTGAATTGATTTATTTTTAGCTGGAGGAACTGAAGGATCGATACTTTGATATTTATATAAATTCATATTTAAAGAAATTCAGTTACCAATATAACTTTTACTTGTGGGGTTGCGAAGCAATCCCACACCAAGTTTTTGTTAGGTTTATGCCCATTAGTTACTCTTGCTAAATGATTCTATTACATTGAATCCTTTTTTAAGACACCCCTGAATTTCGTTATTTAATATATCTTCAACTTTCATGTCTAATGATAACTTTTCACTAAGTTGGTTCTTTCTTAAGACTGATTGTTTGAATTCGGGGGTGATTTCAACAAGTTGATTTTTTGCTTTATATTCTCTTTTAATATTTTCAATTTCTTCTTCTGTTGTTGAGATGGAGGATTTTTCTGATTTTTTTAAATTTGTTATGTAATTCTGACTGATTGATGTGAAGTCTGGCTTTTTACAGGTTAAGGTTGATTTATTTTTTAATATAAACTGTTGTAGTTTTGTATAATAGGATGATGGGATTTTAGGTTTTCTATTCTCAAGTTTTGATGCATATTGGGTGGCATTCAATAGTAGTTGCACATTATCGGGCCACTGTTTATCTGCGTTTTCAATTCTCTGTGTTAGTTCTAAATTTGAGTTGCTTTTGTAATAATTAGGAAGAAAATCTTCTTCATAAATAAACATCACATCAAGAGCCATTAATTCAGAACGAGTAGAATCAAGTGATTTAGATTGAGATGCGTAATCTTTTTGGATATTTTCTAATTTCAAAGATAAAGCATCTGACTGTGATTTTAATTCGAGATTTGTATTCTGTATATCAATGTTTGATTTTTTTAGAATAGTGATTTTATCGGTCAATGATTTTTGCTGAGATTGAAGTTCATCTGTTTTAACTAGAAGGTTTTTCTTTTCAATTGTAAGTTTATTCGTTTCGTTGGTTATTTTTTCTCTTTCTAGTTGTAGCTTTGAGTTTTCCTCTTGTAACTGTTGATTTTGAAAAACAGGAACAACGGTATAAAAATAACCAAACAAACCAAGTATGAGCATACCGATTTGTGAGAAATTTGCTGCTGATTCTAAATGTTTTTTAAGATCCATATTATCTCGATTAGTAAACCTAACTATTACTTATGGGGCAGCACGCAGTGCTGTCCGCCATTAAGTTTTTGTTATGTGTAGGCCGCTGGAATAAACCATTTAATATTTTTTTGATATTCTGTTTAAATCTGTGCTCTTTTCTGACTTTACTCTGATCAATGAATCAAGAACATATTGTTCATTTACCGTTATCAAAAATACTACCCAATGCCATGTATTAGATGATTCTCGATAGTTAATTACAAAAATTGCTATCTTAGGTAGAGATGACCAATTTTTGAAAATGCGACGACGCTCGCCTACATTAATCGAATAAATTAACCCTAATTTTTTAAGATCTGAAGCAGTTGTATAGTATCGGTCTGCTTTGAAATTTAATATTTTGAGCGCAGTTTTTCTGACTGTTTTATAATATTTACCATACAAGCTAAACCACAACCAATGGCATCTTCTTGAATAATTCTAAGCATATTTTTTAGTTATCAATAGTTCGAAGCCCATCATATGGTTCAAAAGTGATAGAGAGACCTTTTAGATCAGATGTTTCACCTCGTACAAATTCAAAACTTGCACCAGGTTGAATGGTCTGATGAACAGCCCAACCGCCAGAAAATTCAATTTTGACGTTGATTACCAACGGAATCCCAGAAAAGTTGATACTTCCTTTTTGACCAACTTTCAGGTTTTCAATATGGTTTATTATTGTTCTTTCTAAATCAGATTCTTTCAACTTAATTCTCCTTACGCATAACGTCTTTAACAACGACGCGCAATATAATATTCGCGTCGACTGCCAAAAATTGTTATGTATTTTTATGCTTAAAACCATTTTATTATCCAATTTGATTCTTCGAAATAGCAGGCCAGTTCTTCTTCGTTGGCTACCCAATCATCAAATGCCTCTGAGTCTGAATTGTTGAAGTCTTTACTGATGAGAATAAGAAAACCACCAGTATTTTCAGAGTCATCAACGATCTTTACTTGATAACCAATATCATCGCCCGCTTCGATCAAACCAACGTTTCCGATCTCAATCACCATTACTCCTTGACACATAACTATAAGTTAAACGGCGGCACATAGTGCCGTCCAGTGAGCAAAGCGAACGTGTTTAAACGCCTTGTTAGGTAGGAGAATAAAGGAAATATCTTTTATTCATCACCACTGCACTGGCTAATTGGTACACGGACTTCAATGTTGCCACTGTGCCTGCTTTAAACCACCGCTCGGAATTACTCGCCGACAGGTTTGAAACTGCCTGCTGGTTTTATGTTTTACTGAAATTAATCAGGAAACGGGCAGTGGTCGTTTCAAACCAAAACGCCCTGATGATGAGCCGCTTCAGGCGTACACACCGACGGACTTGAAGGTTGCCGAAGACATAACCAGTGCAAGATAGAATTCAACACTGGAAGTGAGATCATGCGTTATGCAAGGCAACCACTTCACCGGAAGTGAGCCGTTAATAACACTGAACCCTCATACCAGCCGCTTTAAGGCTCGAGTTTTCCGTAAAAAATTAAGAAAATTAATTACCTAACTTCGAATTGTGCGGTGGCTGAAAGCCATCCGACACTAATTTTTTGTTAGGCGATGTATATTGTTATTTTTTGATGTTAGTTTAGCTTTTTACTAGAAATCGGAAAGGAATTCATTTGTAAGGCTTTGACTTGTTGAATTTTTTCTTCAGCCTCTCTGGTGTTCATTGCTTCCTCTTCCACAAGCCATCTAAATTTTTCTATTTCGTTTTCAAATGTGTTATCTGGGTTTATTTCTCTATGCCACTCAAGAAGTTGAGCCTTTTTTCTTTTATTTATTTCATTAATTATCTGATTATGATATTTATCTTGGATAATAGGAATAATGCCATTTTCTGTTCGAAAAACAGAGTATTTTGTTTTTGATAAGTATGCCAAGAGGATGCAAGTAATACCGCTAAGTATCCAGATTCCTTGACCTGATGCTGGTGCGTTATAATAAAGTGCATTGCCCAGGTTATATATTCCAGCTATCGTCCATACGTAACCTACATTTTTAAGCCATTCATGTTGCTCAATACGAATTGAGCATTTTTTGGGGAAGTAGGCATAATTTATATTTTTATCGCCAGAGCCTGACTGAGTGTCATATGATAAATTAAAATAATCATCATATAATGTAAATGTATATTTATTTCCTTTCTTTTTTTGTTCGAATTTCATTTTATTTCTCTTTTTTTATCAAGGACTATTTTCGCCTAACTTTTACTTAAATGGCGGCATGCAATGCCGTCCAGTTTCAAGTTTTTGTTAGGTTTATTTTTGTAATCTATCAACTACACTCATAATTTTCATGGCTGCATCTAATGTAGCTTCATCTTGATTAGGCCAAGTTGATATGGGTTTGCCATCTTTAGGGACACCTTGATATTTTCCGAAAGGGGAGGCTTGCCATGCACATGGTCTTAATATCACGGGTATAACTATGGAAAGTCCTGCATCATGTCTTTTGATGGCTTCTTGTCCTTCAACTTCATAACAATATTTAGATTCGATAAAATCGGGGCTCAGGAAAAGTAATATAATATCAGATGTGTTCATCCGTGAATCAATTTCACTTTTCCAAGCTGAGCCTGGGGGTATCATTCTATCATGCCATTTTAAAATCCTTTTTTCACGTTCAAAGACAATAAGTTGTTGTCGAACGGAGTTCATTAATACTTCATCTGCATGAGAATATGAAAAGAATATTTCTATCATGTGTTTATCAACTTGTAAAAATAATGGCTATAAAAGCCATTTTGATTTATGCCATTTACCAGTTACATCGTAACAGTAATTATTGGGATGATTTACTTGGATTTCTTCAGCACTAATTGACTCTAACAATCTAACTCGTGCATTTTTTAATTTTAATAGTTTTTCTTCTGAGTTTTTGACTAAGGATGTTGATCTATAAAGTGAGAAATGAATCACTTCAATTTTAGGGTTTTGTTCATTAACTAATGCAGCAAAAGCTCTGAGACATAATTCACCATATTTTTTTCCGATTTGACGAGAGTTAAGAGCAAAGTGATCAATAGACAATATATTCTCATGAATACTCATGAGTTCAAAAGTACATAGTGATACATCGTTTATATAGCCATAACAATTTTCAGGTGCATTAGTTAAGGGGTAGTCGATCTTATCTCTGCGTCTGAAACTAATTCCTAAATATTCTTTTCTTAGCTGGATTTCTGCTTTGTCTTTATTAAAAATATTTTTGATAGAAGAAAACATATGATAAACCTAACTATAAGTTAAACGGCGGCACACAGTGCCGTCCAGTGAGCAAAGCGAACGTGTTTAAACGCCTTGTTAGGTAGGAGAATAAAGGAAATATCATTTATTCATCACCACTGGACTGGCTAATTGGTACACAGACTTCAATGCTGCCACTGCACCTGCTTTAAACCACCGCTCGGAATTACACGCCGACAGATTTGAAACTACCGGTTTACGTTGTGTTTCACTGCGATGATTCAGGAAACAAGGAATGGTCGCCTCAAACTATGTGCCCGGATGATGAGCCGCTTCAGGCGTACACACCGACGGACTTGAAGGTTGCCGAAGACATAACCAGTGCAAAATTGAATTTCACACTGGAAGTGAGATCATGAGTTATGCAAGGCAATCACTTCACCGGAAGTGAGCTGTAAACAACACTGAACCCACATACCCACCGCTTTAAGGCTCGAATTTTCCGAAAAAAATTAAGAAAATTAATTACCTAACTATTACTTATGGGGCAGCACGCAGTGCTGTCCGCCATTAAGTTTTTGTTAATTGGTTGGAATGAACACCAAAGGTGATTCAACCTCTTCTGTGACTTGTTAGTTCAGCCAGATAAAACGCCACCACAACGATTGTTCCATTTCTTGATATAGTCAATTCACGAAAGCGTGGTTTATCTACTCACTGTGTAGTCGTATTCTTTGCTCAACGAAACGTGATGCGTTTCACAAAAACAAAAAGACGAACACGGCCAAGCCGGTTCAACAAATGACTATCTGTGGAGTAAAGAACATGAAAAATACCTTCGTACGTTTTGCTGCTGTTGCTGCATTATCACTGGCTGCACTGTCATCTCAGGCTGCGGTAGACACTTATAAAGCACACGGTTCAGTATTGGCTGTCAATGCAGCAGACCAGACCGTAACTGTAAAACAAGATGCGGTTACGGAACTGGGCTGGCCAGCACGTACCGTCACTTACAATGCCGACGGTAGCAATGTGCTGAAAGGGGTGACTGTGGGTCAGACCGTCGATGTCCAATTTACCTCATCCAATGCTTTCAATGCAGATGCACACTTTGTAACGCCAGTTTCTCAATAATGAGACAGTAACAATCATAATGTCCAAGGGGTTATAAAACATAACTCCTTTTGTTTTTCTAAATTCTGCCTTCTCAGAGTGAAAAGTGAGTGTGCCATTTTCGTTTTAACGCCTCGATATTTGTTTAATTAATCGAGCGTACAGCAACACTGATTTTCAACTCCACGTTCCCCCAGTAATGGAGGCTTTTTGACAGAACAAACCAGCAAACCAAACCTAAATTAAATCCATTCGTATAGTTACAACCGAAAATCTTAAGCAACCAATTAACTATAAGTTAAACGGCGGCACGCAGTGCCGTCCAGTGAGCAAAGCGAACGTGTTTAAACGCCTTGTTAGGTAGGAGAATAAAGGAAATATCTTTTATTCATCACCACTGTACTGGCTAATTGGTACACAGACTTCAATGCTGCCACTGCGCCCGCTTCAAACCACCGCTCGGAATTATCCGCCGACAGGTTTGAAACTGCTCGCTGGTTTTATTTTTCACTGAAAGTATTCAGGAAACGGGCAGTGGTCGTTTCAAACCAAAACGCCCGGATGATGAGCCGCTCCAGGCGTACACATCGACGGGCTTGAAGGTTGCCGAAGACATAACCAGTGCAAGATAGAATTCCACACTGGAAGTGAGATCATGAGTTATGTAAGGCAACCACTTCACTGGAAGTGAGCCGTAAACAACACGGAACCCTCATACACACCGCTTTAAGGCTCGAATTTTCCGAAAAAAATTTAGAAAATTAATTACCTAACTTTTAGTTAAACGGCGGCACGTAGTGCCGTCCAGTGAGCGAATGCGAACGGGTTTGAACTTTTTGTTATGCTCTATTATCTGATGGTGCAGACACGCTACCATCATCGTGTAGGTAATATATATTATTCTCAACAATATCTTCTATAACGGCTTTTGCTGTTGTTGGCAGAGAAATAGTACTTTCTATTGTTGGTAATTGTACTTTAGTCAATCTAAATGAGAGAGAACTAATTTTTAGTAAACCTACCGTTTCAAAGTTGAAA
>NZ_AZUK01000008.1 GCF_000527035.1 Tolumonas lignilytica
GTTTTATGCGGTGGCACGTAGTGCCATCCGACATTAAAATTTTGTTATCTATCGTTTAATTTCAGCCTTTATTCATAGTGATAACGACAGGAAATGATCGTGAAACGGTTATCTTCTACTGCATAAACAAGGCGATTTGTGTCATCAATACGGCGAGACCAAAAACCTGATAGATTCATTTTTAAAGGTTCTGGTTTTCCAATACCTTCAAATGGAGATCGTTTGATATCTTCGATAATTTTATTGATGCGTTTTAGCGTTTTTTTGTCTTGGTTTTGCCAATAAAGATAATCATCCCAAGCTTCGTCAGTCCAAGTCAGTAATCTACTCATCAATCAGATCTCGCTCTTGAGTCTGATTATTACGGTATTGCGCGATTGATTTTGCCAAATGAGCAGCATTAGCTGGCGATTTTAATAGATGAACGGTTTCCATGAGGCTGTTGTAATAATCAAGTGACATCACTACAGCATCTTCAGCATCTCGACGAGTGATAATGGTGCAGTCGGCATCATTAACCACTTGATCTAAGACTGATTTAAGATTGTTGCGTGCTTCTGTAAATGAAACGACTTGCATAAAGACTCCGTTAACTGTGCAACTTATGGTACAAGTATAGCTCAGTCAACGAAATGTACAATTGGTTGTACAACTAAAACTTTCAAAAGATAGATAACTTCGACTTGTGGGGCGCGTTAGCGTCCCACACCAAGTTTTTGTTAACTAGCAAATTCGACTAGTTCAGATTGCTCAGTTTTAATTGTCACGCCGAAACTTTTAATATTTGGCAATGTAGCATTATGATGTTGAATGATGAATTCAGCAGGTGCGTGTTGTTTATCATGTGTTGTATGAGTATCACTCACTAACGTGATTTCAAAACCCTTTGCCGCTGCACTTCGAATCGTTGTATCTACACAAAATTCAGTTGCGTAGCCACAGACTACCAATTCAGAAACAGTTTGGTTTGTTAAAATTTGAAGCAAGTCGGTTTTTAAAAAAGAGTCAGGCGTGGTTTTGCGAACATAAAAATCTGATTCAGCCTGATTCAAATTATTAGGCAATTCCCAGCCATCACTCTGAAATTTCAGAATTTCATGGTTTGGTGTTTCATGTTGTATCCATATGACAGGCGCATTAGACGCTCGTGCCTTATCAGCAAGTTTATTGATATTAGAAATCACTTCATCAGATTTGTAAGGCGATGGTTTTGGTTCAAATAAGCCAACTTGGACGTCAATAATTAATAATGCTTTTGTCATTTGAATATGTGCTCAGAGTTGTAATTGCTAGTTAACTTTTAATTAAACGGCGGCACGTAGTGCCGTCCAGTGAGCAAAGCGAACGTGTTTGAATTAGTTGTTAGGTATGAACAAAGAAAAACATATTCATCATCAACAACAAAACTGGCTAAGTGGGACCGCGGACTTTCAATTTTCACCGCACCAGCTTTAAACAACCGCTCAGAATTACTCGCCGAGAATATCGCATCAGCGAAATTTGCTGAATTCTCAAATTAGCTCATTTAATGAGCATGCAGTGGTGGCTAAAAACACTGTGCCCCGATGATGAGCCGCTTAGGCGTTACACACTGACAGTGTTGATGGTTGCCGACACGTAACCAGCGCAGGCTGTGAGCTTGTCGAATCAACGTGAATTCATGTGTTGCGCGAGGCAACCTACTCGCAGGTAGTGAGCCGTAAAAATCACTGGCCATCTGCACAGCCGCTTTAGGGCTAAAATTCACCGCCACCAATAAAGCCGTTTTTATTACCTAACTTCTAACTTGTGGGGCGCGAAAGCGTCCCACACTAAGTTTTTGTTAACTGGTCGTTGAGTTGAAATTGTTTAAGGCACGACGGCATTTTGCGAACCACCGTTGTTGTCGATAAACATTTCTATATTCGGCCAGAACTTGAATTCATGAACGGGCTTACTATTTTCACGACTCAAAAAGTGCGCTGATTTTGAATTTACCCACTGAACTTGCTTTCGCTGAAACTGAATTAAACGCAAATTTTGCTGTGCCCAGAAGTGCAGGGAGCGGCGTTGAAATTTTCGACAAACTATCTATGCCAGCGGAAAACAAAACACGCAACTAACGAAACCAGTTAACTATAAGTTAAACGGCGGCACACAGTGCCGTCCAGTGAGCAAAGCGAACGTGTTTAAACGCCTTGTTAGGTAGGAGAATAAAGGAAATATCTTTTATTCATCACCACTGGACTGGCTAATTGGTACACAGACTTCAATGCTGCCACAGCGCTCGCTTTAAACCACCGCTCGGAATTACCCGCCGACAGGTTTGAAACTGCCGGTTTATTTTGTGTTTCACTGACATTATTCAGGAAACAGGGAGTGGTTACCTTAAACAACAGAGCCCAGATGATGAGCCGCTCCAGGCGTACACACCGACTGACTTGAAGGTTGCCGAAGACATAACCAGTGCAAGATAGAATTCCACACAGGCAGTGAGATCATGAGTTATGCAAGGCAACCACATCACTGGAAGTGAGCCGCAAATAACACGGAACCTCATACCAGCCGCTTTAAGGCTCGAATTTACCGCAAAAAAATTAAGAAAATTAATTACCTAACTTCAAGTTAACGGGCTGGGCGTAGCGAAGCGGAGACCAGTCCAGTGAGCAACGCGAACGGCGTTGAACGCCTTGTTATGCAGGGCGGATTCAATTACGAAGTGCGACAACTTTAAACATAAAAACAGCGAGATGTGATACTCAGGATTTTTACTCCCGCCAAGAAGTGAAAAGCCAATGAAATACACACATCTCACTGAGAATGAAAGATATATGTTGTCAGCCTTGAGAAAGCAAGGACTGACTGTCGCATCCATCGCCAAAGCCTTAGGTCGTCACCGAAGTACGGTCTACCGGGAAGTGGAACGAAACTCCCGATGGTGCAATTATGACCAGCTTTATAGTTACCAACCAGCGCGAGCCCAGCAAAAAGTCAGGGTAAGAACAAAGAAAGCCCGAAGGAACAAACGGTATGATCACATGGACTTTCTGCTGGTTGATGCCTTACTGAAATTGCATTGGAGTCCAGAACAGATCGTTGGCTATTTTCGTTACAAAGGCTATCCGGTGATGAGCCATGAAACGATTTACCAGCATGTCTGGGCTGATAAAAATGAAGGCGGCAATCTTTGGCAATACCTGAGACAGTCGCCGAAAATTAGACGTAAACGCTATCGAAGCAAAGACAGCCGAGGGCGAGTAGCAGCCAAACGGCATATCAGCGAACGCCCTACACTAGTGAACGAACGAGAAGAGTTCGGACACTGGGAAATCGATACAGTCATTGGACACGGCAGTAAACATTGCCTAGTCACGATGGTAGAAAGACAAAGCCGCTATACCCTCATAGGCCAACTGGATGATCGGACAACAGAAAGCCTGAACAGACGAGTCGGTTGGCTGATCAAAGAAACGGGCCTACCATTTAAAACCATCACAGCCGACAACGGCACTGAATTTAACCAATATCAGCAGTTAGAACGTAGCCACGGTTGTGACTTTTACTTTGCGACGCCGTATCATTCGTGGGAGCGAGGAACCAACGAAAACACCAATGGTCTGATCAGACAATACATCCCCAAAAAGCAAAGCATGGCGTTGTTAGGTCAACGGCATTGCAGCGACATAGCCAGAAGATTAAACACGAGACCAAGGAAAGTGCTTGGATTTAAAACCCCGGAGGAATTTATCCGTGAGTATCGTTAAGCTATGTCGCACTTCAAACTTGAAGCTACGGTGTGATGTACAGTTCAGAATTAATAATCTTGCATTTCTTGAAATTAACTCTGAATGGAATATTTTCTGCAACATATGTAACAACGTTAACAGGGCAGCGAACACCAAAAATTATGGATTTAATCCAAGTAGAATCAGCTTTGGTGACACTAATTTTGTTATCTTTAAAAGTAACTAGCTGTTTCATTTCGTGACTAAGTTTAACTCTATACTCATTTTCATAAGACCAATAATCCAGTTTTGTTCGTAGAGCTGCCCAGAGGTCATCCCCCATTTTTTCTTGACTAATAAGGCCCATATTTGACCGAGTAATGTCTAATAAATCGATGCTCGCAATTTGTTCAGAATAAATGACTTTATCGGCATTCATTTTATCCGCATCCCACTCGATACAAAAACCATGATGGCTATTCGCGTAATGCGACCACATCAGATTGTTAAGTGGATTTGTGGTTAAACAGTAAAAATAGTAAGAATCAATTAAGGTATTTGTTTGTTGTTTTAATTTTTGAAAAAAATCAGTGTTTCCAGGAGTAAAGGAATCAAATACTTCTCTTTGTGATTTTGAAAGTGAGCCGCGAAATTTTCTTAATCTTTCTCTGCGTGGAATGATAAAGTTAACTTTTGAATCGAATAGATCGTTAAAATTTTGTCTAGCAGAAAACACAACGGTGGCTTCAAATAAATTTTGAATTGATTTATTTTTAGCTGGAGGAACTGAAGGATCGATACTTTGATATTTATATAAATTCATATTTAAAGAAATTCAGTTACCAATATAACTTCAAGTTAACGGGCTGGGCGTAGCGAAGCGGAGACCAGTCCAGTGAGCAACGCGAACGGCGTTGAACGCCTTGTTATGCAGTATTGAAAAAACGAACTCGAGTTCGCCTCGGAAGTAACGACTGGTTTCTCGGGCTAGCGTTCAACACTGTAAACAGAAAAAATGGTTGTAAGGAATTACCCACGACGGCGTTGATGTGCAGAAGCGCATAATCGCCGTATCGAATTTGCTGAAGCTCACGACTGATATTGTTTGGCGTATTATGAGCGGGCACTACTCTCGGTAGTGAGCCGTAAACAACGCAAGGCTTGCAGCCAACGCCGCTTTAAAACTCGAATTCCCCGCAAAACTACCAGCGAAATAAAACTGCATAACTTTTACTTGTGGGGTTGCGTAGCAATCCCACACCAAGTTTTTGTTAGGTAATTTTTTACATGTTGATGATATTCAATCATAGAACTGGTTGTAGATATTCGCTGTTCAGATAAGGCGTGTAGTCGATATACCAGCCGTAGCCCGCGGCGTTTATATCGAGCGTGATTTGGGCAGATGAATCTGTACCGGTAGTATCGCCGAGAGAATAGCCGGAGAAATCAGCAAACTGAACCATAGTGTTAGCTTGTCCCAAACCTTTGAACGTTTGATTCTCTGAAATTTTCCACGAATCATGATCATGCCAATAACTTTCACTTTTACCGCAAAGTTTTTCTTGTAATTTAGCAGACTGACCTTCTTCAACAATCTGGTGTAACTTTTGTCTTGGCAGTACATTGATAAAATATTTCAATGTCAGGGCAATTGAGCGACCACGCTCATCCTTACCCTCCACTAGTACAGCAACGCGATCTTTGCCTAAATAGTCCCTATTAGGAAGGTACTGTAAGTCATGAAATTTTGGATCATTTCGTAAATTCACAAATTTCCCATGTGCTGGTTGCTGTAAAATAGAGACTTTAAAGCTTTCCAACCACTCCCCGTACCATTCCCAATCTATTCCGCCAGAACCTCGGGATTCGAGAAGGATTTTCATTTCCGCCGGCAAAAAATTATTCATATAAGTCGTCGGGTGTAATGAGTTAACGCTTGAATCATCCTCCTCTGAAATATCATCCTCAGTTGCAATGGATAGTTCACATACGCCATAAGTCATCGATCTAATTGATGAGGCAGATGAAGCAGAATCAGAGGCCGCAGCTAAAACAATTGATTCCTGAGGAACTGCTTGTGGCATGACGTCAGGCGTTGCAATAAAGACCATACCTATTCCTTTTGTCTCAAGTCAAAAATCTGTTTGCAGTTGTTCAACGGCTACTGTTGAAATTTATTTTGTAAATGATGATTCTCGGAGCACTGATGAAACAGAGGAACTTTCTTAATTACCTAACTATAAGTTAAACGGCGGCACGCAGTGCCGTCCAGTGAGCAAAGCGAACGTGTTTAAACGCCTTGTTAGGTAGGAGAATAAAGGAAATATCTTTTATTCATCACCTCTGGACTTGCTAACTGGTACACCGACTTCAATGCGGCCACTGCACCGGCTTCAAACCACCGCTCGGAATTACCTGCCGACAGATTTGAAACTGCCGGTTTACTTTGTGTTTCACTGACATTATTCAGGAAACGGGGAGTGGGCATCTCAAATCAAACGCCCGGATGATGAGCCGCTCCAGGCGTACACACGGACTGAGTTGAAGGTTGCCGAAGACATAACCAGTGCGGAATTGGATTACACACCGGAAGTGAGATCATGAGTTATGCAAGGCAACCACTTCACCGGAAGTGAGCCGGAAACAACACGGAACCCTCATACCAGCCGCTTTAAGGCTCGAATTTTACGTAAAAAAATTAAGAAAATTAATTACCTAACTTCGAATTGTGCGGTGGCTGAAAGCCATCCGACACTAATTTTTTGTTAGGCGATGTATATTGTTATTTTTTGATGTTAGTTTAGCTTTTTACTAGAAATCGGAAAGGAATTCATTTGTAAGGCTTTGACTTGTTGAATTTTTTCTTCAGCCTCTCTGGTGTTCATTGCTTCCTCTTCCACAAGCCATCTAAATTTTTCTATTTCGTTTTCAAATGTGTTATCTGGGTTTATTTCTCTATGCCACTCAAGAAGTTGAGCCTTTTTTCTTTTATTTATTTCATTAATTATCTGATTATGATATTTATCTTGGATAATAGGAATAATGCCATTTTCTGTTCGAAAAACAGAGTATTTTGTTTTTGATAAGTATGCCAAGAGGATGCAAGTAATACCGCTAAGTATCCAGATTCCTTGACCTGATGCTGGTGCGTTATAATAAAGTGCATTGCCCAGGTTATATATTCCAGCTATCGTCCATACGTAACCTACATTTTTAAGCCATTCATGTTGCTCAATACGAATTGAGCATTTTTTGGGGAAGTAGGCATAATTTATATTTTTATCGCCAGAGCCTGACTGAGTGTCATATGATAAATTAAAATAATCATCATATAATGTAAATGTATATTTATTTCCTTTCTTTTTTTGTTCGAATTTCATTTTATTTCTCTTTTTTTATCAAGGACTATTTTCGCCTAACTTTTACTTAAATGGCGGCATGCAATGCCGTCCAGTTTCAAGTTTTTGTTAGGTTTATTTTTGTAATCTATCAACTACACTCATAATTTTCATGGCTGCATCTAATGTAGCTTCATCTTGATTAGGCCAAGTTGATATGGGTTTGCCATCTTTAGGGACACCTTGATATTTTCCGAAAGGGGAGGCTTGCCATGCACATGGTCTTAATATCACGGGTATAACTATGGAAAGTCCTGCATCATGTCTTTTGATGGCTTCTTGTCCTTCAACTTCATAACAATATTTAGATTCGATAAAATCGGGGCTCAGGAAAAGTAATATAATATCAGATGTGTTCATCCGTGAATCAATTTCACTTTTCCAAGCTGAGCCTGGGGGTATCATTCTATCATGCCATTTTAAAATCCTTTTTTCACGTTCAAAGACAATAAGTTGTTGTCGAACGGAGTTCATTAATACTTCATCTGCATGAGAATATGAAAAGAATATTTCTATCATGTGTTTATCAACTTGTAAAAATAATGGCTATAAAAGCCATTTTGATTTATGCCATTTACCAGTTACATCGTAACAGTAATTATTGGGATGATTTACTTGGATTTCTTCAGCACTAATTGACTCTAACAATCTAACTCGTGCATTTTTTAATTTTAATAGTTTTTCTTCTGAGTTTTTGACTAAGGATGTTGATCTATAAAGTGAGAAATGAATCACTTCAATTTTAGGGTTTTGTTCATTAACTAATGCAGCAAAAGCTCTGAGACATAATTCACCATATTTTTTTCCGATTTGACGAGAGTTAAGAGCAAAGTGATCAATAGACAATATATTCTCATGAATACTCATGAGTTCAAAAGTACATAGTGATACATCGTTTATATAGCCATAACAATTTTCAGGTGCATTAGTTAAGGGGTAGTCGATCTTATCTCTGCGTCTGAAACTAATTCCTAAATATTCTTTTCTTAGCTGGATTTCTGCTTTGTCTTTATTAAAAATATTTTTGATAGAAGAAAACATATGATAAACCTAACTATAAGTTAAACGGCGGCACACAGTGCCGTCCAGTGAGCAAAGCGAACGTGTTTAAACGCCTTGTTAGGTAGGAGAATAAAGGAAATATCATTTATTCATCACCACTGGACTGGCTAATTGGTACACAGACTTCAATGCTGCCACTGCACCTGCTTTAAACCACCGCTCGGAATTACACGCCGACAGATTTGAAACTACCGGTTTACGTTGTGTTTCACTGCGATGATTCAGGAAACAAGGAATGGTCGCCTCAAACTATGTGCCCGGATGATGAGCCGCTTCAGGCGTACACACCGACGGACTTGAAGGTTGCCGAAGACATAACCAGTGCAAAATTGAATTTCACACTGGAAGTGAGATCATGAGTTATGCAAGGCAATCACTTCACCGGAAGTGAGCTGTAAACAACACTGAACCCACATACCCACCGCTTTAAGGCTCGAATTTTCCGAAAAAAATTAAGAAAATTAATTACCTAACTATTACTTATGGGGCAGCACGCAGTGCTGTCCGCCATTAAGTTTTTGTTAATTGGTTGGAATGAACACCAAAGGTGATTCAACCTCTTCTGTGACTTGTTAGTTCAGCCAGATAAAACGCCACCACAACGATTGTTCCATTTCTTGATATAGTCAATTCACGAAAGCGTGGTTTATCTACTCACTGTGTAGTCGTATTCTTTGCTCAACGAAACGTGATGCGTTTCACAAAAACAAAAAGACGAACACGGCCAAGCCGGTTCAACAAATGACTATCTGTGGAGTAAAGAACATGAAAAATACCTTCGTACGTTTTGCTGCTGTTGCTGCATTATCACTGGCTGCACTGTCATCTCAGGCTGCGGTAGACACTTATAAAGCACACGGTTCAGTATTGGCTGTCAATGCAGCAGACCAGACCGTAACTGTAAAACAAGATGCGGTTACGGAACTGGGCTGGCCAGCACGTACCGTCACTTACAATGCCGACGGTAGCAATGTGCTGAAAGGGGTGACTGTGGGTCAGACCGTCGATGTCCAATTTACCTCATCCAATGCTTTCAATGCAGATGCACACTTTGTAACGCCAGTTTCTCAATAATGAGACAGTAACAATCATAATGTCCAAGGGGTTATAAAACATAACTCCTTTTGTTTTTCTAAATTCTGCCTTCTCAGAGTGAAAAGTGAGTGTGCCATTTTCGTTTTAACGCCTCGATATTTGTTTAATTAATCGAGCGTACAGCAACACTGATTTTCAACTCCACGTTCCCCCAGTAATGGAGGCTTTTTGACAGAACAAACCAGCAAACCAAACCTAAATTAAATCCATTCGTATAGTTACAACCGAAAATCTTAAGCAACCAATTAACTATAAGTTAAACGGCGGCACGCAGTGCCGTCCAGTGAGCAAAGCGAACGTGTTTAAACGCCTTGTTAGGTAGGAGAATAAAGGAAATATCTTTTATTCATCACCACTGTACTGGCTAATTGGTACACAGACTTCAATGCTGCCACTGCGCCCGCTTCAAACCACCGCTCGGAATTATCCGCCGACAGGTTTGAAACTGCTCGCTGGTTTTATTTTTCACTGAAAGTATTCAGGAAACGGGCAGTGGTCGTTTCAAACCAAAACGCCCGGATGATGAGCCGCTCCAGGCGTACACATCGACGGGCTTGAAGGTTGCCGAAGACATAACCAGTGCAAGATAGAATTCCACACTGGAAGTGAGATCATGAGTTATGTAAGGCAACCACTTCACTGGAAGTGAGCCGTAAACAACACGGAACCCTCATACACACCGCTTTAAGGCTCGAATTTTCCGAAAAAAATTTAGAAAATTAATTACCTAACTTTTAGTTAAACGGCGGCACGTAGTGCCGTCCAGTGAGCGAATGCGAACGGGTTTGAACTTTTTGTTATGCTCTATTATCTGATGGTGCAGACACGCTACCATCATCGTGTAGGTAATATATATTATTCTCAACAATATCTTCTATAACGGCTTTTGCTGTTGTTGGCAGAGAAATAGTACTTTCTATTGTTGGTAATTGTACTTTAGTCAATCTAAATGAGAGAGAACTAATTTTTAGTAAACCTACCGTTTCAAAGTTGAAA
>NZ_AZUK01000009.1 GCF_000527035.1 Tolumonas lignilytica
AAGTAAGATCATGAGTTATGCAAGTCAACCATTTCACCGAAAGTGAGCCGCAAACGACACGGAACCCTCATACACACCGCTTTAAGGCTCGAATTTACCGTCAACCAATAAGCCGTTTTTATTACCTAACTTCGTTTTATGCGGCTGCACGGAGTGCAGTCCGACATTAAAAATTTGTTGTGTTTTGTGGTGACAAGAGATCTGAATTAAAATCACGAGGGATTTTATATTTTTTGCCATCAAAGGTTATTTTTACTTTGTTTATCTTGGCGGTTTTTGTTGACTCACTACAATCTTCCTTTTTGGCTTGAGCTATAGAGTGAGCTGATTTTCCAGTTAAAAATAAGTCATAAAAACCATATGAGCTCGATTTTGCGATGCTGATATAGCGGGTGATTTCATCAAAATAACCATTACAGTTACCATCCCATTCGCCAGATTGTTCATGCATAGAAAGTGAATATAAAACATTTCTGAGAGTATTTTTTTCATTTATGTATAGATTTAAAACATTTTCTGAATATGGATTAACTCTCGATGAACCAACAAAATGATATCGAACTCCAATTGCTCGTAATGTTTGAGTTATATTATATAAACCAGTATCTATTTCTATGTCGTCGAGATGTATCGTATCATTCTTGATCATGCCTTTTTCTATTAATGATTTGATTATTTTATTATTTTCAACCAATACAGTGTGAGCATCGTTAACACTAATGCCTGAGTCATCATCTTTTGTGTTACTTACAAAGACTATAATAGTTTGATTTGTCAGCTGAGGGTTATTTTTGCACGTGAGGAATTTCACATCATTACCAAATTCATTCTGTATAAGAATTTTTATTTCATCACTACAGGCGTAACAATTAAATGAAAGGAAAGATATAATAAATAATAGTTTAATCATTGGGCTCTCTTTTAAATTGACTCAGAAACACAACTATAAGTTAAACGGCGGCACACAATGCCGTCCAGTGAGCAAAGCGAACGAGTTAAACGCCTTGTTAGGTAGGAAAATAAAGGAAATATCTTTTATTCATCACCACTGAACTGACTAATTGGTACACGGACTTTAATGTTGCCACTGCACCCGCTTCAAACCACCGCTCGGAATTACGCGCCGACAGATTTGAAACTGCCGGTTTACGTTATGTTTCACTGACATCATTCAGGAAACGGGGAGTGGTCGTTTCAAACCAAAACGCCTAGATGATGAGCCGCTTCAGGCGTACACACCGACGACTTGAAGGTTGTCGAAGACATAACCAGTGCGGATTTGAATTACACACTGTAGTGAGATCATGAGTTATGCAAGGCAACCATTTCACCGGAAGTGAGCCGTAAACAACACGGAACTCTCATACCAGCCGCTTTAAGGCTTGAATTTTCCGCAAAATAATTAAGAAAATTAATTACCTAACTTTTACTTATGGGGCGGCTGAAAGCCGTCCTCCATTAAGTTTTTGTTATGTGATTTTGGCTGCGGCAAAAGACGGTTTTTTTGAGAGCAAAAGCTACCGCACTGACTATCGACAATCAGATGCCCAACACCTGTGTTCTGCTCTTGATTTACTCATATGAACATGATGCCGAATGGTACGGAAAGAGACAAATGAAATCGGGGACTCAATTAATGAAAACTGAGCTATATCAATGCTGTGCATCATATCTGTGCAAGATGATGATGGATTAATCAGCATTAGAATTTAGCACTGGTAACAACACCCGAAAAATTAAGACAGTCAGATATGCGCTGCTGTTGGACAGCACTGAGTTCTGACATTGAGGTATAGCGAAATTCAGAATGTTCGTGGCTGAGGATGATGTTAGAAGGCGAGGGCAGTTCGCATCGGAAAATGAAAGCCTGTGAATTATAGGCAGAATGGAAATACACACCACTGAGATAATGGATCAAAATGTCAGCCCCGAGTTCTTCACGGCACTCGCGGATCAACGCTTCATGAATGGTTTCGCCGGGCTCTAATGCACCGCCAGGAAGCCCCCAGGATTTGGAACCGTAATCGGCTTTTAAAAGTAAAACGTGCCCTTCGGAATTAAGAATAACCGCATGACTGCTGAGTCTGAATTTATCATCAAAGGCCATGACTACCTCTAATCACATAACTTTTACTTGTGGGGTGCGTTAGCATCCCACACCAAGTTTTTGTTGTGCGTTTATTCTGCGTGGGTAGGGCACACAACCTTTCTCGGTTTTAAATGATATAGCTCAACTTGTGGATGGCTAAAGAAGCCAACTTCCCAAGGGTTTTTCTGCACAAATGCTTCACGAATTGGTTCAAACAAATGATGCGATTGTGGGATTTGATAAGCGTCAGCTTCGATGATTGTGTAGTTCCATTCGATTGCCTGGGTGTAAGTAAATACAGCTCTTGAATCAATCGCGAAATGACAATGATGGTCGCGTTTCAGTAACTTTGACTTGAACGTTTCCGGGAATGTAATGAAGAAAATGTCATCCTCAGCAGAGGATAAAAATGCAAGCACCGTGGTATGAGGCTGTGATTTAGCTTGTGTGACTAAAACACCAATTTTATTTTCGACCTCACGTAAATCAGGAATTGGTAATTCTGTTAGTGGTGTGATTGGTAATTCACGTTGAACACGTTCATCAATAGGGTGTTCATAAACACGTTCAGCGAATCTATAAATAACAGAGACACCATAGTAAATCTCGAATTCGATCGGTTTGACTAAAATCTGATTATCTTGAACTTTAGTAACCAAACCTTTGTAGGAACCACGATAGACACGTAATTCGGCATCGTACTCATCAACACCAGTGCGGTTATCGAGGTGCAATGTGATTTTTTGATCAACGGCTAACTGATGCCCCTTTGGAAAAGTCAGAACTAAGTCATCATTATCCCGAATGTCAACGCCACAAATGTAAACATCAGTTTTTCTTGAATAGGTAGCAGCAACCCCAAGCACGGGTGAACCAATCAACGATAATAAATTAGTGTGTGGAGCCATAGCATCACCTGTTTTAGATAAAGCTACCGCAGGAGAAATCAATCAGCAGTAGTGAGAATTAGGGAGGGACGAGAAGCATCCATGCTCCACCGGAGTTGATTGAGATAGCTTGGCAAATGAGACCATAAAAGTGAAGCGTAAGTTTAAGTAAATTAAGCGATTGTTGATTTAACAACAGCATTTGAAACAGCAATGAATTTCACAATAGCAATCAAGAAGAAAGGGAAACGGCATAACTTTTACTTATGGGGCGGCTGAAAGCCGTCCGCCATTAAGTTTTTGTTAGCTGCGCTTTTTACATCAGATTTATGCCAAATCGTTTAACAAACGCAGCAAATAAAACAAATGTCACGATGGTCAACACAATGCTTATCACTAATGTCATCACAAAACCAAATCGAGACATGAAATAAGGAAACAAGATAAACATTGGCAGCGTTGGGATCACATACCAAAACGTATAATAAGCATGGTTGCTGATCTTTGTTTCCGATTGGCCTTCGACAAACAGCCAAATCAACGTCAGGATAGTGACCAAGGGTAGTGATGCAACTAATGCTCCGATGCGGTCACTTTTCTTGGCTAGTTCAGAGATCAAAACCACCATGCCAGCGGTGATCAGATATTTGGATATCAGGTAAAGCATAGGTTCCTTGGCCGTCTCGTTATCGGATCAACGTATTGCAAACCGTAACGATATCAGAACCTATGAATAAACCAACACTATGGGCGTTCATCATATTGTGGAATGTCATCATGGATTTCATCCCAAGCGGCTTTTGAACCGACAAAAATATGAGCCAAGGGTTTAACGTCAACGGGTGTATCTAAGCTGCCAATTCTGAGTCGGAGGATATCGGGTTGCGATGGGCGTCGGCTGAAAAGCGGTGTGCCACAGCATTTGCAAAAAGCACGGAAAACGCCCGGTGTGGATTCAAATTCAGAAACGAACTCTTTGCCTTTCACAAAATGGAATTCTTCTGCTTTAACTGCTGAATTGACAGCAAAAGCGGAACCGTTAGCTTTTCGGCACTTGGAGCAATGACACATCATGGTTGGCCCCAGTTCACCATGAATTTCATACTGAATGGAATTACACAAGCAACTACCTTTAAGCATCGGAATTCTCCTAAGCAGCTAACT